>NYZD01000104.1 GCA_002685935.1 Planctomycetaceae bacterium | reverse complement strand
GGGGGCCGATGGTCTGATCCGTCATCATGGCACGGCGGACACGTCCCGACCGCCGCCGACGTCGTCTGCATCGCCATGCGCGATACCGTCGTGTTCGATGCCGATCACACGGATCGACCGTCGTGCACCCGCCTGTATCTCGATCCTGAAGCAGTGTTGCGGTTCGCGATCGATGACCGACCCCACACGTTGACCGTAGCCGGCCCGATTGAATCATACGGCGTGATTCAGCTTGACGGCACGCAATCCCCGCGCAGTTCCATCGAATTGCGCGTGATCGATGACGGCAGCGGTCCGCCCCGCACACTGCGCTTGATGCAAAACAGTTCACTGCTCGCGTACGGGCTCAAGGCTGCGGCCGACGGACACAAGAATGTGCGGCTCAGTGCCGCCGCCGCCGACCGGAAACCCGCCCGGCCGCTTGTCATCGCCGCCGATCACGATGTGATGATCGACATGCAGGACATCGCACTGGTGAACGTGGCGCTGAAGCTTCAGTCTCTGGATAACACCGGAGCGAAAGCCAGCGAGCGGCTCAACCTGATCGGCAATCGTTTTTCAGGATCGTCCCATCTGGAACTGGCTAATTGCGACACGCCCACGCTGCGCAACAATGTGTTCGCCAGCGCACAGCGCATCAACCATTCCGCCATGCAGTTGAACAACTGCAAGCTGGCCGAGATACACGGCAATCGGATCCTCGGCAACTACGTCACCGGCCTCATGGTCCACACTGACGTCGACTCAGCCTTCATCGGCAACGCCATTCAGAACTGCGCGACCGGCGTGCACTGGATCGGTCAAAATGCCATGATCCGCCACAACACGATCACCGATTGCGAGCAGCGCGGGATCATACTTCATCAGTCGACCGGCTCGGTCGAACACACAACCGTAGCCGGGTCCGCCACCGCGTTCCACGTCACCGATTCGCAGGTCCAGTTCACCACGTGCGGCGCCGATGACCTCGCCGACGATGCCCACGCAATGTCCGCGGCCAACTCAACCGTCGCCCTGATCAACTGTAATCTCACCGACGATCGCATCACGCTGAGCCGCAACAGCACCGTGCAGGCGATGGCATATCTCGTGGTCCAGGTTGGAGGTGATCACCCCGAACGAACACAGGTCCAGGTGCAAACCGCGCCTGTTTCGGGCGGCGTCCCCAAGAACAAAGCAGATCTGAACGTCCGCAACGCGCCCGCTCATCTTGATCCTGAGGGAAGGACCCCGCTGCCCGGGACGATGCGCCCCCTCACCGTGCGAAGTTGGAAACTATCCAAGAAGAACAATCGCGAGAATGCGCCCTTCTATGATCTGATCGTGATCGCCCCGCCCGAGGAAGGCCAGAGCAGCCCGCGCACGCTGCACAAACAACTTATCGAGCCGGCCGACGACTGGTATCGCCCCGATCCCAACCGCGGTGAGCCCACCATCAAGGTGGACATGAAATGAAGCACCGGATCATCGAACCTGCCGCCGCAATGATTGGCCTGATCGCCGCGCTCACCGTCGTGGGCTGGAGTGCAAGTCCCGCTCACGCCCAACGCGTGATCAACTTCCCGCCGCCGCAAAGCAAGCCGCCCCCGCCCGCCAAGGCCCCGCCCCGCACCCGCGCCAGCGGCGAAGAGACCTCCGTCCTGCCCGACTTCGGCCCGACGATGCGCAAGACGCAGGACCGTCGCCCTCCGCCGCCGACCAACCTGACCATCATGTACAAGGTGCAGTACGGCCAGAAGCTCAAGTACGTCTACCCCGACGGCCGACAACAAGTCTTCGAGCAATGGCAGAGCTACAAGGACGACGGCTATCAACTCATCCGTGCGACCAATGAACGACTCAAAGACGGCAATAACTATCAATATGCCGTCAAGCCGCTGAGCAGTCCCGGATTCGACCCCGTCGACATTCCCCTGCTCTACATGACCGGCGATTATGCGTTCGCGCTCAGCGAGAGCGAAGTCGAAAACCTGCGGAAGTTCATCCTCGACGGCGGCACGATCATCTTCAATGCGGCCCGCGGACGGGACGAGTTTTCGCTCTCCGTCGTGCGCGAGATGAAAAAGGTGTTCCCGCAAAAGGACTTCATGAAACTGCCGCTGGATCATCCGATCTACAACGCACGCTATCGCATCAAGCAGGTGCTGGTCCTCGTCAACGGCGTGCAGTTCACCCGGGCGCCCGAGATCTATTCACTGGATGTCGGCACGCGATCCGCCGCGATCCTGATCCCCGGTGGCATGGGCGCCGCATGGAGCAACGATAAATACCACCCCGCCGGCAAACACATCGTTGGCGAATCCGCCGTGCGCCTTGGTGTGAATCTCGTGTCCTACGTGCTCGGCATCACCGAATACGGCCGCTTCATGGCTCAGGAGTTCCCCGTCTATACCGGCGCCTCGCGCGATGGTGATGTCGTCCGCTTCGCCCAGGTGCGCTACGCCGGCAGTTGGGATGTGAACCCCGTCCTGCAGAACGCTGTCATGCAGGGCCTCAAAGACAACACCGGCATCGACGTCGACTATGCGCCCCACGTCATCGCCCTGGACGATGAGGCGATCGGCGACTATCCCCTGATCTTTATAACCGGTCACTACGATTTTGAATGGACCGACAAACAGATCACCGGCCTGCGCGACTATCTCAACAAAGGCGGCACCCTCGTCGCCAGCGCCGCCGCCGGCCTCAAACCTTTCGATGAAGCCTTTCAACGCGAACTCAAGCGGGTCTTCAGCGATCAGGACCTCATCGAACTCCCTCCCTCGCACCCCCTCTTTGCCGCGGGATGGAACCGCATCGGCCGCGTCGAATACACCTCCCCCGCCCTGCGCGATGATCCGACGCTACAATTCCCCGAGTTTTACGGCCTCTTCATCGACGATCGGCTTGCCGTGATCTACACACCGTTCGATCTGTTCAGCGCAGTGAACCGCGAATCCAACGCCTACGCCAAAGGCGTCACCAGCGATGACGCCCTGCGCGTCGCGCTCAACATCGTCGTCCACGCGCTATCGCATTAGTCACTCCCATCAGTCACACCAAGGCAATACCCACCATGACCACCTCAACAACCACCCAGGATGCCGCCGACGATCTCGCGCACGCCGTGGGCGAACTGCACGCGTGTCGCGAAGCGATGCTCCGTGAGTTCGCCAAAGTCGTCGTCGGTCAGATCGATGTCCTCGAAGAACTGCTCATCACGATCTTCGCCGGCGGCCACAACCTGCTCGAAGGTGTGCCCGGCCTCGCCAAGACGTTGATGATTCAGACCCTCGCCGACATGCTCTCGCTCGATTTCAAACGCATCCAGTTCACCCCCGATCTCATGCCGTCCGACATCGTCGGCACCAACGTCATCGAAGAAGATCACACCACCGGCCGTCGCGTCACCGTGTTCGTGGCCGGTCCCGTGTTCACCCACATCATCCTCGCCGACGAAATCAACCGAACACCTCCCAAAACCCAAAGCGCCCTGCTCCAGGCCATGCAGGAACGGGCCGTCTCCGCCGGCGGCAAGACCTACACCCTCGATCCGCCGTTCTTCGTGCTCGCCACACAGAACCCCATCGATCAGGAAGGCACCTACCCGCTGCCCGAAGCCCAGAAGGATCGCTTCCTGATGAACACCCTGATCGGCTATCCGCAATCGCAGGAAGAAGAGGACATCGTCGACCGCACCACCATGATCGAAATTCACGATGTCCAGCCCACCATCGACCGCGACCGCCTGCTGGCGTTCCAGCGCGTCGTCCGCAGCATTCCCGTATCGCGCCACATCACCGGCTACGCCGTCGATCTCGTCCGCGCCACCAGGCCCAACGAGCCCGGCGCCGCCGAGTTCATCAATGAACAGGTCGGTTGGGGCGGAGGCCCGCGCGCCTCCCAGGCCCTGATCCTCTGCGCTAAAACCCACGCCGCTCTGCTGGGACGTACCAACGTCTCCGTCGACGACGTACGGCATCTGGCGCTACCCGTGTTGCGACACCGCATCGCGCCCAGTTTCGTTGCCGAGGCCGAGGGGATTACCACTGACATGATCATTCGACGCCTCATTGATCAGGTACCCGAACGCGAAAGACGGTGACGCTCCCTGCCCACCCGATGCGACACACGGATAGAAACCGCATGGCCAAATCAAACGGATCACCATCGCCCCTGGCCCGCTGGATTGGGCACATGCGCGATCAGGCCACGCGCCGAAGGACAGATTCGGTCGTCACCGACGTGATGCGTAGCGTTGATCCCAATCGCTACCTCGACCCCTCCGTGCTGTCGCGCTTCGGACTGACCCCGATGATCGCCAAGCTCGTCGTCGAAGGCTTCATCAGCGGTCTGCATCGCTCGCCGTTCCACGGTTTCTCCGTCGAGTTCGCCGACCACCGGGAGTACGTGCCCGGCGATGACCTGAAGTTTCTCGATTGGTTTCTCTTCGCCCGTACAGATCACTACTACATCAAGCGCTACGAAGATCAGACCAACGTCCGCTGCCACGTCCTGCTCGACCGCTCCGCCTCGATGGCCTTCGGCACCACCGGCATCACCAAATGGGATTACGCCTGTTACCTCACTTCGTGTCTGTCCTATCTCATGCTCAAGCAGCAGGATTCTGTCGGGATGGCGCTGCTGAGCATGCGCCCCGGCGTCGTCGTGCCGCCGCGCTCACGCGGTTCGCACATTCGCCAACTCATGCGCGCGATGATCCAAAATCCCCCCGCCGGGCAAACGGACCTGGCCTCCAGCATCCGCGCGATCATCCGCACGCTCAAACGTCGCAGCCTCGTCGTCGTGATCAGCGATCTCATTGATGATCCTGAACAAACGCTCAAAGCTCTTCGCCTCATCGGCAGTCACCGGCACGATGTCGTCGTGTTCCACATCCAGGATCCCGCCGAACTCGAACTCACTTTTGAAGGCTCCACGCTGTTCAAGGATGTCGAGACCGGCGAAGAGATGGAAATCAACTCCGATGCGATTCGCGATTCGTATCGACATCACATTGATGAACTGATGACGTTCTATCGCCGCCGACTCACCGAAGTCGGTATCGACTACGAACCGCTCGACACCCGTCAACCATACGAACACGCCTTGTGGGCCTACCTGCAGCGCCGCGCGAACATGCGCAAGTAATCGTCATGTTTGGATTTCTTACCCCATGGGCGCTGGTCGGTCTCGTCGTGCTCAGCGTCCCCATCGTCCTGCACCTGTTCAAGCCGCGCAAGGTGCGGCGAACGCCGTTCTCCAGCTTGCGTTGGCTGCGGGCATCTCAGCATCGCCTCTCACGGCGTATTCAATGGCACCAACTGCTGCTTTTGCTGTTGCGCGTTGCGTTCCTGACGCTGTTGGTCCTGGCGCTGGCCAAACCCATTTTCTCGTCTTCCGCCCGCACGGCGCCGACCGATCGGTTTGTGATCCTGAACGTCGGCCGCACGATGGGCTACCGTCAACCTGGTGCCGCATCGCACCTGAATCAGGGCCGGCGCGCCGCCGAGCGGCTGATCGCACATTTCAGTCCGGGTGATCGCACCACCGTCCTGCTCTCCGGCCGCCGCACACATGTTGTCGGCCCACTCGTCGGAGACGCGGCCGTCTACCTACCCCACGTCCGCGCCGCGACAGTGCAACCCGACGGGTTCGATCTCAACGACGCCCTCCAGACCGTGCGCCCGCTGCTCGACCCCGCCTCGACGAATCGGGAGCTGGAACTATCCATCGTTACCGACAACGCCCTGACCGCATGGTCCCTCAGCGCGATTCAGCGGTTCAACCAGGATGTCGACAGACCCCTTCGCGTCAACGTCATCGACATATCATCTTCCCGACCCACCAACGCATGGATCGCCGATGCGCATATCGCCGATGCGACGCTCGCGGACCCGGGCCCAAACCTGAACAACACCCGGACCATCCACGTCATCGTGCGCGCCGCATCAGATGAACCGTCTCGGCGCACGCTGACGCTCACCGATCTTCCCGGCGTGCCTCCCACGTCCGCGCCCGTCACGGTCCAGCCCGACGGCTCGACGATAGCGCGGTTCAGCATTCCCGCCAATGCCGTCCGTCCCGGTGCCGTCGCCAAGCTGCAGCTCTCTCCGAACGACGCGTTGAGCGACGACGATGTGTTCTGGTTGAACCTCGACAATTCCGCCGCATTGAGCGTGCTCGTCATCGAACCAAATGTCACGCAAATCAAACAGTTGCAGCCCGGTCACCACCTGCGCACCGCTCTCGACGCCTTGTCTGCCGCCGCGCCCGGAACGCTGCGTGTCACCTCATTGCTCGACACCGATATTCTCAGCCCGGCCATCGCTGATGCCGACGTGATCATGATGGTCGACGTCCCACGCCTCTCCGAGGGCAACCTGCAGGCGCTCCAGCATCACGTTGCCGCCGGCGCGGGCCTCATCGTGTTTCTTGGCCCCACCGCCGATGTCGCCTTCTACAACCGGAAGATGCACAATCCGCTCACCCCGTCACGCAGTCTGCTGCCGGTGGAAGTGGGCGCGCGTCTCAGCGCCCGCCGCTCCGACGCACTGCCCGCCCTCAGCCACGTCGACATCACCCACCCGATCTTCGCAGGCCTGACCGACCCGAAACTCGGCGACCTTGGCCAGGTGCGCTTCCTGGACTACGTCGAACTCCACCCCGCGGCCGGCGCAGCGCCCCCGCGCGCCCTCGCAACGATCGGGCCCAGCACGCCCGCCGTCATCGATCATCCCTGCGGGAACGGTCGCGTCATCCTCCTCAACACCACCGGGAACGACGCCACCAGTAATCTCGCGACGCGCAACATCTTCCTGCCCCTGCTCGACCAGATGTTCACGTATCTCTCACACCACGCCCGCGTCAACGACTATACAGTCGGCGACGTCGCCGATCTCCCGCTCCCCAACGACGCCCGCGACCGTAGGGTGACGCTGACCACCCCCACCGGCGAGCAGCGGCAACCCACCCTCCGCACCGATGCCGTGCGACCCAGCGTCCAGGTGCAATCCCTCGATCAACCCGGTGTCTACACGATCACCTACCAGACTGACACCGGTGACCGAAACATTCCCTTTGTCGTGCGAACCGATCGCAGAGATTCAACGTTGACCACTGCCGACGAAGCCATCCTGCGCCAATGGTGGCAACCCGCCGACTTCACCATCACCCGCCCCGATCGCGCCCGCGGCAACATCGACCTCGCCCGATCTCCCGCCGCGCTCGATCCGTGGCTCATCGTCCTCGCATTCGTCGTGTTCCTCGCTGAGATGTATTTCGTGCACCGCCTGTGCCCGAAGGTCAACCCCACCGTCGTGTCGCATCCCCTCGCAGCGCAGGCCGCCGGGACCGATTCCGGACTCCCGGATCCACACAGCGACCATCGCATGCAAGAGATTCACGCCACCACCGATGCCGCCCAGCCGCGCGAATCGTCTCGAGCCTGACCATGCGCATCACTTCACTTGAAATTCTGCCCGTCTGGCTCGCCCTGGTCCTGGCCGCGGCGCTCATGGTGATGCTCGCCTACGGCTGTGTGATCCTCCGTCGCAAACAGGTCTCAACAAGATGGATCGCCGCCCTCGCTATCCTGCGCACGCTGGCCGTCGTCCTGTTCCTGCTCTGTCTCATTCGCCCCGTCCTGAACCTGACCGCCGCCACCGAACGCGGCCCCGCCATGCTCATCCTGATCGATAAGTCCCAGAGCATGGCCCTGCCCGCCGGCTCGGATGGCACAACCCGACTCGACGCGATCCGCGCCGCGCTGATCGATCACGGCCTGACCGACGCGCTCGCCCGGCAGTTTGATCTTCACTGGTCCGCCTTCGATCGCGATGCCCATCGGATCGGCCCCGATGCCCTCCCCATGATCCAACCCGATGGCGACCAGACCCGGATCGCCCAAAGCCTGCGCACCGCCCAACGCGTCGCCCGCCAAACCGCATCAGGCCAGGCCGCGTCACACGCCATCCTCATCACCGACGGCAACGACGCCGACACCGACGGCCTCGCGTCCGAGCTTCAGCAACTCGGCCTCACCCTCTTCGCCCTCGCCCCGCCCGCCCCCGCCGCATCAACCGATCCGTCCGTCACCATCGCCCATGTCCAGAGCCAGCGGCGCGTCCTCATCGGTTCTGAGATTCGCTTCCTGACCGCCATACGACATCAACATGCCACCGACATCCCGCTGATCGTCGAGCTGCTTGAAGACGGCCAGCCCGTGTCGTCTGCCGAGATCACCTTCGCCGAAGACGAAACCGAACGCTCCCTGCGATTCACCCACAAACCCGTCACTGTCGGTGATCGGCTTTACACCTTCCAGGTCCATCCAAAAGACAAAGACTCGACTCTCAAGATCGCCGGTGAGGTGCGCACTTCCGTCCAGGTTCTCGATCACCCTCATGAAGTGCTGTTGATCGAAGATGCTTGGCGATGGGAGATGAAATATCTCAAACGCGTCCTCGAAGACGATCCCGGCTTCTCGCTCACCGGTTTCATGATGCGCGCGCCCGGCACCTTCATGCAGTTCGCCGAACCTGACAGCGCCGTCAAACACCTGGCCGGCTTCCCGCAATCGCGTGCCGAGCTCGACTGGTTCGACGTGATCATCCTCGGCGATGTGATCCCGCAACGCTGGCCGTCCGCCCTGGCGTCCGCGATTCACGACGCTGTCGTCGAACAGGGCAAATCACTCGTGATCCTCGCCGGACCTAACCTGGCTCACCTCGCCAACGAGCCGCTGCTCGATGCCCTGTTGCCCGTCGATGTCACGCCCGCCACTTCGCGTCCCCTGACTGGCCCCATCAAGGTCCAACCCGCCGTGCCCGCCGCCGACAGCGCCTTTTTTAACGCACCCGCGGACCAAACCCACAGCGTCAACTTCGCCGATCTGCCCGCCCTGGACTACCTTTACCCCCCCCTCCGCAAACGTCCCGCCGCCACCATCCTGCTTGAGACCACCGAGCGCCGTAACGCCTATGGCAACATCATCGTCATGGCCGAACACCCCGTCGGCCGCGGCCGCGTCCTGTTCATCGGCACCGACACGCTATGGAAATGGCAGACGCTCGCCCAACACGATCCAACCGGCCAATCGCCCCACAGGCTATTCTGGCAGCAGGCCCTCCGCGCCATGGCGCCCGACCGCTCTCACATCGGTGCCGTCAACATCTACCTGACCACCGATCGCACGCGCTACCGCGCCGGGCAGCCTGTATCAGTTCACGCCGAGCTCCTGACCGGCGCTCCGACCGCCATCGGCCCTCTCGACGCCACCGTCACGCTGCCCGACCAGCGCAAGCTCCCCATGCGTCTCGTCGCCGACCCGACCAACGTCAATCAATACAGCGCATCATTTGAAGCAGCGTCGCCGGGCGCTCACCGCATCGCCGCCGTCGTCCGTCATCATGGTCAGACCATCGCCGAAAGCGTGATCTCCATCGACGTCGATCCCCCCGCCCCCGAATCCACACATCACCAGGTGAACACCACGCTGCTATCCCACCTTGCCTCTGCCACCCGTGGACACCTGATCGATCCCCGGAACCCCGATACATTCCCCTCACGCCAGCCCCATCAAGTGACCACCGTTCAGATCACCCGCACGCTCGATTTCTGGCATCAATATTATCTGCTTGGCGCGTTGGTCATCGTACTCGGCGCGGACTGGCTGATTCGCTTGCTGCGCGGTTTGGCCTGATTATGTCGCCACGTCGGCCGCCCAAACGTCCATCTTCGTATTCTGATATAAATCAATCGAGCGCAGTATCCATCGCGAGATTCACCCGGAGGACGCAACCATGATCTTCGAGCAAATCCAGATCGGTGGCGATCGCAACTTCGCCTACCTCGTCGGTGATGAAACCACCCGCCACGCCCTCGCTGTCGATGTCGGTTACAACCCCCAACACGTCGTCGACCGCCTCACCGAGCTTGACCTCGACCTGAAATACATCGTCGCCACCCACGGCCACGCCGATCACATCGGCTGCATCCCAGACCTGCGGCAACTCACCGGCGCAACATTCGCGGCCCACCCGGACATCCCCGGCATCGACATCCCCCTCAATGACGCCGACACCCTGCCTCTCGGCGACACCACGATCAACGTCCTGCATTGCCCCGGGCACAGTCCCGATTCGATCGTGCTGCTCGTCAACAGTCAAAAACTGATCTCCGGCGACGAATTATTCGTCGGCAAGATCGGCGGCACCACCACCGACCCCCAGGCCCGCGAACAACACCAGAACCTCCGTAGCGTGCTGCTAACCCTCACCGACGACATCGAAGTGTGGCCCGGTCATGACTTCGGCACGCAACCCAGCTCAACAATCGGCCACGAACGCGCCACCAACCCCTTCCTCATTCAACCCACATTTGAGGACTTCCTCCACCTCAAGAACAACTGGGCCGATTACAAACGCGAACACGGCATCGACTAGCCCCGGACCCGTCGAGGCACACGCACTAGGACCGATCGCCCGTGAACGACAGCGCATCAACACAATCCTCAACCATGAAGGCCGCCGTCCTCCACCAAATCGGGCACCCCTTCATCATCGAACATGTTCCACGCCCAACGATTGAGCCTCACGAAGTACTCATCGAGACCCGCACCTGTGGCATCTGCCGAACCGACATCCACATGCAGGACGGCATTGCCTACGTGCCCGACCTTCCCCACATTCCCGGTCACGAACCCGCTGGCGTCGTCGCCCGGATCGGCGCCAACGTGACGAACCTTGCCGTCGGTGATCGCGTCGTCCCCCACCTGTTTATCACAGAGGGCGACGAACTGATCGCCGACCCGCGTCACGCGCCCAGCGCCACCGTCAAGTCCATCATCGGCGCATCCTTACCCGGCGGCTTCGCCGAATTCTTCAAAGCCCCTGCCGCAAACCTCCTCAAGCTGCCCGGCAACATTCCCTTCGAGCACGCCGGTCTCGTCAGTTGTGCCGTCATCACCGCCGTCCACGCCTGCCACCGCTCGCGCGCCGCCGCCGGCGAAACCGCCATCGTCATCGGCATCGGCGGCATCGGCATCGTCGAAATCCAGATCCTCAAGGCCCGAGGATGCCGGGTCATCGCGATCGGCCTCACGCCTGAAGATCTCGATCTCGCCACCGGCGCCGGCGCCGACCTCGCCGTTACCGCACAGCAACCCGATGACGTCAGTTCGTTCACCGCCCACGCCGGCGCAGATCTCGCATTCGATTTCGTCGGCATCGCCGCAACCATGCATACCTGCATCGACGCCCTGCGCATCCGAGGCCGCCTCATCATCGTCGGGGAGGAAGACGAATCCCCGCCCATCAATACCATCCAACTCGCCCAGCGCGAACTGGAAATCATCGGATCACGCAACGGCGGCATCGACGACGCCCGCGAAGCCATCCAACTCATGGCCGATGGTGTCGTCATCCCGCGCATCGATCGCGTCATGCCCCTCGATCAGTTCAACCAGGCTATGGATCACGTGCGCTCCGGCAACGCCAAGGGACGCGTCGTCATCCGAGTGGCCGATGATTGACGCCGCAGGACCCCACGCCGGTGCGGATCCCCTCACCCTTGTCCGACCACGTCACTCCAGATACGATTCGCCCCGCTGATCCGCCGGGACCCGCAAAAGGATTGTCACTCATGTTCCCCGTCAACGTCTGGCTCACCGTCAAAGACCCCAATGACGTTCCCACCGTCGGCGAACTGCTCCCTCAGATCCGTCGGATCTCGCTCACCGAAACTGCTTGCCTTCGCTTTGAAGTCTACCACTCCCAATCTGACCCCACCCGTTTTCTCCTGACCGAACACTGGGACTCTGAAGACGGATGGAAGGCCCACCGCGAGCAGCCCGTCTTCACCGAAATCTATCGACCCAAAGTCCTGCCACTTGTCGATCGCGAACCACACGTCTGCACCTTACTGGAATAGTAGCGATGGCTTCCACCTGGACCTTCCACAGCGCCGCCGGAATCCACTTTGGCCCCGGGGCCGTCGAACAGCTCGGCCCCCTCGCCGCCAAGCACGGCGCGTCGAAAGTGATGATCGTCACCGACGCCACCCTCGCCGCCGCTGGCATCGTCGACCGCGTCACCGCGCCCCTCGACAAAACTATCCCCAACATCGAGGTCTTCACCGGCGGGCAACCCGAACCCTCTCTCGATCTCATCGAACAGTGCGTCGCCCAGGCCTGCGCCGCCGAACCCGATGCCATCATCGCCATCGGCGGCGGCAGCAACATCGACCTCGCCAAAGTCACCGCACTCCGATTCACTCACGGCGGCAGCACCCGCGATTACCTCGGCGAGGACCAGGTCCCCGGCCCCATCATGCCCGTGTTCTGCCTGCCCACCACCGCCGGCAGCGGCAGCGAGGTCACCGGCTCCGCCGTCCTCACCGATACCGAGAATCAAATCAAGGTCGCCATCCTCAGCAACTTCCTCCGCCCCCGTGTCGCCCTCATCGACCCGCAGCTCACCATTTCCTGCCCGCCCAAAGTCACCGCCGACAGCGGCATTGACGCCCTCGTTCACGCCATCGAAGCCTACACCGCCGTCGATCACACCGACCTGCAGATCGCCCAGGGAGAGCAACCCGTCTTTCCCGGTCGCAACCCCATGGGCGACATGGTCGCCGCCCAGTGCATCCAACTCGTCGGCCGACACCTCGCCGACGCCGTCGCGCGCCCCAACGACCTGCCCGCCCGCGAAGGCATGGCCCTCGCCGCCACCCTCGGCGGCCTCGCATTCTCCAACGTCTGCGTCGCCCTTGTGCACGCCATGGAATATCCACTCGGCGGCCTCGTGCACTGTTCGCACGGCCAGGGCAACGGTCTCCTGCTCCCCTACGTCATGCGCTTCAACCTGCCGACCCGAATCCCCGAGTTCGCCCGCGTCGCCCAATGGCTCGGCGAATCCACAGGCGGACAACCCGACAGCGACGCCGCCCAACACGCCGTTACCGCCGTCGAAAAACTGAACGCCCGGATCGGCATCCCCAAATCAATGTCCGAAATCGGCGTCAAAGCATCCGACATCCCCGTCCTCGCCGAAAAGGCCTTCGGCATCAAACGCCTCATGCGCCTCAATCCTCGAACCGTCGCCCTCAACGACATCGTCAACATCTACCAGCAAGCCCTGTAATCCGTCCGCCGATCCCCCGCGCCAATCAACATGAACAAACCCATCGTCGCCAACCCGATCGTCCTCACCCGATTCGGCTGGCCGTTGGAAAGCGCGCTTGATCTCCTTGCCGAGATCGGCTTCGCTCGCATCGAGCTTTGCCGAGCCGATCTCGACGGATGGACCACCCCCCAGCTCCGCGCCCAACTCGCCGATCACATCGCCGACCTCGGCATGACCATGGCCGGCCTCAACGTCCCCGACGCCGACGATTTCCAGTCCATCGACTCACCCAGCGAGGTCCCCGCCGTCGTCGCCTCGCTCAAGCGCGATGTCGATCTCGCCGTCGATCTCCGCGCTGACTACCTGCTCACCTGGGAGGGCCGCGTTCCGCTGGCGATCACCTCCGCCGATCGTCACGGCTGGCTGCTCGATGCCACCGTCGATCTGTTCCAACAGACCATTCAACACGCCGAGTCGCGCGACATCGATGTCGTCGTCGAAGTCCACCCCTTCACCCTCGGCATTGATGTCGATTGGCTCATCAAACTGATCGACCGCGTCAACAGCAATCGCTTCGGTGTCGCCTACGATTCCTGCCACTACGCCGTCGGCTCACCCGACAACTACGTCAACGTCATCGACCAGCTTGGCCCGCGCATCAAAGCCGTTCACCTCTCCGACAGCGACACCACCTCGAGCGAACTGCACTTCCCGCCCGGCCGCGGCTGCCTCGACATGGACGCCATCGTCGCCGCCCTCAGACGCATCAACTTCCAGGGCGACCTCATGGTCGACACCTGGCTCTACCCCGCACCGCGACGCGCCCTCCGTGAAGGCTTCGCATACATTCAAGAGGCCCTATCGTGACCCTCCGCCGGTGACCTCATGCCCGTACTCGATCATCAACCGTTGCGCGATCTCACCGCCGACATCTTCCAGGCCGTCGGCGCCCCGGGCGATCAGGCCCGTACCGTCGCCGACATGCTCATTGACGCCGATCTCATGGGCTTGCCCTCCCACGGCCTCCAGCGCGTCATCCAATACGTCCACGACGCCCGCCAGGGCGCAATCAAACCCGGCGCCGAAATCATCATCGATCGTCGCTCCCCAACCACCGCCCTCGTCGATGGCCAATGGAACTTCGGCCAGGTCGTCGCATCCCGCGCCACGCAGCAAGCCATCGCCATGGCCCACGAAAACGGAATGGGCAGCGTCGTTGTCCGAGGCTGCCGCCACGTCGGTCGCCTGGGCGCGTTCACCGAACTCTGTGCCGCTGACCATTGCATCGGCATGGCCGCCGCCTCCAGCGGCAACGAAGGCTATTGGGTCGCCCCGTTTGGCGGGCGCGAAGGCAGACTCGGCACCAACCCCATCTCCATCGCCGTCCCCGCCGCCGCAGATCCCCTCGTCATGGACTTCTCGACCAGCGCCCTGCCCGAAGGCAAGGTCCGACTCATCCGCGACAGCGGCCAGAGGCTCCCGCAGCCCCTCATCGTCAACGCCGACGGCAAACCCAGCGACGACCCCTGGGATCTCTACAACAAGGACACCGGCGAACGTGCCGGCGCCATCCTTCCCTTCGGCGGCGACCAGGGCTACAAGAGCTTTGGCTTCGCATTCATGGCCCAAATCTTGGCCGCCTGTCTCGGCGACCCCCTCTGGTCGCACACCGACATCCGTCGCAACACCAACGGCATGTGGCTCCTAGCCATGCGCGTCGAAGCGTTCATGGATGCCGATGCCTTCCGCGCCGACGTTCAGGCCATGACCGCCTACATCAAATCCACGAAACCTGCCGGCGGCTCCCGCGGCGTCATGTCTCCCGGCCAGCGCGAACTTGACACCACCCAACAACGCCGACGCGATGGCATCCCCGTCCACGAAGACATCTGGGACAAGATCACCAACATTGCCGCTGAACTTAACGTCGACGCCCCGGCACCGCGAAAGGACTGATCAATCAATATGGGATCGCAATCCTCACCTCCGGATCTCTTCCACGGCATGCGCCACTTCCGCGCCCGACTTGCCGCCGGCATCCCCCAGATCGGCGCCGCCGTCACCTTCAACGATCCACTCGTCAGCGACGCCCTCGCCGATTCCGTCGATCTGCTCTGGTACGACCTCGAACACACCGCCCTTGATCCCGCCGCGCTCAACGCCCATCTCCTCGCCGCCCGCGGCAAACTCACCGCCACCATCGTCCGCGTCGCCGACGTCCACCCCTCCGTGCTCAAGCCGGTGCTCGACGCTGGCGCATCCGGCGTCGTCGCCGCACAAGTGCGCACCGTCGACGAGGTCCAACAGCTCGTCCGCAACTGCATGTATCCCCCCGACGGCCAACGTGGTGCCGGACCCCGCGTCCCCTCCAACTTCGGCCGCGCCGGTGGCGATGCCTACACCAAGGCCGCCAACGAGACCATTTTCACATCCGTCATGATTGAAACCGCCGAAGCACTCGACGCCATCGAACAGATTGTCCGCGTCCCCCGCCTCGATTCCATCGTGCTCGGTCCCTACGACCTATCCGGCGCGATCGACCAGCTCGGCCGGGTCGACAGCCCCGCCGTTACCGGCGCTATCGACCGCGTCATCGCCGCCGCCAAATCCGCAAATGTTCACGTCGGCATGGGCATGCCCGCCAACGCCGACTTCGCCGCCGCCATGATCGCGCGCGGCGTCAACTGGGTTCAATTCGGCAGCGATTATGAATACATGATCCAGCACCTCGACGCCGACGTCGCCGCCATCAGGAGCCGATCATGAATTGGACCCCCCTTGTCATCACCGTCACCTGCGATCCGCGTCTCCAGGATCCTCTCAACCCGCGCTGTGACCAGCTGACTACCGTCGACGCCATCGCCGCCGAATACATCAACGCCAACGAAGCCGGCGCCGCGGTCGACCACATCCACGGCCTGTACTCCCGCGATCCCGTCATCCAACCAGACGGCCGCCTCCTGCAAGTGCCCGATATCGAGGGCACCGCCGCCATCGTCACCCAGATCCGCAATGTCCATCCCGGCACCGTCGTCCAGCAGGGCCTCGCCTCGATGCGCCCCGAACAGAAGCTCGCCCTCTGGGAAGTCATCAAACCCGAGATGAGTTCACTGAACCTCAACTCACACGATGAGTATTTCGACCCCTATCCCGATCAGATTCAGCCCATAGCCTGCTACTCCGTGCATCCCATCAACGAACTCCGTCAATACTTCCAGTGGTCCAAACACCACGGCGTCAAACCCGAACTCGAATGCTTCGACACCGGCGCATTCGACGCCGTTCGCATCATCCGCGATGGCATCTTCTGGACCGACGAAGGCAAAAAGGAAATCGAAACCGGCCTCCTCGACGACCCCCTCTGGGCCACCTTTTTCTTCGGTTGGCCCGGCCAAAGCTGCCAACCCATGACTGACGTCGCCCTGTTCAATCAGATCTTCCACAAACCCAACCAGCTCAACTGGTCCATGTCCTGCATGTCACGCGACCCCCGGGAATACTGGGCGCAGATCAATCGCGGCATCCTGCAGAACGGTCATGTTCGTGTTGGCTATGAAGATTGTGGCAAGCATCCCGATGGGACCTACGCCGCCGGCTGCGCCGATCTCGTCAACACGGCCGTTAGCATGGCCAAAGCCGTCGGTCGACCCGTCGCCTCCGCCCAGGAAGCGCGACAAATCATCGGCCTTAACTAGCCCGCATCCCCCGCAACCGGCAACCGATATACCCGTGCCCCCGTCCCCCCGAAAAACGCCGCCCGCTCCGCCGACGACAACCCCGCCGCCTGCAGTTCCCCAAGCTCCACCATCTGCGGATAGGTCGCCCTCACCAGCGTCCCCGGCATGTCCGTGCCCCACATGATCTTCTCAGGACCCACCAGATCGAACGCCTCTTCCACCACCCGCACCGCGCTGGGATACGGAAACGACTCATCCGGGAAAAACGCCGGCAGCGCCGCAACATCCAGCCACACGTTCGCCAGCCGACCCAACCCCACCTGATCCAGCCACGCCTGCCGTGCCCCCGCATCACGATCGATCACCGCCGACGCCTGCCCCAGATGCGCGATCACAATCGTCATGTCCCGATGATCTTCCGCCATCGCCCGCACCGCATTCGTCTGATACGACCCGTCGCCGATCACCCCAAGATCCAACACCAGCACCGCCCCTCGTCCGTTCAGTGTCTCCCACACCCACGCCACCGCCGCGTCATCCAGCCGCGCCTCCGGATGCAGACCGCGCAACCCATACCCATCCGAGAACTCCATCTTGATGATCTCAAACCCCTGCTCATCCATCAGGCCCTCAAGCGTGCGCCGAGGCTCGTCGGCCCACGGATCGAAATACGCCGCCGCCGTCAGCCGATCCGGATAGGCCCGCACCGCCTCCCGCGCATAGTCATTGCACTCCCCATACGCCGGCCCCTGCAACAGCACCGCGTGATCCACCCCCGCCCAATCCTGATATGCGATCATCTGCTCCGCCGTGAACCGTGTCTCCCGCTCACTCGGCGGCAGCCCCTGACGCACCACCCCATTAAACCGCACTCGCCCATACCCCAAGTCCTCCGCCGGCCCCAGCCGCCCCCGCATCGCTGGATAAACATGCGTGTGAACATCAGCAATCATGACGTGTTCCGTACTCCGTCAAGAGGCAGAATCGTCAAGAGTCTAACGCAGATGTCGTGCCGGTACGCCCATTCCCACGATTCGCGCAGCCGATTCCGCCCACCCCCATCGTCCCTGTAAGATAGATCACCCAACCACGCGACACGCCCCATGAGCGATGCCAACACCATCTTCGACCTCACCGAACGCAAAGGCATCGTTTTCGGCGCGGCCGGCGGCATCGGCGCCACCATCTGCCCCGCCCTCGTCCGCGCCGGCGCCACTCTCGCCATGTGCGATATCAACGCCGACAAAGCCGCCGCCGTCTGCGACGACGCCCAACCCGAGGCTGGCCGGTCCTGCGCCATCGCCTGCGATGTCACCCAACCCGATTCCGTCCAGCAAGCCGTCAACGAAGCCGCCGACCGATTCGGCCAAATCGATTTCGTCGTCAACCTCACCTTCTTCGCGCCCCTGCACCCCATCGTCGACATGCCCGCCGACGTCTTCGAGCAAACCATCCGCGTCTGCCTCACCGGCGCGTTCAACATCTCACACGCCGTCGGCCCCATCATGATCCAACAAGGCGCCGGTGCCGTCGTCCACTTCTCCAGCATCGCCGGCGCCGCCGCCCTCGGCCGGGGCACCGGCGCCTACGCCGCATCCAAAGCGGGCATCAACGCCCTCGTCCGCGAACTCGCCATCGAGTGGGGCCCCCACAACATTCGCGTCAACGCCATCGCCCCCTGCCAAACCCGCACCGAACCCCTCATGCGCATCCTCGACAACCCCGACTTCGGCGGCCGCGATATCCTCCTGCCCAGAATGCTCGCGAAGATCCCCCTCGGACGCCTCGCCGAAACCGAAGATATGATCGGTCCCACCATGTTTTTGATCTCCGATGCCTCTAAGATGGTCACCGGACACGTCCTTTACGCCGACGGCGGATATATGGCCCAATGACACAGATCAATACCAACCAGCAAACCGACCTCGACCCGTTCGACACCGATCAGCTCCTGCGATTCTACGAGCAGATGATGCTGATCCGACGCTTCGAGCTGCGCGTCCAGGTCCTCTACCGCGCCGGAAAAATCCCCGGCTTCATCCACCTCTACGTCGGCGAAGAAGCCACCGCCACCGGCATCTGCGCGCACCTCACTCAACAGGACAAAATCACCAGCACCCACCGAGGCCATGGCCACGCCCTCGCCAAGGGCTGCGATCCCAACAAAGTCCTCGCCGAACTCGCCGCCAAATCCGCCGGCACCAACGGCGGTCGCGGCGGCAGCATGCACCTCTACGATCCCGACACCGGCCTCCTCGGCACCAACGGATTCGTCGGCGGCGGCATCCCCTCCGCCGTCGGCGCCGCTATCAGCGCCAAGGTCCGTCAAACCGACCACATATCCGTCGCCTTCTTCGGCGATGGCGCGATCAACCACGCCGCCATTCATGAATCCATGAACCTCGCCGGCGCACTCAACGCCCCCATCGTCTTCGTCTGCGAGAATAACCTCTACGCCACCGCCACCCCGCTTGCGCAAGCCACAAGAAACACCGACATCGCCAGCCGCGCCGCCGCTTACGGCGTTCCCGGCATCGCCGTCGACGGCAACGATGTCATCGCCGTCCACAACGTCATGGCCAAAGCCGCCCACCTCGCCCGTTCCGGCGAAGGCCCGACCCTCATCGAATCCCGCACCTACCGAACCGTCGGCCATCACGAAGGCGATCAACTCGTCGGCACCTATCGCACCCAGGAAGAGCTTGACGAATGGCAACTGCGCTGCCCCATCCATCGCTTCCGCACGATGCTCATAGACGCCGGCCGCGCCACCGATGATCAATTCAGCGACATTGACACACGCATCGAGCAACGGGTTGACGCCGCCGAACAGTTCGCCATGGACGCCCCGCACCCCGAGCCCGCCTCCGCCCACCAGCACATCTGGGCCGACCCCATCAACCCGCCCATGCCCGATGCCCCGCCCGCCGGCGAGCCCGTCGAACAGGGCTACCTCGACGCCGTCCGCGACGGCATCGCCGACGAAATGCGCCGCGACCCCCACATCATCTACCTCGGCGAAGGCATCGGCGAACGCGCCGGCAGCTTTGCCCACACCAAAGGCCTCTGGGACGAATTCGGAAACGACCGCGTCATCGATACCGCCATCTGCGAACTTGCCTTCACCGGCGCCGCCGCCGGCGCTTCGGCCACCGGCTGCCGCGCCGTCGCCGATCTCATGTTCGCCGACTTCCTCTTCGAAGCCGCCTCACAGGTCATCGAACAAGCCGCCAAACTCCGCTACATGAGCAACGGCCAGATCAGCGTCCCCATGGTCATCCGCGCCCCCATCGGCCCCATCAAAAACGCCGGGCCCCATCACAGCGGCAACTACTACCCCATCTGGGCCCATTGCCCCGGCCTCATTGTCGTCGTCCCCTCGAACGCCGCCGACGCCAAAGGTCTTTTCCGCACTGCGCTCCGCGCGTCCGATCCCGTCGTTTTCATGGAACCCAAATCCCTGTTCCCCACCAAGCACCCCGTGCCCCCCGGCGAATGGCTCGTGCCCTTCGGCTCAGCCGCCGTCGTCCGCGCCGGTACCGATCTCACCATCGTCACCTGCGGCACGCTTGTCGGCAGAAGTCTCGAAGCCGCCCAACAACTCCAGGCCGACGGCATCTCCTGCGAGGTCATCGACCTCCGCACCATTGTCCCCCTCGACATCGACACCATCGTCGCCTCCGTCGCCAAGACCCATCACGTCCTCGTCGCCGACGAAGCCTTCGCCATGTGTGGCCTCGGCGCTGAGATCGCCGCGGTCATGATGGAACACGCTTTCGATCTGCTCGATGCTCCCGTCGGCCGACTCCACACCGATCCCGCCGCACATCCCTTCAGCCCGCCCCTTGAAAACGAAGTCATCGTCTCCGTGCAAAAAATCATCGCCGCCGCCGGCGTCGTGCTCAAGGGGCGCCCCCTGCGTCCCCGCCGCGCCAGGACCGGCGCCACCACCGCCCACGCCGCGCCCCCGATGTCGACCCAATCCGCACCCAAATCCATACCATCCGCCGCCGCGCCGCCAGCCGTCGGACCCCCTGACACGCCGGACATCGAAGTCGACGGCATCCCCATCACCATGCCCAACCTCGACCTCACCATCACCGAAGCCACTGTCGTCCGCTGGATTGTGGAGATCGGCCAGTCCGTCGAGCAAGGTCAGCCCATCGTCGAAGTCGAAACAGACAAGGCCGTCACCGAACTCGAAGCCCCCGCCGACGGCACCCTCTCCCAGATCATCGCCCCCGAAGATACCGTCGTCGAGCTCGGCGAACTGATTGGCATCATGCAACCCGCTTAACCGATTCCCACGACCTCGACCCGCGCCGCCGCGCCCGCCACGCCCGATGTCCTCGACGCCCATCGACATCCAACCCTACCCCCACGCCCGCGTCATCTGGTCGCAGTTCGATAGCCACCACGCCTACGTCATCCAACCCACCACCCTCGTCGACCCCCAACGCCGCTGGGTCTGGTTCACCTCCTGCTGGCATGCCGTCGGCAATGTGATCGACACATCCCCCGTTCAGCAGTCCATCATCACCCACCGCCACTACGTCACCGCCCTACTCGATTCAGGCTTCCATGTCGCCGGCATCGACGTCGGCGTGCCCCTCGGCTCCCCCGCCGGCGCCGAAATCTGCCGCCGCTTTTATCAACACGTCATCACCGCCCACAATCTCAACCCAAGAGCCCGCACCGTCTTCCAAAGCAACGGCGCCCTGATCATGTACAACTGGGCCGCCCAGCACCCCGACTGTGTCAGCCACATGCTCGGCATCTTCCCCGCTGTCGACCTGCGCTCCTGGCCCGGCCTCGATCGCGTCTGCACCGGTGACGTCATCACCTACCCCGAATTTCGCTATCCTTTCAGCCAGTCCGAACTTGAATCCCGCCTCCACGATTTCAACCCCATCGATCGACTCCGACCCCTCGCCGCCCATCACGTCAAGCTCTTCCACGTCCACGGCGACGCCGACGAACTTGTCCCCATCGACCAACACTCCATCCCCCTGCAACACCGCTACCAACAACTCGGCGGCGAAATCGAAATCGAAATCATCTCAGGCGGCGTTCATGCCGACAGCGCCGACTACTACGAATCCAACCGCGCCCGCGACTTCCTCCTGTCCGACTGATATCCGCCTCACAATGCCGCGCTCTTGAGGCGCCTGTCTGCCAACTCCCGCGGCACCAATACGCGCCGCACATCCCCGCCGCTAACTCACGTCCAGCGACTGATCGCCCGGCGACAGGGAAACAATGTCTCCCGCCGGCAGGTGCAGTTCCCCCTCGAGCTCGTCCGGAAGGCTGACCGCGAGCGTCTTGTGCTTCCCTGATTGCCGCCATGACACCGAGATGTCACCGCGGCGCGTCGGCAACGTTCCCGCCGCGTGATCCAGCACGCCCAGCCGCGGCTTGATCACACACCCGTCAAAACCCGCCTCCTTTGGCTGAATGCCAAGCACCTCTGTTAGAAGCATGAACCCCAACCCAACAGCGCCGCAGTGAGCCAGCGCCCGCGCATGTCCGCGGTGGCTCGGTACAACCGTCTCAAATCGGCCCTCGGGCACCACGTCGGGCACGTCAGCCATCGTCTCATCGATATGCGACACCTGCGCGTGCCTGAACCAGTCCTCCCAAAGCGTGTCCGAGATGCTCAACATCGGTTCAAATCGGTCGCGGACCATTCGCGTCGCCGTTTCGCCGCGGCCGTCATCGAACAGCGCCTGCGCCACGTAGTGGAAGAACAACGGTGTCGCACGCGCCAGCCACTCGGCGCCACTCTCGAGGCACCCCGCCACCCGAGGCCGTTGTTCCGCGTCGGCAATGCCCAACAGCAGCCCGAGCGCATTACCCAGTTCGCTTGCCACACCCGTTGGTCTGCCGCGAATCAAACTGTCCTGGAATACCCCGCGCGCCTCATCCCAATACAGATCGTGTAGCGACGTCCGCACGCGCTCGGCGCGCTTTGCCCACGTTACTGATTCCGCGGCCCGGCCGAGCACGTGCGCGATCTTGGCCATGTCATCCAGCATGCCAAGCATGAACGCGTTCGTGCCGAAGTTCGCGCCCCGGATATCCGACGGCGTCCAGTCCAGCCAGCACCAGCCCGGCAACCGGTCCAGGAGACCGTCGTTGTTTGCGTGCCGGTCGCACCAGCCCGCCAGACCGATCAGCGTTGGATACATCTCGTCGAGAAAATCCGCGTCCCCCGTGTATCGGTAGTATTCCCAGACCCGCGCCGCCCACACCACCGCGTGATGGGGAATCACCTTGATGATGCCCGTCGCCGGGTCTCGGGAGTCGCTACCGGGAAAGAACATCCGCGGCAACCCGTCGCCGAGTCCGCCCTGCGTCGCCAACGTGAAGTATCGGCGAATCACCGACACGTCTCCCCACGTTGCGATCGCCCCGAGCACCGCGTGGCTGCCGTCGCCCAGCCAGTTCCGCTTCTCCCGCATCGGCGTGTCCATGAACGCATCATCCGTGCACAGGTCCGTGGTCACGACGCACGCGGTCCACAGACGATCGAGCACCTCATCCGAGCTTTCAAATCTCCCGCGCACCTCGGCGGGGTAACGCCACGTATTCGCGCTAACCGAATGGACCTTCACCGGCGTCGCATCGGTGCGGAACGTCAACTGCAAATACCGGAAGCTCTTGTACTCAAAACTCTCGAACGTCTGCAGGCCCTCGCGCAGGATGTAACGATCGCCGAAGCGCGTGCTGCACAGCAGCGGGGCGATCCTGCCGCCGATCAACTGCTCGCTGTACGTCATGTCCACGATCGACCCCGCGCTACCCTCCACCGTGAATCGTGGATACGCATTGATCTGCCGGCCGAAGTCCAGCAGCACGATCGGATCGTGGATTCCGTTAAACACATCGTCACCAAGCGCGTGGGGCGACGTCGCGGCGACCGTGAAGTCCGCTTCGTCGTCGGCCGTCAGTGCCTCGGCGTTGTCGAGCCGCGCGTATTGCAGCTCCTGGTGAATCTCGCGGGCCATCAATTCCGGGATGTCCACGGTCGTGCGCGCTCGCTCGATCTCCAGCACTTCGCCGGTGCCCAAGACACGTGCGGGCCGCGCCTCGTCCTCCAGCAGAAACGGCACGTGGCGCGGCGCTGGCCGGCTGCACCACTCGCCCGCGCTGGCCGGAACCACTTGGGCACTCGCCCAGGTCGAGTCATCGAACTCCGGCATCATCCAATCCACCGGATCGGCCCGAGCGTCGTACACCTCCGTCACGCCCAGCGCCCCGCCCGTGGGCCTGGCATCCCTTTGCCACGCCTCGGCCGGCCGCACCCGCCACCGCTCGTCCGTCCCGATGATCGTGCGCGGGCCATCCAGTTTGCCGTCCCCCGCCGTTTCGAGCTGCGCCAGCAGGCCGCCCCGGCCGTCTCGCGTGTAGCCGGTCGAGCACCCGTAGAAGTACAGTTGCACCGCAATGCAGTTGCCGCCGGCGCGCAGGACTTCCGACAGATCATGCGTGTCGTAGGATTGAAACCGCGCGTCACACCGCTCGGGCCCTCGTCCCAGATACACGCCGTTCACGAACAGGCGATAGCGGTCCGTCGCGGTGATGTGCAGTGCCGCCGCTGCCGGCGCCGCCGCGAGATCGAAGTTCCGCTTGACGTAAAGGAAGTAGTGAAACGGCGCCGCCTCGTCGCCGAACCAGATCCAATCCGCCTGCCAGTTGACGTTCGCACACACCGCATCGCCGTCTGATACGGTCACCAGGCTGCTGCTGCCGCCCATAGACTAGTGCCTCGTCCTCGTTGATTTTTCGGTCATATTGTGGATGCATCCGATGATGGGAAGGTTCTGATCTTTCCCGCACGGAGGTCCATC
>NYZD01000103.1 GCA_002685935.1 Planctomycetaceae bacterium | reverse complement strand
TTGATGCTCAGCGCGGGGATCGGGGCGACGTTGGGGTCGGGGCTGTGGTGGTGGAGCCGACGGAGCAGCGCGCTGATCGGCCGACGGGAGGCGATGCTGCTGGTGGCGATGACGTGGCTGCTGGGCGCGGCGATGGCGGCGATGCCGTATTTCCTGTGGTCCCATCTCGGGGAAGGGGTGGGCACTGAGCAGCCGTTCGATTCGTACGTGGACGCTTATTTTGAGGCGATGAGCGGGTTGACGACGACGGGGGCGACGGTGATCGCGGACATTCCCGCGGTGCCGCATAGTTTGTTGCTATGGCGGGCGTTGACTCAGTGGTTGGGCGGGCTCGGCATTGTGGTGCTGTTTGTGGCGGTGTTGCCATCGCTGGGGGTGGGGGCGCGGAAGCTGTATCGGTTTGAGGCGCCGGGTCCGGCGACGGAGAGCGTGCGACCGCAGATTCGTGAGACAGCGCGGGTGTTGTGGCTGATCTATTTTGGGCTGACGGTGGTGGAAGCGTCGTTGTTGAAGTTGGCGGGCATGTCGTGGTTCGACGCGGTTGCACACACATTTGCGACGCTATCGACCGGCGGATTCAGCACACAGAATGCGAGCATGGGGTATTTCCCATCGATCTGGATCGATTCGATCGTGATCGTGTTCATGGTGTTGGCGGGGGTCAACTTCGGACTTTTCTATCATCTGATTCGTGGGCAGTGGCGTGTGCTCTGGAAGGACACGGAGCTTCGGGTTTACATGTTGGTGTTGCTGATCGCGTCGGTGATCGTGGCGGCAAGTCTGGTCGGGGGTCGCATCCACAGCATGTCGGGCGGCGAAGCGGCGGCGGCTGACGCTTCGCTCGGCGAGGCGGCGCGGCATGGTGTGTTCCAGGTGGTATCCATTCAAACGACGTCAGGATTCTGCACGGCCGATTTCAATTGGTGGGCGTTTGTGCCGCAGGCGGTGCTTGTGTTGCTGATGTTCGTTGGGGCCTCGGCGGGATCGACGGGCGGCGGGATCAAGATCATACGGATCATCATCTTGTTCAAGGTGTTGTGGGCGGAGGTCGAGCGGGTGTTCCGACCGCATGTGGTGCGGTCGATCAAGGTGGGGCGCTCGGTGATCAACGCGGAACTGCGTCAGAGCACGCTGGCGTATATTCTGGGGATATTGCTGTTGTTTCTGATTGGCGCTGGAGCGTTGATGTTGCTGGAGGCGAGCCCGGGTATTGATTTCAAGACGGCGGCCACGGCGAGCGCGGCGACACTGAACAACATCGGCCCGGGGTTGGGGATGGTGGGCGCGACGGAGAACTACGCGAGGTTTTCGACGCCGAGCAAACTGGTATTATCGCTGCTGATGGCGCTGGGTCGTCTGGAGTTGTTTGCGATCCTGGTGCTGTTCACGCCACGGTTCTGGCGGACGGACTGACGGTGATCGCGCAGGTGTTCACTGTTTGTTCCACGCCTCGAGGAATGCCTTGAGGCCGTTGTCGGTCAGGGGGTGCTTGAGCATTTTGGCGATGACGTTGAAGGGGACGGTGGCGATATCGGCGCCGAGTATGGCGGCATCGACGACGTGCTTGGTGCCTCGGATGGAGGCGGCGAGGATTTTGGTGGTGTAGCCGTAGTTATCGTAGATCTGTCGGATCTGGGCGATGAGGTTCATGCCGTCTTCGCCGATGTCGTCGATCCGACCGATGAAGGGGCTGACGATGAACGCGCCAGCCTTGGCGACGATCAGGGCCTGGACGGGTTGGAAGCAGAGGGTGAGGTTGGTGCGGATGCCTTCATCGGAGAGGGTTTTGCAGGCTCGGACCCCATCGACGATACAAGGGAGTTTAATGACGATGTTGTCGGCGATCTTGGCGAGTTCGCGGCCTTCGCGCAGCATGCCGTCGGTATCGGTGGAGATGACTTCAGCACTGACCGGGCCTTTGACGATCTTGCAGATGGCCTGCATGTGGGCGTGGAATTCGACGTCCTCCTTGGCGATCAGGGAGGGATTGGTGGTGACGCCGTCGAGCACGCCCAGATCGTTGGCCTGCTTGATCTCGTCGAGGTTGGCGGTGTCGATGTAGAGGTCCATTCAACTGACTCCTTTGTTTTGATCACCGGTGACATGTTGATCCGGCATCGGGTTGGCGGCGGCGTTCATTGGATCGGCCAACACGTCAACGGCCGCATTTAGAAAACTGAGCATCTGCTGGACGTCCATCAGTCCACCCCAGCGGCCGATCAGATTCTCATGGGCATCGATCACGATGACCATGGGCGTGCCGATGACGAAATACTGCTTGTACAACTCGGCGCCGGCGGGGGAGCGGGCGTCGACGGTGACGGTCAGATAGCGTTCGGCCTGTAGCGCTTTGATGCGATCATCGGGCCAGACCGAGCGCCTCATTTCCTGGCACGGCGGGCACCAGGGGGCGGTGAAGATCAGCAGGATGGGTCGGCCGGATTCGCGGGCCGCAGCCAGCGCCAGTTGATACCCATCGGCCTGGTAATCTTCGAAGGGCTGGCCGGGACTCGGCTGGGCGATGAACCAGATGGCCCCGACCACGACGATGGTCAGCACGAGCCACCATGCCGAGAGCCCGCGCCGGTCGCCGCTGTCTCTGGTCTGATCGGCGTGTTCGGGTGGCGTATCGATGATGGGGTCACGTCCGCTTGGGGTTGCGTGGGTCGGTCCAGGGCCAATCGTCGTCGGCGATATGATAGGCCACTCAGGCGCCCCGGATCACCAATAGCACCAATACGATGACGAGAATGGCATTGAACGTCAGCGAGGCGACGGCGACCCAGAAGAGTGGCTGTTCGGTGAGCAGGGGCGGGACTTCACGGGCGGGATTGGGGATCTCCGGCCCCATTGACCCTTCGAGTTGCACGAGGTCGCGGAAATCGAAGTTTCGCCGCGCCTGAAGCGGGGGCCCGCCGTCGCCAACGGCATGGAGGTCGTCGAGGAGGTCGGCGGTGCTGGCGTATCGCTCTTGGCGATCCTTGGCCATCATCATCTCGATGATCGCGCTGATGCCGCTGCTGAGTTTTGCATTGACATGATCGGGGGGCACGAGGGTCTGGCGCAGATGCCGGCGCATAACGGCGGAGGGATTGGGTCCGTCGAAGGGGACGCGCCCGGTGAGCATGTGGTAGTAAGTGGCGCCGAGACTGTAGATGTCGGCGCGGAAATCGACGTCGACTTCGCCGCGGATTTGTTCGGGGCTGATGTAATAGGGGGTGCCGTAGGCTCGACCGCTTTCGGCTTCGGCGGCCTCGGTGTCGGTGGCCTGACGGGCGAGGCCCATGTCAGCCAACTTCGCGACGCCGTCGGTGGTGATCATGATGTTCTTGGGCTTGACATCGCGGTGGATGAAGCCCTTTTCATGAGCGTGGCGCAGTGCTTCGGCAATCTGCGTGATGATGTTGAGGGCGTCGGCCTCGTCGTACCGGCCGCGTTGCTGGAGATGGTCGTAGACGGTGTCGCCCTCGACATATTCCATGACGAAGTAGTGGAAGTCGCCGGCCTGGCCAACGTCGAACGCCTGGACGATGTTGGGGGGGTTGAGCTTGGCGGCGGCGCGTCCTTCGGCGTAGAACCGATCGACGAACTGGGCGTCGGACATGTATCGCTGGGGTAGGACCTTGATCGCGACGATGCGATCGAGCGAGATTTGTCGGGCCTTGAACACCCGCGCCATGGCGCCTTCGCCGAGTTTATCCAGCAGTTGGTAGCCGGGGATTTGCCGGTCCTTCTCGGCTGCGAGCTGGGTGCGCATGCGGTCGATCTGCTTGGCGGTGACGCTGCCGTTGGCGACGAGGCGCTCGAGGGCGTCGGGCGCCAACTCGGGGGTGTCGGTCTTGTCAGAATCAACGCGACAGCGCTCGACCTCCTCGGCGGTGATGATCCCGGTTTCCTGCAGAGCGCGAATAACCTGGGAGACGTCGTTATTCTTGGGTTCGCCGGGCATGGATATGAGGGGATCGGTCCTTTCGGCGTGAATTGCGCCCGCGCCGCCCTGCGCTGGGTCTGATAAACGTTATGAGTGACCTGCGTGATTGTCAACGAACGCGATTGAGGTGACAATATAATCCGGCAGTGCACACCAAAATGATTCTGTGATTCCCCCGGGATTTTCACGCGATGATTGAGGTCCGCCAACTGGTCAAGTCCTACGGTCCGACACTGGCGGTGGCCGGTATCGATCTGGATGTTGCGGCGGGCCGGATCGTTGGGATTCTGGGCCCGAACGGCGCGGGGAAGACCACGACGCTGCGCATCCTGACGTGTTTCATGCCAGCGACGTCGGGCACGGCGAAGGTGAATGGACACGACGTGTTTCGTGAGTCGGCGCAGGTGCGTCAGTGTATTGGCTATTTGCCGGAGAACACGCCGCTGTACCCGGAGATGCGGGTCGATGAACACCTGCATTATTTCGGCCGGCTCTACGGCATGAATCGCGCGACGCGGGTCCGCCGCATCAATGAACTGACGGACCGGTGTGGGTTGGGTCAGATTCGTCGGCGGCTGGTTGGGCAGCTATCGAAGGGCAATCGGCAGCGGGTGGGGTTGGCGCAGGCGATGCTGCACGAGCCGAAGTTGCTGGTGCTTGACGAACCGACGATCGGTTTGGATCCGACGCAGATCACGGAGGTGCGGCGGCTGATCGCGGAGCTCGGCGAGAAAAAGACAATCCTGTTGTCGACGCACATCCTCCCAGAGGTCGAGCGAACGTGTGACGATGTGGTCATTATCCACCAGGGGCGTATTGCGGCGCAAGGCACACCGGACCAACTGAAGGCGCGGCTTCGATCGCGGGGTCGGACGCGGGTGGAGTTGAAGGCGAATCCGGTGGAGGTCAAAAAGGCGTTGGCGGAGGTCGATGGGGTGGGCGCGGTGGCAACGACGGCCCGTGACGGGTGGTGTATCGCGACGATTGACGCGGAAGATGAGGAGCGCGACATTCGACCGGCGGTGGCGTCGGCGGTGATGAGCCGAGGGTGGCAGTTGCGTGAACTGCGTCACGATTCGCCGAGTCTTGAGGAGTTTTTCATTCGGGTCACCAGCGCGCCGGCGGGAGAGGTGACGTGACGTGATGGTTGGACCGGCCTTGACATCGGCCCCGAGGGGGTATTGGATCGCTTTGCCATGAAGACGCTGATCATTGCCCAACGAGAGCTGAGCAGTTTCTTCTACTCGCCGATCGCGTACGTCGTGATGGCGTTGTTCATGGTGCTGGCGGGGATGCTGTTTCGGCCTGGATTCGCGTCGGGCGAGCCGGCGGAGATGCGGATCCTGTTCGGCGCGACGGTATGGGTCTTGATCGGACTGGCGCCGGCGATCACGATGCGTCTGTTTGCCGAGGAACAGCGCAGCGGCACGATTGAAACGTTGATGACCAGCCCGGTGACGGATGCACAGGTGGTGATCGGCAAATGGCTGGGGGCGCTGGGATTCTACGCGTTGCTGCTGTCGCCGACGCTGGTGTGTGTGGTGCTCCTGGAGATCTGGGGTCGGCCGGACTACGGCCCGATTGTGACCGGTTACATCGGGTTGCTGCTGCTGGGCGGGCTTTACCTGGCGATCGGCACTTGTGCGTCGGTGCTGACGCGGAATCAGATCATCGCTTTCGTGATCACACTGGTGATCATCCTGGTGTTGACGGTGGTGACGCATTTTCTGCAGTTTCTGCTGCCGCCCAGTTGGGGCAAGGCGATGCTTTTTTTGAATGTGAACCATCAGTATGAGGCGTTCGCCAAGGGGTTGATCGATTTTGCGTGCGTCACGTACTTCGTGTCGGGCATCCTGCTGTTTCTGGTGATCGCGGCGGTAGGGCTGCACAGTCGGAGGTGGCGCTAATACGTGACTGATTGAACGATGAGCCAATCGAATACACCGACAACCCGCTCCCGCCGATTCCACTACGGCCTTCTCGCCGTGGTGTTGATCGTGGCACTGCTGGCGATCCTGATGGTCGTGAACATGATTGTTTACGACCGCGTGCAGAAGTGGCCATGGATGCGACAGGACTTCACGGCGACGCGGCGGTATTCACTGAGTCCACAGACGCTGAACCTGCTGGAGACGCTTGACCAGCCGATCAGCATTGTGTCGCTGTATGACGACCGGGCGGCTGAAAGTCACGTGAAGCAGCCGGTGGTCGATCTGGTGCGCGAATACGACCGGCGCAGCGCGTCGATCACAGCGGAGCAGATCGATCCCGTGAAGGACGTTCACAAGCTCAATCAGTTTCACGAGCGGATTCGGGCGCGATACGAAGGCGTGTTGGGTCAATACGAGACGGCGATGCGTGAGGCAGAGGAGACGATCAGGTCCTTTCAGGTGTTCGGACATGAACACACCGGCGACTTGCAGAAAGCAATGGAGGATATGGGCCAGACCGACCCCGCCCAGCGAATGATCGGGCAACTGTACGGGTTCTTCGCAAATCTGGATCAACTGGCGGAAGATGTCGACTCGGTTACCGACAACCTGACGTCTTCGGAATTGCCGGACTTCGATCAGGCGATATCGGTGCCGCGTGACACATTGGCCGGAATCCGTAACGGCGTGCTGAATCCGGCGATCGGGCAATTCGAGCGATGGCTGGACGATGACGTCTCGGCGGCGGCGGCGCGCAATCTTGCGGTGACATCTGCTCCGAGATACCGCGCATTGGCCGCGGAGATCACAGCGGTTGTTGATCGACTGGGGCAGTTTCCGCCAAGCGACTATGCCGACACGCGTGCGAAGATCATGCGGGACAACAGTCTGATCCTGATGACGAACGAGACGGTGATGGTGTTGGCGTTGGGGGATATCTATGCTGAACCGGAGGGGGCGGATCCGGACGAGCCAAGGCCGGAGTATCGGTTCCGAGGTGAGGAGGCGATCACGGGGGCGCTGGTGAGACTGACGTTTGACCAGAAGCCGAAGGTGGTGTTTGTCCACGCCCATCCTTTTGCCGTGCTTGGGAACAATCAATCCGTACGGTTCAATTACGTGGCGGAGCGACTTGGCGGGATGAATTTTGAAGTCGAAGAATGGTCGCCGACACCACAGCCATCGCCTTACGGCCAGCCGCAACCGCCGTCACCGCCGCCCGTTCGTGAGGAAGGTCAGACGATGGTGCTGGTCGTGTTGCCTTCTCCGGCGCCGAACGTGCGGACGCCGATCGACCCCGCGGAGATGGTCAGCAAATTCGTGGGCCAACATCTGGCGGCGGGCCAACCGGCGCTGTTTCTGGTGGCGCAGCCCGCGATGTCCCGGTTCGACGTCGAGACGCCACCGGACCAGATGGCGCCGGAGTTGAGGCAGCTTGAACAGTGGGGCATTGAGGTCGAGACTCACCATGTCGTGAGTGTGGAGTTGTTTGACCGTCGGCGGGGCGAGGCGTACTCCTTTCCCGCCGTGCAGCTTGAGCGATGGCCGGACGACGTGCATCCGATCGTGAGCGCGTGCCGAGGGCTGATCGGCATGGTTCAGTCGGCGACGCCGATCAAGCTGCCGGACCGATCGGACGCGGGCATCACATACACGCCATTGATCACGACGCCAAAATCAACATGGGCGATCAGGCAGCCGCCACGCGGTGAAGATGATCCCCAAGGCCCGTTTTGCGTGGCGGCGGCGGCCGAGCGCGGCGCGGCCCGTCTGATTGTCATCGGCGACATGTGGTTTGCCACGGACGCAGTCACGATGCAAGGGCCGATCGATTTCATGACCGGGCAGACGCTGTATTACACATACCCGGCGAACGCTGAGTTTTTCGTTAACAGCGTTTTTTGGCTGGCGGAACTGGATGATCTGATCGCGACGACGGCCCGCTCGCAGGATGTGCGGCGCATCGATGCGATCAGCCGGCCGGCCGAGATCGCTCTGTGGTTGATCCTGTTGGGAGCGCTGCCGCTGTCGTGTCTGGGGGTGGGGGTCGCAGTGTGGCTGAGACGACGCCGTTGATCCGGCGGGCGCGATCGAGAGCAAACCGGCGATGAATACGAAACTCACTTTGATTGTGTCACTGCTTGCCCTGGTGTTGGGTGGCTATTTCCTTGTTTTCGAGACGGACCTGTTTGACATGAGGTCTGACGGTGACGGGTCGGGCAGGGGCGATGGGGGGG
>NYZD01000102.1 GCA_002685935.1 Planctomycetaceae bacterium | reverse complement strand
TGAGCCGAGGACGCCGCTGGTGGGCGTGCCGTTGTACCAGTAGGTATCGCGGACGACTTTGAAACCGGGGCAGGCCATGACCTGGGCGCCGGTGGGCAGGGGGACCGAGGCGCGGGGTTCGACGCGGCCGGCGAGTCCGATGTTGACGACCTGGTCGAATTCGGCGCCGACACTGGAGATGGGTTCGCCCCAGAGGTCGATGCCTTTGAGGAGCGGTCCGCCCATGAGGAGGGTGGAGCCGTCGGGGAGGGTGACGTCGCCGGTGACCTGGCGCTGGTGGGGGTAGCGGTGGTAGACATCGGCGTACATGTGCAGGGCTTCGCCGAAGCTGCGCTGGTTTGAGGCGCAGACGACGCGGTTGGTTTGCCGGCGGGCGGCGGCGAGGCCGGGCAGGAGCAGGGAAAGCAGGACGGCGATGATCGCGACGACGACAAGGAGTTCGACGAGAGTGAAGGCGCGGTTTTGGCGCACGGGGTTATCCCTTCGATTAGGATTCTAGCGCGAGTTGGCGGATCGTGCAGCGGGACGTGGGCGGGCACGGTGTTTTGGCTCGCGATCGACGTTGAGGATCAGGCGGACATGGCCAAGAAAGCGGAACAGCGCCTGGTGGTGGGTGAATTGATCGCGCCGGAGATCGAGGAGTTGCTGGCGGCGGCGGATCCGGATGGTGCGCGCGAGACAATGCTGGATCTGTTGGATCCGGAACTGGCGGACGTGATCGAGGCGCTGGATGAGGAGCCACGGGCTGTTGCTTTTGCGGTGTTGCCGGCGGAGCGGGCGGCGGCGGTGCTGGATCTATTGCCGAGTGACGTGCAGGAGGAGCTGGTCGAGCGGCTGAGTCCGGATCACACGGCGGCGGTGGTCAGTGAGATGCCGGTCGACGATCGTGTGGAGCTGGTTGGGGATCTGTCGGACGAGCTGGCGGAGCCACTGCTGGAATCGCTCGAGGCGTCGGAGCGGGCGGAGACCGAGCGGCAATTGGAATATCCGGAGGGGTCGGTCGGGCGACTGATGACGGCGGATTATTTGACGGTTCGGCCGGAGTGGACGGTGGAAAGGGCGCTGGGACATCTCCGGGAGCGGGGCGCGGAGGCGGAGACGCTGGACACGTTGTACGTGGTGGACGGGGCGGGCCGACTGACGGATCAGGTGCGGCTCAAGACGCTGGTGCTGGCGGAGCCGGGGCAGGTGTGCGATGCGCTGCGGGAGGGGCACGTGGTGTCGGTGAAGGTGGAGGACGATCAGGAGCAGGTGGTTTATTTCAGTGAGCGGTATGACACGCCGGTGCTGCCGGTGGTGGATGGGGAGAACGTGCTGGTGGGGATCGTGACGTTCGACGACGTGGCGGACGTGGCGGAGGAAGAGACGACCGAGGACGTGCAGAAGATGGGTGCGGTGCAGGCGCTGGAGCATCCGTATCTGTCGGCGTCGCTGATGGAGCTGGTGAAGAAGCGCGGGGTTTGGCTGGCGATTCTGTTTGTGGCGGGGATTGTGACGGTGTTCGCGATGGGACAGTTCCACGAGCAGCTTCAAGATGAGAAGCTGGCGATTCTGGCGCTGTTCATTCCGCTGATCATCGCGAGCGGGGGCAACAGCGGGACGCAGGCGGCGTCGCTGATCATCCGGGCGATGGCGATTGGTGAGGTGGATTTGCGGGACGCGCCGCGGGTGGCGCGGCGGGAGTTGGCCAGTGGTTTGTTGCTGGGGTCGGTGCTGGGGGTGCTGGGGATGGCGGTGACGTGTGTGGTGGGGCTGTGGCTGTTTCGGGAGGCGGCGCATCCGATGGGTGAGGCGCTGCATGCGGGATTCGCGATCGGGACGGCGATCGTGGGGGTGGTGGTGACGGGGACGCTGATCGGGGGGTTGCTGCCGTTCGCGCTGAAGGGTTTGGGGGCGGACCCGGCGACGTGTTCGACGCCGTTCGTGACGACGCTGGTGGACGTGGCGGGGCTGGTGATTTATTTCTTGACGGCGTCGTTGATTTTGCGGATGTGAGGGGACCGCAGGTTGCCACCTGCGGCTATTTTTATGTGGCGAGACTGACGAGGATGTCGAGGCCCTTTTCGAGGGTGTTGTCGTCGCAGGCGTAGGAGAGGCGGAAGTGGGTGTCTTGTTCGGAGAAGACGTTGCCGGGGATGATCAGGACATTGTTGGCGATGGCTTGTTCGACGAAGGAGGTGCCGGTGTGTCCGTTGGGGGCTTTGGGGAAGGCGTAGAACGCGCCGCCGGGGGCGGTGAGTTTGAAATGAGGGGAGAGTTTGTCGATGACCATGTCGCGTTTGCGGGCGTAGGCGGCGACGTGGTCGGACATGTCGACATCCATGGCGACGACGCCGGCGTGTTGGACCATGCTGGGGGCGCAGACGAAGGTGTATTGCTGGAGTTTGGTCATCTCATCGATGATGGGTCGGGGTCCGACGGTGTAGCCCAGGCGCCAGCCGGTCATGGCGTAGGTTTTGGAGAAGCCGCGCATGATGAGCAGGTCGTCGGAGTGGTTGGCGGGTGAGGGGCAGCGTGGGCCGAGGGGTGAGTCGACTTTTTCGTAGCAGAACTCATCGTAGATTTCGTCGCTGAGCAGGAGGACGCCCCGGTCGCGGCAAAGGGCGGCGAGGTCGGCGCAGGTCTGGGGGGAGACGACGACGCCGGTGGGGTTCGAGGGGCTGGAGAGCATGAGCATCTTGGTGCGGTCGGAGATGAGGGGCTCGACGCGGTCGGCGGTGAGTTGGAAATCGGGGTAGGTATCGACGAAGACGGCGGTGCCGCCGGTGAGGGTGATCAGGTGTTTGTACATGACGAAATAGGGATCGCCGAGGATGACTTCGTCGCCGGGTCCGACGCAGGTCATCAGGGCGAGGAGGAGACCGCCGCTGACGCCGGAGATGATGAGGGAACCGTAGTCGTTCCAGAGATCGTCGTGCTGGAATTCGGCGTCGATCTGTTGGGCGACGCGGTGGTGTAGTTCGGCGAGGCCCTGGGTGACGGTGTAGCTATTGTGACCGGCGTCGATGGCGTGTGCGGCGGCGGCGCGGATGGGCGGGGGGACGTCGAAATCGGGTTGGCCGATGGAGAGGTTGATCGGGTCGGGCAGCTGTTTGGCGAGGTCGAAGACTTTGCGGATGCCGCTGGCGTCAATGGCGCGGAGGCGGTCGGTGATCAGGGATTGGGGATCGAGCATGGGGGCAATTTAGGGGAGGGGATGGGGGATGGGCAAACGGGCAGCGCCTAACTCGCGGTGCGCGGCGCTAGAGCCGAGACGCCGAGCATCAGGATGGTTCACGGCTGAGATGTGCAGATCAACCGGCGGCGGGGAGGGCTTCGCCTTCGACACCTTCGGCGCCTTCAATGCCTTCTTCATCCTTCTTGACGGACTTCTTGCCGGCGCGGACCCTGCGGTTGGCGACTTTGACGAGGCCCAAGGGATCATCGGACTCGGGGTCGAATTTCTCGTCTTCGATCAGGCGCTGGATGCGTTCATCGCGTTTGAGGACGTTGCGGTGACTGGCGAGGGCGGCGTTGGATTTCAGGCTGGAGTCGATACTCATGGGTTGATCCTTGGTTCAACTGATTCGGGCCGGCGGCGGGGCCGGGCGATGTGATGGGTATTCCGTTGCTAGGGGCCCTCGTACTTGGCCGGATACAGGTCGGACCAATTGTTGGCGCCATTTTGCTGACTTTTCCAGAGCCGGCCAAGTGCGAGCAGTTCCTGCCTCAGGGCGAGGGCCTGGGGATCGGTCCGGGGTTGGGCAAAACCTCGAAGCACGACCACGTTCCAATCTGACTTATTCTTGACGGGAACGACCTGGCAGTCAATCCCGTGCCGGGCCATGAATTCGACGGCCCGATCGGCGTCGGCGCGGTAGGACTTGCCGACCTGCATGATGATGAAGTAGTTGAGGCCGGGCTTTCGGGGGCCGGGGACGTTGGAATCGGCTTGATTTGAGCCGTTAGGCGGGTCGGGCGCGAAGGAAAGGGCGTCGGGGTTGAGCAGGGCGTCATTGATCGGGCCGTTGCGAAGTTCGGCGAGGGGCTCGGTGATCTGTTGATTGTGCTTGGCGCGGCGGGTTCCGATGACGTAGGCCCCGATGAGCAGGGCCACGACGATCAGCAGGAGGACGGCGACCATTCCCCGGGTGAGACGGAACCCGACGGGGTGGGCGAGCCAGGCGAAGGGGCGGGCGGGGGATGCGTCAGAAGGGCCGGGGGGGTCAGGCTGGTCGTCGCCGGATCTGGGCTGGGCCCATTTGGGCAGTCGGAGGCGGTCGCGCGATGTGGCGGTGCCGGGTCGGATCTGTTCAAAGAGGGTTTGGCGACGGCGCGACATGTCAGAGCCCCGGGGATGCGGCAATGGCGATCGCGCTGGCCATCGCGTGAGAATCGGTGTGGGTGAGTGAGACCTGGACTTCGGCGACGCCAAGGGTATCGGCGACGTCGAGCGCGCCGCCGGTGAGTTTGACGAAGGGCCGGCCGGAGGTCTGCCGCCCCACTTCCACGTCGCGCCAGGCGATGCCGGTGCGCCAGCCGGTGCCGAGGGCTTTGAGGACTGCCTCTTTGGCGGCAAACCGCGCGGCGAGGTGTTCATCGCAGCGTTTGGAGGATTGGGCGTAGGCGCGTTCGGCATCGGTGAAGACGCGGTTTAAGAACCGATCACCGTGACGCTGACATAGTTGTGTGATGCGGGCGGTCTCGACCAGGTCCACACCGTGCCCGATGATTGACATGTGGGCATTGTACGGGCGCGGCGCGGGGGTGGTCCAGTGAGAGCGGCACATGGGTGGCGCGGGGATATTACACGCCGTGCAGCTTGCGTTTGGCGGCGAGCCATTTGGTGAGTTTGGCGGGGGTGAGGCAATTGACGACGTGTTTGGGTTCGGCCCAGGCGCGGCGGGCGGTCATGACGCCGAACCGGAGATTATCAAAATCGTTGATTCGATGGGCATCGGTGTTGATCGCGAGCATGGCGCCGGCTTCGATCGCGGCGCGGGCGTGAGTGTCGCGGAGGTCGAGGCGGACCTGATTGGCGTTGATTTCGAGTGCGGTGCCGGTGCGTGCGGCGGCTTCGACGAGCTGGTGGATGTCGGGTGACATGCCTTCGCGCATGCGCATGGCGCGGCCGGTGGGATGACCGAGGATGTGGACGTAGGGGTTTTCAACGGCGCGGATGAGGCGAGTCGTAGATTTGGCGGGATCGAGGGTGAGGGCGACGTGGGGGCTGGCGACGACGATGTCGAGTTCGGCGAGGACGTCATCGGGGTAATCGAGGCTGCCGTCGGCGAGGATGTCGACTTCGGCGCCGGCGAGGATGGTGATGCCGTCGGTCTGCTCGTTGGCTTTGCGAACGGCTTTGGCGTGTTTGGCGAGGCGTTTGGCGTCGAGGCCATGGGCGACGCCGGTGAGGCTGGAGTGATCGGTGACGGCAATGGTGTGGAATCCGTGACGCGAGGCGACTTCGGCCAGCTGGTCGATGCTCATCAGGCCGTCGGATGCGGTGGTGTGGGCGTGGAGTTCTGATTTGATGTCTTTGGTGCGGACGAGTTTGGGCAGTGCGTCGCGTCCGGCGGCTTCGAACTCGCCGCGGTGTTCCCGGAGCGGGGGTTCGATCAGGGGCAGGCCGAGGGCTTCGTAGACTTCGGATTCGGTGGCGCCGGCGAGGGGTTGGGCGTTGTCGTCGGATTCATCGTCGCCGCGCCACAGTCCCCATTCGTTGAGTCGCATGCCTTGTTTGATGGCGCGTTCGCGGAGGACGATGTTGTGTTCCTTTGAGCCGGTGAAATACATGAGGGCGGCTCCGTAGCTTTCTTCGGGGACGATGCGCAGGTCGATCTGGACACCGCCGTCGATCATGACGGAGTTCTTGGTGACGCCGCTGAACAGGACATGGTCGACCATGGGCATGCCGCGAAAGGCATGGGCGATGTGCTGCGGGTCGTCGCAGCAGGCGAGGATGTCAATATCGCCGATGGTTTCACGTCCGCGGCGCAGGGAGCCGGCGTGGTTGATTTTCCTGATGCCGCCGGCGGCGCGCAGATGCTCAATGACGGAGTGTGCGAGATGGACGGCCTCGCCGAGGAGGATGCGTTGGCTTGATTTCTGAGTGAAGTCGATGGCTTTGCGGATCTTGGCGAGGGTTTTTTCGCCCATGCGGGGCAGGTCGGTCAGTTCGCCGTTGTCGATTTTCTGTTTCAGATCATCGATGGTTTCGACGCCGCCCTGTTTCCAGACGGTGGCGACGCCCTTGGGTCCGAGGCCGGGGATGTTGAGCATGTCCATAACGCCG
>NYZD01000101.1 GCA_002685935.1 Planctomycetaceae bacterium | reverse complement strand
GGCTGAGTCCGTTGCCTATCCGATGGATTATTCGGGGTTGGGGGGAAGGGCTTCGAGGAACGCTTTGCATTCGCGAAGATCGGTATGAGCGTAGCGTCCGATGGTCAACGACGGCGTCGAATGACGAGCAAGAACCTGCGCTGCTTTGACCGTTGCGCCGTAACGGACCAGCCGAGAAATGTAGGTATGCCTCAGAGCATGGAAATCCGCCCCACGTCCTTCGGCGTCAGCGTAGGGAATTCCTGCTCGTTTCAGATCACTGCGGATCATGCGCCCTGTCATCTGCGGCATCGCGGTGAAAACCTGATTTTGGCTCGGCTTTTGTGAGAGCCAATCACTCAGCAATTTCGCCAAATCAGATCGAATGGGCTGAACGTCGAGTCTGCGACGTTTGCTACAGGCAGCAGTGACCGTCACCGTTGGCGGATCGCTCGTCAGATCGAACGATTTAGGGGTCAAGCTGCGAAGTTCTGAGGCACGAAATCCAGTGCCAAGTGCCAATCGGTAGAGCATGGCCCTATCTTGTCCTCCCATGGCACAATCATCATTCGCCTCAGCCGCCCCGACAAGCTTGGTAATTTCATCGTCGGTCAATTCCCTTCGCTGATGTTTTGGATCAGTTTCAGAATTGAAGCCCGTCAGCGAGGCAATTGGGTCCTGCGCTATTCGTTTGTCGAGGGCGAGCCACCGCGAAAAGCTCTTGATCGCCCTCAGAGCATGGTTACAGGTCCGATGGGCCAGCCCATCCTCTCGCATGGCGTCGATGGCGACCTGAACGGCGGACGGTTTGAGTTCCTTGAGCCGTACGATGGCCGGGGGCGTTCACGGTGTGGCACGAACCGCCGGTGATGACGCTGCCTGAAGGCAGTCGTATCCGGGACGGGCAGACCGTTTCCGTGGACTACTATCACACGGCGATGATTTACCGGAAGCAGGTGATGTGCTGCCTGTCCGAGCCGAAGCTGTACGAGATTCTCCAGTGGCAGATCGAGCATGTGCGCCGGAATCTGGCGCCGGACGGTTACTTCATGATGCACGATGAGATGCGTGTGCAGGGGTGGGACGCGAGCTGTGTGGGGACGGGTCTGACGCCGGGCGAGCTGTTGGCCGACAGCGTGGGCAAGTGCACTGCGATCATCAAGCAGCAAGATGCGGGCAAGCCGATCTACGTGTGGTCGGACATGTTCGATCCACACCATAATGCGGCGGCGACCGGACGATACTACCTGGTCAAGGGCGACGGACCGTGGCACGGTTCGTGGAAGGGCCTGGACAAGGATGTGATCATCGTCAACTGGAATTCACGACCGGCGTCGCGGCTCAATTCTCTGCGTCACTTTGCTCAGCTCGGTCACCGGCAGATTCTGGCGGGGTATTACGACGTTCCCGTGGAGCGGATCGACGGCTGGCTCGAAGATGCAAGGAAGGTGGAGGGCGTGATGGGCGTGATCTACACGACGTGGCAACAGCGCTACGACGATCTGGAGGCGTTCTCGAGAAGACTTGGGAAACGCTGATCGACCCAGATCGCGGGCAAAGGACGATGAGCGTCAGTGGGAGCCGCTCAGTGTCAGCCCGTCACGGCGTCAGGCGCCTGATGGCGGTGCCGAATTCATGCCCGTCGCCTTGTTCACGAGCAGACGGAGCGCGGCGGCGTCTGAGACACACCGCCGGCGGCGACGTCATCCTCGGTGAAGGTGGCCACGAGGATTTCCTTGGTGTCTTGTCGGGCGCGGTCGTAGATCACGAAGACGGTCCCGTCGGGGGCCTGCACGCCGTCGGGATAGGAGACCTTTTCGCGATCATCGAGGAGCAAGCCGCCGGACCATGAGTTGCCGTCATCGTTCGAGAGGAACGCGGTGAGATGCGTTCGGTCGATGCGCTCGTTGATTGGGCCATGCTTCACGAGCAGCAGGTTTCCGGATGCAAGTCGACGCACGAAGAAGCGCGACGCGGTGTGCTGGATGGGTGATGGCTGCACGGGGGTCCATGTTCGGCCCCCGTCGGCAGAGACGCTCTGGCCGATGCCGTATTGTGTGCGGACGAGCATCCATAGTGTTCGGTCTGCTCGCTCGACAATCATGTGCTCATCGGCACTGCGATCGTCCTGATCCGGCACGGTGGTTTGGCCAAGCAGATGCCACGTCGCGCCCTGATCGGAAGAGGCGTAGGCCTGGGCGCTGCCCTCGCGGCGCCAGCGGGCGACGGGCAAGAGCCACTGCCCTGAGGACAGCACGGTGGGCTTGTTCATCATGATGCCATCACACAACCGCACGGGCGACGACCATTGTGGGTTGGCGGCGTCGGACCGCGTTGTCGTGATAGCCCAGACGCCGGCGCGCTCGTCGGTGTGGCGCTGGTATCCCTGCGCCCAGAACAGCCACAGCCGACCGCCGGGATCGTGCCAGAGGCAGGGATCGTACGCCCGAACCGGCCCATCGCCGTCGGGGTCGATCACAAGGGCGACATCGGACCATTGACCGGCCGGGCGTTCGCTGGTGGCAAGCAGGATGTGGTTGTGTCGGTCTTCACCGTCGCCACCGCCATACCACGTGGCCCACAGTCTGCCCGAGGCAGCGCGTTCGACGCCGGGGATTCCCTGGAACCGGCGCAGGTCATCGGCATAGTTGGGCCCGGGCGGGATCAACACTTCAGGTGCGCACAGATAGGCTTCTTCGGCCATCTGGGAATTCCCATCGCAGAACGGTCTGCGCTCCTGGATTGGCGTGGCACACGACGTCAGACGGGCTCTACGATCAGGGATTGCTTGCTTCGCGTGGTTTGCAGTTCGTTGTCCGGCAACCGGCGGTTAAGGAAGTCCAGGGAAATATCGATTATTTCCCTTGCTTCATCCGGGGTGGTGGTGCCGATCGTGACCATGTCCTGATTGCGAATCGTATTCCAGACGAAGGCCAAGCCAACCGGCGGCAGCAGTCTTCCGGCGGCGAGCGGCTTGATGGTCATGACGGGTTTTCGGGCGTTGCTGATGCACCGCATGACCCAGTCGGCTTCGACCTGCATGAGAAAGCCCGCAGCGTTGTAGATCTGGATGTAGGTTTCGACATCGGCATCGGTGTCATCAGCAATGTTGATGGTCTCGGGCATGTGGGTTGAGAGACCGGGGATCATGCCGCGCTCACGAATCATGGTGGTGTATTTGTCGATATCACGAATGCGGTTATCCATCCGATCGATCAATCTATCGGTAACACACTGATGAGGCATGCAGAGGGTCGCGCCCATCGCTTTGCAGCGATCGAACATGTGCGGCGGATCGTTTTCCGGCGGGCCGCCCGCGGTGATGTTGAAATGCGGGGTGAGGACGAGCTTGGCGGTCCGCCCGGTACGATCCTGGGCCTCAGCAATGGCATCGCGCAGGATGGTCTCGGGCATGCCCATGACGGTGTCCACGCCGGCGTTCATGAAGACGGTGAGGATATCGGCGATGTTCTTGGTGGTCTGGTAGTCTTTGATGAAGGTGTTCTTGGCCTTGCTCATGTGCGAATAGCCGAGGAACCAGTTGGTGCCGATGATCAGCCTGGACAGAGAGGCGCCGCCGACGATGGTCCTGGGAAAGTCATTCATTGTGCATGCTCCTTGCGTCGCGGGCGCTGACGCCGGCGGTTCGTTTGAAGGCGTGTCCCTAGACGATAGGGGTCCAGCGCGCGGTTGGCCAACATTCAGATGCCTCATTGGATAAATGAACGCTCTCATTGCGGACGGGGGCGTCGCCATGGCCACCGGCGGTCACCCGACGTGGACGTCCAGGCCGCAGGGGCGCATCCATTCGGCGATCTCCCGCATTCGTTCCGGTTCCGGGGGCTCGACATCGTTAAGTTTGTATGCGTCGCGGTTGAGCCGACCGTATTTCGCTTCGCCCAGTTCGTGGTATGGCAGGAGCAGGATGCGCGTGATGTTCTTGACGTCGGCCAGGCAGGCTGCGGCGTTCTCGATTGCTTCGCGGCTGTCGTTGATGCCCGGCACAATGGGGATGCGGATTACGATGGGCACGCCGGACTCACCGATACGCGTGAGGTTCGTGAGAATCTTTCCGTTGGGCATGCCGGTGTGTTGTTTGGGGTCGGCCGAACCCATCTGATTGATGTCGAACAGCACCAGGTCGGTGTGCGGCAGCATCTTTTTGAGGGTCCGCCAGGGCGTCTGCCCGGACGTATCCAACGCTGTGTGCAATCCTTCAGACCTGCTTTGCTTGAGCAGCGCGAGGGCGAACTTGTGCTGGTACGTCGGCTCGCCACCGGAGAGCGTGACGCCGCCGGAATCCTCGCTGGATGGCAGGTGTCTTTTGAGTTCGGCCATCACCTGCTCGACGGTGACCTCGCGGCCTTCCATGACGAGCGCATCGGCGTGGCAAACGTCGACACATGCGCCGCATAGCGTGCATTGCTCTTGATGGTGCACGCGCGAACCGTCGGCCACCAATTCGTGCCCACCATTGGGACAGGCGTCGATGCACAGGCCGCAACGGACACATTTGTCGTCGGACCACACGAGCTGCGGCTGCGGGTCCATGACCTGGGGACTATGGCACCACGCGCACTGGAGCGGACATCCCTTGAAGAACACGGTGGTCCGGGTGCCCGGGCCGTCGTGGATCGTGGATTTCCTGATGTCGAAGATAATGCCTGTCATGCGTTTGATCCGAGGCTGTCGCTACGTCGAGGCCCGCTCGGTGATGTTTCCATATAGCGTGATAATCATTTCCGTTGAGCATCGGCCCAGTGCATCGTTATGCGACATGATAGCAGGGCACGATCTCGCGGATGGTGGTTCCTCAGTGAATTGTCAGGCCTCGGACGAAACGAAGCTGCATTCCACCCGGGCCGTGTGTTGGCGTCGCGGCGACCAAGCGGGTCATCGGGGCTGACCGCAATTGAGCGCGACTGGACCGGTGATTGGTGATTCAGGACGGGCAAGCGGTGCACCCGGTATACTGTTACCCGTGATTCACGCGTTCAAATCATGGAAGCATGCACGTGGCGACCACATTGAAACTTGCGTTTGTGGGTTGTGGTGCGATCAGTCATTACCACCTGAGCGGCATCAAGGATGCGGGGGCGCGGGTCGAAGTGACGGCGGCGATCGATCCGGACGCCGAGAACGCCAGGGTCATCGCCAAGGAGACGGGCGCGGCAGTGTTTGGGTCGCTGGAGGAGGGGTTGGCACAGGGGGATTTTGACGCGGTGGACGTGATGGTGCCGCACGATCTGCATGAGCCGCTGGCGATCAAGGCACTGGCCGCGGGCAAGCACGTGCTGCTGGAGAAGCCGATGGCGCCGACGCTGGAGGCGTGCGATCGGATTCTGGCGGCGGCGAAGGAGTCGTCGTGTGTGTTCATGGTGGGGGAGAACTCACAGTATTGGCCGGAGGTGGTGGCGGCGCAGGAGTTGATTGAACAGGGCGCGATCGGCGAGGTGGTGACGGCACGTGCGGCGATCGCTTACGAAACAGATGAATATTGGCTTCAGGGCGACAGGCCCTGGCGATTGGAACGGGGGCGCACGGGTGGGGGGATTGCGATTGACAGCGGGCCGCATTGGATTCGGCCGCTGCGCATGTGGATGGGTGAGATTGATGAAGTGATCGCTGTGCTGGATTATCCGAGCAAGCGGATGGAAGGCGAATCGTTGGCGCGGGCGTTGTTGCGATTCAGGTCGGGGAAGGTGGCGGGATTTGATGCGCTGGAGATGGATTCGCCGCTGGGGCCGGACGATTGGTTCCACGTGGTGGGGACGAAGGGCGAGATGGTGATCGGCGGCGGGTTCGACGGGGCGTTGACGCTTTACGATGAGGCACATCGCGAAGGCATGAAGATCGAGAATACGACGGGCTATTTCAATTCCTTCGGACCGGAGCTTGAGGATTTCGCCAGCGCGGTGCTGGACGGCACGCCGCCGGTCGCGGGGCCTGAGCAGTCATTGGGGGAATTGCGGACGGCGCTGGCGATCTATCGGTCGGCGAAGACGCGACAGTGGGAGAAGGTGTGGAATTGATGAGGGGATGGGGTCGGCGGGATCGCGAGCGCCGCTTGTGTGACGCATGTGATGGTCAATTGGTGACTGTCTCGAATCCCAATTCGGTCTGCGTGCGATGGAGTTCGTCGAGGACATCGTCGTCGGACACGAAGGGTTTATAGATGAGGCGCAGGCGGAGGGTGTATTCGCGATTGATCTGGTAGTCGGCGTTGGGGATGGCCCAGAGGAAGTCCCACGCGGGGCAGGTCCGGTCGGCGATGAGGCTGGGGCCGCCGCCGGAGGGGGAGCAGAAGAAGCGCAGCCAGCACGGCGTGTCGAAGACGAGAATCATGATCATCTCGCCGAGGCGACCGTAGTAGAAGGGCTGATCGAATCGCACGTCGTAGCGATCCCAATGGAACGGCCAGTTGGGGCCGTGGGTCTGGGTCCATTCGCTCTTGTTCGGCCAGGCTTCAAGTTGGTCTGCTGAGACATAGGAGGGGGCGATGTTGGAACCGGATCCGTGCTTGGCTGAGATGTAGCGATGCCAGTCGTTGTCGGCGCGGAAGTGCAGCCGACTGTCGTCCGGGCAGTTCATGTAGCAGCACCAGGAGACCTCACGGTGATCGCAGTCGGCGGCGCGCACGTCGCGATGATCTTGAAACGTCAGTGTGTGGTCGATGGTATTGGGAGCTTTGATGTGGTAGTCGGCGCGGACGTCGACAGGGCAGGTGTCGTCGGCTTTGCGCTCGAGGGCGCACTGTTGATCGTTGATGACGTGGAGCGTGGGCGACTTGCCGCGGATCTCACCGGGCAGGAGGCCGGCGTAGGAGTTGCCGAAGGCGTTGAAGGGGCGGTGTCTGGACGTGAGGGACCACAGGCCGCAGTATTGTTGGCCGCGTTGGCTGTTGCGTGAGGCGTCGCCGACCACGGCTTGAATGTCGCCGGCCTGGATCATTGCGCAGTGGGGCATGGGGGTCACTCCGGGAAGGGTCAAGAAAGGGAGGCGGGTCCGTTGCTGAGAATACATACTACATTGTGGTGTGGCGATCTGAGAGGCGTGTGAACGATCATCCGGATCGATGCAAAGGGAATGGCTGCATGTTGAAAGATATTGAGCATATCCGTGTGGATTACGCGATGGATCGTTACGCGGGCCATCCGCGGCAGGGGGGTATTTTCGATTTCGGCGGCGGTGAGATTGTGGTGGTCTACAACCGGGCGCGGTGCGCCTATCGCACGCCGGCTGACGTGGGGCATGACTGGGGCGGGTATCACGTGCGGAGCCAGACGATCGCGGCGCGGAGTGTCGACGGGGGGATGACGTGGAATCGCGATGATGACGTGGTGGTGTCCGATCACACGCCGCCCGAGTCGGAGCGGATGGCTCATATCACGCAGGCGGAGCGCGATCCGGATGTGGCGCGCGAGGCGATTGATCTGAACAATCGCGACAGCGCGATTGTGTTCGGCCGTGCGTGGTTCGGTGATACCGATCCGCCGCGGCGGGTGACGTTTTCGATTCGGTCGGCGGATCGCGGGCGGACGTGGGAATGCGTACCGACGCCGCTGACAACGCCGATCGGTCAGAAGATCGGCGACGGCGGGTCGGACGTGAGCAAGGATGGGCATCCGATTGTGGCGATGGCGGACGGCACACATCTGGCGGCGGTATCGCACACGACGGACGTGTGGCTTTACGGATCGGATGATCATGGGATCGCCTGGGAGCCGATCGCGCGGATCTTCACCGATCCGATGGGCGGCGGGCGAGTGGCATATGCGGGGATGCTGCTACTGCCGAGCGGGCGGCTGCAATGCTACGGGCTGAACATCGCGGGCAGCCGGGATGCGATTCAGATGTGTGAATCGGATGACGGAGGATACGGTTGGTCGAAGCCGCGGCCGATCGTACGTTGGGGGCGGTCACCATGGGTGGGGCGTGGGGCTCATGTGTCGGTGACGGGCGAGGGGGCGTTCGCGAAGTTTTATCGTTCGCCGTGGCCGCTTCGGTTGGCAGACGGGCGGATCGTGGTGTTCTTTGGTCGGCGGAAGCCGCCGTACGGGATTGGTCTGATCGTGAGTGAGGATGATGGGGCGACGTGGGGTGATGAGCAGGTGGTCCGGGACGATGCGTCGGGGCCGGATATCGGGTATCCCGCGGCGGTGGAGGTGGAGCCGGGGCGATTGTTTGTCGCGTATTACTACATGCTGGATGACGGCAATGGATTCGGCGGGACGCGATTTATCGCGGGGACGCATTTGGGGATTTGATGATGGGACGGGCGGTGTTAGAGGATTGTGTGCGCGGTTGGTCTGCGTTACTGCATGCGTTGCAGGGAGTAGCCTTCGGGGGGGTCGAGGCTGAACGTTGATTTGTCGAACGCGACGTTGTATTGGAAATGATCGAGCACCATCATCGTCTCGAGTTCAAAGGTCCCCGCCGTTTCATCAATCGCGACGGGATCGTTGAAAACAACGACCTGCATCGGGACGGCGGTCCGTGGATCGACCCAGAACTCGAAGCGGGCGCCTTGAAACATCGCACCGAATCCAATGCAGTTGGCGTCGTTGATCATTCGGTGACCGATCTCGTGGGTGTCCAGCTCGCGCAGCACGCCGACCAGACTGGATACGTCAAGGCCCAGGGCTGCATTGATATCCGCGAGCTCGGGCCATTCATCACCCAGATCGTGCAACATGGCTGTGCGGTCATCGGCGAAGTCGAACGTGACCAAGACCTGCTTTTGATCGAAATCACAGATGGCGACAACGTCGAATATCCAGTCCGTTTCCAAGCGGAACTTGCGGCCACTATCGATCATGATGCACGTTGAGATCAACGGCACCCGGTATTGTCCTGGCGGTTCGCACAGGTACATGGATGCGGTGAACGTGGCGGTTTGTGCTTGCTCGGCAGTGGCGATGACGTCGTCGAACGTGATGGGACGGACGGCGGGCTGACCGACCCTCACGACGACGGCGATGGTCAGGATGACGGCGAGGCTGGTGAGCAGGCGATTGAAGGTGTTCATGGTGATCGGCTCCCACGGATGTCCGCAGCAGGGCGAGGGCGAGATCGCTCGTTTGATTCCATCGACCGAGGCCGTAACGCTGGATCAGTTTTCTGCCGTTGATGGGTGAAATCCCGGCGACAACGTCGTGGAACCGGGTGCGGGGGGCCATTGCGGGCGCGGATCGGGTATTCTCCGCAGATCACGAGCGACCACCATTGAGTAAACAGACAGAATCATCTCGGGGCTCGGACCATCATGAAGAGTTGATGCCGGCGGACCGGGCTATTGCGGGAATCCCGCGGCACTGCTGAATGGATTGCCCCGAGTGGGATATGATGGGGCCTTCGTGATGGAGTATCAGGGAGAGCGGGATCCACATGGAGCGCATCCACACAATGTGGATGCGCTGCGGACGCCGCGGCGCAGATGGACGAACTGCCGCATGATGATCTTCGACACCTGAAGCACATGTACACGCCGATGGACTGGGTGGCGATGCAGCCGGAGTTGACACGTGGGACGCCGGGGGCGTCGACGGCTCAGAAGGGGCGGATATTCCTGGAAGATCAGATCCAAACGCTGGCGGAGATGGTCGCGCTGGTCAAGACGGACACGCGGGCCCGGGAGAATTACGACGAATTCAATCGGCTGATCTAACGGAACTTGCCGGTCGTCGCGAATGACGCAGATCAGTCAGGATGGGGCGATCGTTGAGGACAACTGTGATGAACCGCACGCCTTCTACCAATTCAGAACTGTCCATCGACGTCGGGCGCGAGACGCTGGGTTGCTCGCTGTCCGAGCCGGCGCAGCGTCTGGAGCGACCGGCGTTGATCCTGAATTTTGCGGGCGCCCGGTCGATGTCACTGGCGGAAGGTCCTTACGATATCGGCTCGCGCCTGTTCGTGGCGGCGGGGCATCGAGTGGCCAGTTTCGATCTGCCGTTTCACGGCGATCGCGTCGAGCCGGGACATCCGGACAGCATTCGCGGATTCAGCGCGGCCTGGGTGAACGGTCGTGACGTGTTCTCGAAATTTGTTGACGACGGGCGTAAGGTGATCGACGCGCTGATTGGACGCGGAGTGGCCGACCCGGGGCGGATATTCGTATCGGGCACGTCGCGCGGCGGGTATTTCGCGTTGCGTCTGATGGCGGCGGACGATCGCATCGCGGGCGCGGCGGCATTCGCGCCGGTCACGGACTGACGCGTGCTGGAAGAGTTCGCGGCAATCAGGGATCAGCCCGCGGTGGCGGCGCTGGCGTTGACGCATTTCAGCGAGCGGCTTGCCGAACGGGCGGTCTGGGTGGGCATTGGCAATCGTGATGGGCGGGTCGGCACGGAGAGTTGTCTGCGGTTCGCACAGACCATCGCAGATGTTGAGGCGGCCCGGGGCTGTGCGGCTTCGCGATTTGAATGTCATGTCGTGCCGGAAGACGGTCACCATTTTTCGGACCCATGGCACGAAGCGGGCGGGCGATACCTGTTGGCGATGGCATCGACTTGAAATAGCGGACGGCAGACGAATGAATGTGCCGTGATGGATGGCAAGCCATCATCGAGCGCGATGGGCATCACACAGCATACACCTCGCCCGGCTCGAGCGTCTGCGACGCTCCGTCGAAGTGCGCTTCACACGGGTCGTCATTTAGATTGATCAGCAGACGCGTGGGTTGCGCATCTGACGGCGCATCGTTGCCGACCCAGGCGGTGCAGCGGATGTCGGTGGCGTCGCCGGCCAGATCGATCAGGCGCGGCAACGACGCGGCGGCATCGTCGATCGACATCTGCGGGCACCAGTTCATGTCCAGCGGCTCCAGGGCGGTGTCGGTCTGTTGTTGTGTGGGTGCATCGCCGGTGCAGATGATCGTGACGCCGGCTTCGCGCAGCTGCTTGAGCTTCGAGATCGTGTTTGTGTGCAGGACGGTGCACATGGGGATGAGGATGTGCGTGTAGCGGGCCTTGCCGAGCGTGAGCGTGCCGCCGGTGAGCGTCGCGCCCCACAGGTCGGCCTCGTCGATGAAATGCGTGCCCACCTGCCGATCAAGGCAGCCGGCCAGCGTCTGAATCATCGACACGCGCATGCCGGTCTCATCCTTTTGGAAGTCGGTCAGCGCCTTTTGGGCATTGAAGCTGCGGATGGTCCAGAGGATGGCGACGGGTGCGATCTGTCGCGCATCGTGCGTGACGTTCTGGACGTTGATGAGTTTCTGATGCACCTCGGCCATGCCGGGCCACACGTCACTGTTCGGGCCGTAGTTGGGCGGGTATTCATAAGCGCGCGGCCCGCGCACCGAGCTGTGGGCACAGTGGACCAACGGCGCGGTCACACCGAGGACCGATTGCCAAAGCAGGATGCGCCCGTACTGCGCGGCGGTCAGGCCGGTGGTCAGCGCGCCGGTTTCGGTCATCACGCCGTCTTTGTTCTGCTGTTGGGCCACGGACGAGGCGCAGGTCGCGCCGACGCTGAGGATCGGATGCCGCCGATCACCGACCGCCGGGATGATGATGTCGATGCCGCAGAGGTCGAACTGCTTGAAGATCGGCAGCATGTTCGTCACGTAAGCCGACTGCTCGACCGGCTCGTCCTCGGGGCTGACATGGCCAACGAGCTTCAGTTTGTGCTCGGTACACCACGCAGCGACCGGCTCGAGCCAGGCGGTACGGAACCGTTCGCCGAGCAGTTCGCGATAGTGCAGTCGCATCAGTCGCGCGCGATCGGACTCGTCGTCGCTGAACAGGGCGCCAAGATACGGCCGGCCGTCGTAGCCGAACCGCCGTTCGAACAGATCGAACAGGCCGGGCGTCCACGCGTTGGAATCCATGCACTTGGGTTCGTCGGTGAAGATAGCCTCGATGCGATCGCCGAACATCGGCCCGATCGATGCCAGATACTTCTCGTGCGTCAGTCCGATAAACTTTTGCGTCGCTTCGGGGTTCAGGGTGTCGACCACCGCGCCCCACGGCGCCCACTCGCCGACCTCGCACGGCTCGGCGACATACGCCACGAGGTGCATGCCGTCGGGCATGTCGGGAATATCAATCGCCAATTCCGGGTCGAGTGTATCGGCGCGCGGCGTGTAATACAGAGGCGTCTCAGGATAGAAGAATCGACTGTCCCACTGTTCGGTCATCTCCCATCGCCGACGAAGCGTACCCACGCGCTCGGTCAGATCGACGAATTGATCCGGATCGTCGCCGACCAGTCCGCACCAGATCAGCGGCGCCATGGGAAAGCAGAACAGCGACTGATCGTGCTGCGTCTCGAGATCGCAGGTGTATTGCCGAATGCCGCGCGCGGTGTATTGCGGGTTCTCATTGAGGATGAGTCCGCCGGCACTGCCGCTGGGGTACGGGTCCTCATCGTAAAGCCAGATCTGCAGATCGCGCCGGTCGGCTTCTTCGCAGATGCGCTTGATGAAATCGAACCAGGCGGCCCCGCCGTACGGCGTGAGCAGACCCGGGCGGGGATGCAGGCACAACGCCATCACGCCCGGGTCGGCGGCGAACGCATCGAGCTGCGGCAACAGCGCGTCGGCGTCGCATTTATCGTTGAGCACCCAGAAGTAAGCGAGTCCTTTGCGATGGAACGGCATAGTCAAGCTCCTGACAACCATGGCCGCGGCATGGTGATCCATGTCCGCATCGCGCGGCGTCCACCGGCGGGCACCACGGGGGCGGCATTGTAGGAGATGATCGCCGACAGTGGGCGACTTAGCGCCCTGGCCGGACTACGGGGCGGCATGGGCCCCGGCGCCGGCATCGATGATCGGCTGGAGGTCCGTTTGGGTCTGGCCATCGATCGTGACGGACTGGAGCCTCACGTTCACCGCGGCGGTGCCGTAGGCCGCATATTGCGACAGATAGATCACCGACTCGTCGTCGACCCAACTGGGATAGACCGACACCGAGTTCATCATGTCGCCGACCTTGAGCACGGCGTCGCGCGCCAGCGTCTTGGACTTGCGGGTCTTCAGATCCATGACGCCGATCTTGGAGGGACCGTCATCATTCTTGTCCGGCACGCCGAGCAGCAGGCGCCGACCATCGGGCGAGAACTTGGCGCAGGTAACGGTACGATTGATCAAGGTCTCCAGCTTGCCGGTGGTCATGTCGTACAAGTAGAGCGAGGTCCGATCCGAATCGGCGTCCAACTCCCGGCCGAGAGGTCCGGCCGCCGACGCGCTGAACACCACTTGATTCCCGTCGGGCGACAGGTCGAAATACACATCCTGTCCGCCGGCGACGGCGACGAGGGGCTTGACCCGTTTCGTCGCGGTGTCGATTTTTGATAAGTGCCCAAAGTAGGTGTTGTCATCATCCTTGCGTTCAATCTGGAACGTGAGCACCGCCGAGCCGTCGGGGAACCAGCGATGCAGGACACTGACGTTCGACGCTAGTGCCTCGTCCTCGTTGATTTTTCGGTCATATTGTGGATGCATCCGATGATGGGAAGGTTCTGATCTTTCCCGCACGGAGGTCCAT
>NYZD01000100.1 GCA_002685935.1 Planctomycetaceae bacterium | reverse complement strand
TAGCTGCTGCGCGAACTAGTGCTACACCACCACCAGGTACTACACCTTCTTCAACCGCTGCGCGAGTTGCATGTAGTGCATCTTTCCGGCGACCGCTCCATGATACATCGTCATGCCGGCATGGCTACACTATCATTGGCCAGCGCAAGCAAAAGGCGGAAACGTGACTGAGGATTTGACATCCATTGCCGAGAAAGTGGAAGCCGGTGAGCGGCTAGACGCCGCCGACGGCCGCACGCTGTTGGCCAGTCGGGATATCTGGACAATCGGCCGACTTGCCGACACGGTCCGGCGACGCATGCACGGCGACGTCGCGTACTACAATATCAATCGTCATTTCAACTATTCCAATGTGTGTGCGCTGAGCTGCAAGTTCTGCGATTTCTACCGCAAACGTGGCGACGTGGGGGCCTACGAACACGATCAGGACTACGTGGCCGACCAGGCGCTCAAGGCCCAGGAGGCGGGCGCGACCGAGCTCCACATCGTCGGCGGGCTGCATCCGCATCTGCCGTTTTCGTATTACACCGACATGTTGCGTACGATTCACCAAACCTATCCGGCGATTCACATCAAGGCATTCACAGCCGTGGAGATCGTGCATCTGGCGCGGATCGACCGCCGTGGGCGCGACGTTGAGGGTGTGTTGACCGATCTGATGGACGCCGGCCTCGGCTCCTTGCCCGGCGGGGGGGCTGAGGTGTTCGATGATCGTGTCCACGATGAAGCGTTCAAGGGCAAGATCCGTTCCGACCGGTGGATGGATGTTCACCGCATCGCGCACCGTTTGGGCCTGATGTCCAACGCGACCATTCTGTACGGCCACATCGAATCACCGGAAGACCGTCTGCAGCACCTGATGATGTTGCGCGATGCGCAGGATGAGGCGATCAATGAAGGCCACGCGGGCCGATTCCAGACTGTGATCCCGCTGCCGTTCATTCCCGGCGTCAGTGACCTGAATCATCTGCCGGGGCCGACCGGGCTGGACGATCTGAAGATGCTCGCGATCGGCCGGCTTATGCTCGACAACTTCGCGCACGTCAAGGCGTTCTGGATCATGCAGAAAATCGAGCTGGCGGAGCTGTCGCTTCAGTTTGGCGTTGACGACATCGATGGCACGGTCGTCTGGTACGACATCACCAAACAGCGCGACGGGCACGGCACCCATCAGGAACTCGCCGTGACCGATCTGCGCAAGGCCATTCGCGATGCGGGATTCGCGCCTCTGGAACGGGACACGCTGTACCGCCCGATCGAGCGCGATGGTGCCACCTGGCGCGTGGCCGAACATGCGATGGCATGATTGCGTGGGCGGTGCTGGTGAGCTTCTATTACGGCGCAGCTTCGGTTTCGGCCGCGGCGGTCACCTGAATTGGCGTGGAATGGGTCACCGAATTGAGCACGAGCGTGCGCGTCACCTCGTGCCCGAATATCAGGACGCGGCCCTCTTCGGTGTAATGTTCAGCCACGAGACCGACCCCGTCGGCGTGGTACATCGTCGAATAGACCTCCAACGATCCCAGTCCGAATTCAGCTTCGCATTCGACAATCAGTCGATGGCAGTCGAATCGCCCCGCCGGGGTCTCGAGCGTCTGGTCCGCGTCGTACGTGATTGTCAGCCGCGCGGTGCCCGTTTCGATGCGACGGTCCGGGCGGGAGCGACGGAACACCTCGATGGGCGATCGGCTGGTGATAGCGCGCAGCGGCCGCATTTTTGTTTCAAACACAATCGGCGGATCGGTGAATCGAATGATCAGATTGTTCTCGACGTCCTCTAGCTGAATCAGCCGTAGATTGCCCTGCGCGTCGCGCTCGAATCGCTCAACACGCACTTCCTGTTGAGCCCGCTGCCACTGGCCGGCGTCTGCCTCCATCGTCTGAAGCGTTGTGGCCTGGTCGGACCAGTCGCCGAGATTGCTGAATTCGGACCGGCTGTCAGCCAGCGGCTGCAACGTCTCGGCGGGGATCGCGGCGACCGGCACGAGCGGATCGGACACGACGAATCGGCTCAGCGCTTTGGGAGGCGGGGCGGCAAGCATCCGAGGCAGTTCGCGGACCGGAGTCGCGGAAACCGTCGCCGCCCCGGTCCAGGGGTCGGACTGTGAAACGTGCAATCGTGACGGCGCGGCCATCCCGCTGATGCGTTGGATATGTCGGGCCTGGGGCGCCGGAGCCAATTGTGCCGTGAACGGGGTGTCGATGTCGTCGCTTTGGGTGTCGCGGTGATTGGCCGCGAGTAAGACAACAGCCGCGCAGATGATCACCGAGGTGGATCGGAACATCAATTGTCGGTAGGAAGTCGGGCGGGTGGGGCTGCTCATGCCCATAACATCCGCTATTTATTGGAGCGCGGCCATGCGTTAATTCAGGTAAACCACGAAACGGCGTGAAGCGATAACGACTGTTCGGTTGATGCCGATTATATGGAACCGGCACCACCGCGATCAGTGTGGGGCGGCAATCACCGTCGATTGCACAGATTCCAGCACCATCGTCCGTTGTGTCGTCCAGCCCAAAAGCAACGCGGTGACCTGCTCGTTGGAGACTTCCGCGACGAGCCCGACGTCCGGGCTTAGAAACCGCCAGGATTGTTGATGGACCTTGGCCAGGTTCAAGTCCGCGGTGTAATCCACGCGCAGCCGATGGCAATCGAACGTGCCGGCCGGTGTCCGCAGCCGCTGGACGGCCTCGTAGCGGATCGTCTGCTCACATGTGCCACGATCCATCTGCATGGCCGGATCGTCGCGGCTGACCACGCGGACGGCCGCGCGGATGGTGGTCGGCTGATTCGGGTCGAGCGCGGCGGGCAAGACGGCGATGGGCGGGTCGTATTGTGTCGTGGCGCTGTGCGACAGATCTTCGGCACGCGCGGTGATCCATGACCCGTCGTCGAGTGGTGTCAGGATCGCGATGCGGCCGGCACTATCCTCGGTGCTCCAGGATGGGTTGTCGGATGAGTCGATCGCGCTGATCAGCACCGTCATCGATTCGCGGCCGTCGTTGCCGGCGACGACACGATACCGCCGAAGTTCCGGCCGCATCGCCAGCAGATCCGATACGTCGGTCAACGGGCCGGGCATTCTGGCCGGGCCGACGATGAATTCCGCCAGTGTGTCGAGGGACTCGACGTCGGCCACGGGCGCGCACCCGCCGGCCGTGATGCAGATCAGCATCAGCGCCCATAACGCCCGTTTTGCTGCGGGGTGTATGCCCATTGTCGCGCCGGTTAAATACGATGGGTCCATGGTGCCGATAATGTAGAGCCATGACGTCAATTGGCCAATGCGCGATGATTGTGCGCCCACATCGAACAGGGGATATGCTTTGGATTGGGCAGCGTGGACGACATTAGGGGTCCTGGCGGCCGTTTTGGTGACGTTGATCGTCCGCCAGCGCGCCCCGGACGTCACAATGCTCGGCGGGCTAACGCTGCTGCTTGTGCTTCCGGTGCGCACCGGCCCCGGTGACTGGCGGTTCGGCGTGATGGAGCCGGAGGTGGGGCTGACCGGCTTCGCGAACCCCGGCGTGGTGGCGCTGGGGGCGTTATTCATCGTCGCCGCGGGATTGCGCAACACCGGGGCGATCAGTTGGATCGGCCAGCGCCTGCTCGGGCGACCCAAATCACTGCTGGCGGCGCAAGTGCGCATCATGCTGCCCACCGCGGCGATGAGCGCGTTTCTTAATAACACGCCGGTCGTGGCCATGCTCCTGCCCGTCGTGGGCGACTGGTCACGGAAGCATCGCCTCGCCGCGTCGCACCTGTTGTTGCCGCTGTCGTTCGCATCGATTCTCGGCGGGGCGTGCACGCTGATCGGCACGAGCTCGAACATCATCGTCGGTGACTGGCTGGAGAAAGAGACCGGTCAGCACGTGGGGATGTTTCAGATCGCGCTGGTGGGTCTGCCGTGTGCCTTGGTGGGCATGACGTTCCTGCTGCTATTCAGTCGTCGGCTGATTCCCCGACGCGGAGAGCTGATGGAAGAACTGGAGGACACGCGCGAATACACCGTGGAGATGGTCGTCGATGCCGACGGCCCGCTGCCGGGACGGACCGTGGAACAAGCTGGCCTGCGCCACCTGCCGGGCATGTACCTGATGGAGATCGACCGTCACAATCAACTGATCCCCGCGGTATCACCCACCGAAATACTTCAAGCGGATGATCGATTGGTCTTCGTCGGCGTCGTCGAGTCGGTTGTGGATCTTCAGAAAATTCGCGGCCTGCTGCCCGCGCCGGATCAATTGTTCAAGCTGGATGCCCCGCGTTCGAATCGCACGCTGGTCGAGGCGGTGGTTTCCGACACCTGCCCGTTGGTCGGTCAGACCATCCGGGAAGGGCGGTTCCGATCACATTACAACGCGGTGGTGATAGCCGTATCCCGGAACGGTCAGCGCATCGATCGCAAGGTCGGCGACATCGCTCTGCACACAGGCGATACGCTGCTGCTCGAGGCCGCCCCCGGCTTTGCCGAACAGCAGCGCAATCGGCGCGATTTCTATCTGGTGTCTTCGGTGGACGATTCGACGCCTCCGCGCCACGACCGCGCACCGCTGGCGTTGGTCATTCTGGGCATCATGGTCCTCTGCGTCACGACCAACTGGCTGACGATGGTCCAGGCGGCGCTGGTCGCGGGCACGCTCATGATTCTCACGCGCTGCTGCACCGCATCGGGCGCGCGACGTTCAGTGGACTGGCAGGTGCTGTTGCTGATCGGCGCAGCGTTGGGGATCGGCAGAGCGATGCAGGAAACGAAGTTGGATCAAGTGATCACCGAGCAGTTGCTGGCGATCACCGGTGACAGCAAGTTTGGGGCATTGTGCATCGTCTATGTATTGACGGTCGTCTTGGCGAACCTGATCACGGCCAAGGCCGGCGCGGTGTTGATGCTGCCGCTGGCGTTGGCCGCGTCCGCGGGTGTGCACACTGATGTCATGCCGTTCGCCATGGCCGTGATGATCGGCGCCGCGACGTCCATGGCCACGCCGCTGGTCTACCCGACTCATCTGATGGTGTACGGCCCGGGCGGCTATCGATTCACCGACTACCTGCGTGTCGGCGTGCCGCTGCATCTTCTGCTGGGCGTGGTGACCCTATGGCTGATCCCGATGATCTGGCCCTTCTGACCCCGACCGTCAGCTCTCGGTCGTCGCGATGGCCGGCAGCGTCAGATCGTCGACACGATGATCCGCCAAGCGATGATGGGCCAGCCCGGCGATCATCGCCGCATTATCCAGGCAATACGCCAGATCGGGAATCCGCACCGTGATCTGATGGGTGTGGCCGAACTCCGCGACGCGCTGCCGCAGCAGTGAGTTGGCGCTGACGCCGCCGCCGATCACCACCGACCTGGGCCGATCACCCTGCGCCGACAGCCCCTCCATCGCCCGCTGCAGTTTCGCGATCAACACATCGATCGCCGCAGCCTGAAACGCGGCGGCGACAGCGGCTTTCTGATCATCGCTCAATGCATCGGCATCACGCGGAAACGTCGCACCCGAGCCGCGCCCCTGCGGCTTGCCTCGGACGTGATAGAGCACCGCCGTTTTGAGTCCACTGTAAGAAAAGTCCAGACTCGTCGCGTCCAGCAACGTGCGCGGGAATCGCACTGCCGCCGCATCACCTTGCTGCGCCAGCCGGTCCAACACCGGGCCGCCGGGGAAACCCAGATGCAGAATAGCTGCGACCTTGTCGTACGCCTCGCCCACCGCATCGTCGATCGTGCGGCCCAACCGTTGCATGTGCAGCGGGCTGTGGATCGCGTAGAGATTGGTGTGCCCGCCGGACACGACCAGTCCCAACGCCGGGTATTCAATCGGCTCGGCGTCCAGCGCCGCGGCGTAGAGATGCGCCTGCACGTGATTCACGCCGATCAACGGTCTGTCCAACGCCCACGCCAGCGCCTTGGCCGCACTGACGCCGACCAGCAGCGAACCGATCAACCCCGGGCGATTGCCCACCGCGACCGCGTCGATATCGTCCGGCGAGGCGCCGGCGGCTTCAAGAGCCTGGTCCATTACCGGCAGGATGCTCTCGACGTGTGCACGCGACGCGATCTCCGGCACGATGCCGCCGAACTTGCGGTGCAGATCATGTTGAGAGGCAATGATGTTGGCGCGCACCGCCCGGCCGGATGTCACCAACGCCGCCGCCGTTTCATCGCAACTGGATTCAACGCCGAGGATCAATGGGTCGGTGCCGGCGATCATGGTTCGACCGATTCAACTTCCACCGGTGCGTTCAGGCTTTCAGAATGCGTTTCCGGGCCTTCCGGATCGAGTTCGGGGAGGCCTGCGGTAGCCTCGTCGGTCTCGACGTCCTGATGTGACTCGAGCTTGGCGATCTCATCCTCAATCTTGGCCACGGCCTCAAGATACTGTTCACGCTGAGATTGCAGTTTCTCAATCTCCAGCATGCGCGTGAGCAGCGTCGCGTCAGACCCGCCGACCGGCTCGAACGCACCATCGTCCATCCGAGCGATCATCGATCGATAAGCCGCGGCGAGTTGTGTGTCCTTCAGTTCATCCTCGATCCAGTCCGGTGTGGCAGTTCCATCCGGGCTGCCAGCGTCCGATCCGTCACTGCGAACGATGCCCTTCTCGCGGCGGATCAGATTCATTTCGCGGTACTGCTCGTCATTCATCGGCACGTAATACCCGTCGGTCGGATCCACGCCCCACACCTCAGAATCCTCTTTGCGGTGGATATTGCGCCCGGACGGCAGGTAGTAGTGTGCCGTGGTCAACTTGATTGCGCCGGGGCTGCTGTCCAGTTTCACTACCTGTTGCACCGAGCCCTTGCCGTACGTGCGCGTGCCGAGAATGACCGCCCGCCCGTTGTCCTTCAGCGCGCCCGAGACGATTTCGCTCGCCGACGCGCTGTATTCGTTGACCATCACGATGACTGGGAACCGCGGCAGTGTGTCGGACGCTTTGGCCCGACGGGTTTCTTCCTTGGAACGATGTCCCTTGGTCGAGACGATCACGCCGTCATCGAGGAACATCGAAGAGATGTTCTCCGCCTGATCAAGCAGTCCGCCGGGATTGAATCGCAGATCGAGAATCAATCCCTGCATGTCCTGGGCCACCAGCCCTTCGATCGCGGCCCGCAGATCTTCATCCGACGTATTGCTGAACTGCGTCAATCGGACATAGCCAATGCCACGTTCGGAATCGAGCATGTGCTCCCAGTGATGGTTGCCGCCGCGCCACAATGCCTTGACGGTTTGAATGTTAATGCGTTGGCGGGTGATGGTGATGGGCAGTTCCTCGCCGTCCGGATGACGGATCAACAGCACGACGTCCGTGCCTTCCTCGCCGGTGATGTGCTCGATCGCCTCGAAGATTTCCATGTCATCAGTGGACTTACCGTCGACTTCCAGGATCAGATCGCCGGGTTGGACGCCGGCCTCGAACGCCGGTGAATCCTCAAGCGGCGACACGATCCGCAACTGGCCGTCCTTGCGATCGATCTCGGCGCCGATGCCTGAGAACGTCCCCAGCGTGTTCTTGTCGAACCGGTCAAGCTGCTCGGCGCTCAGATAGATTGTGTACGGGTCATTGAGCGATTCGAGCATCCCGCGCACCGCAGCCTCGGCCAACTCGTTGCTTTTGCTGGGCTCGACGTATCGCTGGCTTATTTCCGCATGCACATTGACCAACAGGTCAATGGCATCGTAGCCCATGCCCCGCCGGGCAAGCGTGTTGGGGATCTGCAGGATGAACACGCATGCCACAATGGCCAGGGCAATCAGCGCAATCTGGTTCCGTCGATTCATGAGACTCTCCAGCGGCGAATGAATACCGATGATTGTAGGGGCGAACCGGGACGGTTCAATGTGCCTGATCGATCCGGCATCCAAATATTACGATAGAATGAAGGATTGGGTTCGAGCGACCGGAGCAAACGGTGTCCGACGCACAACGCATGAACATCTCGGTGATCCGGGAACGGGCCGTGCTCGCGGCGGTGCTGCTGCCGGGGGCGGCGCGAGCGCCGGACGATCCATTGGCGGAATTGCGCTCGCTTGCCGAGACCGCCGGGGCGGTGGTGATCGACCAGGTGCTCCAGCCGCGCAATCGCCCGGTCGCCAAGACTTACATCGGACGCGGCAAACTTGAGGAACTCGCCGAACGCGTCCACGCCGCGGATGGGGATGTCGTGGTCTTCGACAATGAGCTGTCCCCGGCGCAGATCCGCAACATCGAGGAAGTCGTCGAATGCAAGGTGCTCGATCGCTCGGAGCTCATCCTCGATATCTTCGCGTCGCGCGCGCGTTCCCACGAAGCCAAGCTTCAGGTGGAGTTGGCGCAATTGGAATACACCTACCCTCGACTGCGCGCGATGTGGTCGCACCTGGAACGGATCGTCGGCGGCGCTCCGGCGGGCATCGGCACGCGCGGCCCCGGCGAACAGCAACTCGAAATCGACCGCCGCATCGTTCAGTCCCGGAAGGCCGAACTCCGCCGTGAAATCTCCCGCGTGCAGGATCGCAAGCGCCGCGAGATCGCCCGCCGCAGCACGGACTTTTTCACCGTCGGCATCGTCGGTTACACCAACGCCGGCAAGAGCACGCTGTTCAACACTCTCACAGATGGCCAGGCCTACGCCGATGACAAGCTGTTCGCCACGCTCGACACGCGCACGCGACGGTGGAGTCTCGGCGGCGGCGATGAGGTCATGCTGTCCGACACCGTTGGGTTCATTCGTGATCTGCCGCACCATCTGGTCGCCTCGTTTCGCGCTACGCTCGAAGAGTCGGTTCATGCGGATCTGCTGCTGATCGTGATCGACGCGACCGACCCCGCCGCCGAGCAGCATCTCGACACGGTTCATGATGTACTCGAGAGCATCGACACCGACGATCAGCCGCGCATCCTGCTGTTGAACAAGATTGACGAACTGGAAGACAACACCGACCTGTTGATCTGGCAGTCAAGCCGGCCGACTTCGGTGCCGATCAGCGCCCGCCGTGGATTGGGCCTGGATCGGCTCGTTGAATCGGCGCGCACGCACATGCGCGGTGAATCGTCACGGGTGACGTTGCGCGTCCCCCTTCGCGATGGCAAAGCGCTGAGTTTCCTTGAATCTCGCGCCACCGTGCATGACCGCCAATACGACACGACGCACGTGGACATGGCGATCACGATCGGGCAGCGTCAGTTGGATCAATTGCGCGCCACGGGATGTCGATTTGAAGTCCTCGGTGAAACGACCCCGAAGGCCGAGGATCGCTAGGCCGACGGAACCGATGCCGGGCGCGGCAGACCCAGAAAATTCGCCAGCAGTGTCGGACCCTCCACCGTCAGGAAGCTCTCGGGGTGGAACTGCACGCCCTCCACAGCCGCGTCGGCATCTCGCTTGCGAATCCCCATCACCTCGTCTTCGTCCGTCCACGCGCTGATCTCCCACGCACGCTCGTCAATCGTGGCTCGATCAATGATCAGGCTGTGATAGCGTGTCGCCGTGAACGGATTGGACAGGCCCGCGAAGATCGTGCGCCCATCGTGATGGATGTCCGACGTCTTGCCGTGCATCAGACGGTCATGCCGATGGACGGTCATATCGTGGCTGAACGCGATGCACTGATGGCCAAGACACACGCCCAGCAGAGGGACACGGCCGGCGAAACGCTGGATGATCTCGTTGCTGACCCCGCCCTCGCGCGGCGTGCACGGCCCGGGCGAAATGATTACGTGGCTGGGACCCATCGCCTCGGATGCATCCGCGGTGATCTTGTCGTTGCGAACCACGCGCAGATCCAGCGTCGCATCCATCTCGCCGATGCGCTGCACAAGGTTGTAGGTGAAACTGTCGTAATTATCGATCAGTAGAATCATGTCCGCATAGTATACGTCGGCTGACATCGCGTATGACGGCCTGAGCGCCTGATCGGAACTTTCCCGCACTTTTCTTCTGCCGCCGCGTCCAACCGCGCACCAGGAAATGATCCATCCGCCCCGGCATTGGCCCGGCCCGATCCGCTCGATTCTCCTCAACCGCCCCGTTGACTTACTCGGGGGCCCAACCGGCCACGCCGTCGTAGGTCACCAGGAAAAGATCGTCGGTGATTGGGTGCGGCAGGCGTCGATGATCCTGTCGCACCACCGTGTGCAATTGATCGACGAACGGCTCCGGTCCCATCGACATCGCCAGCATCAGATCGCGGGCGGGGATCGCGGCCAGAAACTCGCCGCCCAGCTCCTCCGCCAGCCGCTCGTGCAGTCGGTACAACAGCAGACGGGACGCATCGTACGTGTCGCCCATGTTAAACATCACCGCCGCGCCATCGTCGCCACCGAACACACGCATCTCGATGTGCGGCTGATAGCCCGCCAGGTTCTCTCGGGCCAGCCGATCCAATTCTTCGATGTCGATCCCCCAGCGGATGAGCTGCTCCGTGGTGATCAGACAGTCCGCGTCGGGTAAGTCAATCACGAACACAATGGCCGTCCCGTTGACAAACGGCTGATGGGCCACCAGTTGCGTGTGCCGACTGGCCACGAACCCTTCGGTCTGGATGCGCGGCATGATTCGCTGGGCAACGGCACTGAATGGCAGGTTCAACGCGCTAAGTCTCGTGGCGGAGATGTGCGCGTCAATAAAATGTTGAATCTCGTGCTGGGACGGCCCGCCACCTTCATGGGCCATCCAATACAGCTCACTCAGGTCCAATAACTGGCTGTCGATGCTCAACTCCAGCCGGCCGGTCACTTTGACCGTGGGGTGCCCGGGACGGGCCTCGGCAATGCGGGCGACGGCTTCGGTGAGTGCTTCGGGTTCTCGGGGTAAGCGCATGGCGGGCCTCCCATAAGCCAATGACCTGACAGCGGAAATGAAAAAACAGGTCCGTCTGTTCATCATACGACTCGGGCCGATCCAAAGCCAAAAAATCTGCTCGATCTGAGCGGAAACCGCGTGCGTTTTGACACACCGTGCTTTTTGCGCAATCGGTGTCTGTCGCGCGATGGACCGCCGCGCCGCTTGGGCCGATACCAATCGCAATAACGTGGAGATGGTGCGCTCGCCCAGACCGGGCGTTGGTCGCTATGATGCTCGACTCGATGGTTTTTGATATTGGACCCATTACGCTTAGCTATGTCGGACCCGGGGCCGGCGTCGCATTGATCGGCTCGTTCCTTGTCGTGGCGGGCGCGATTTTCTCCGCGTTCATTGGGCTGTTGACCTGGCCGATCCGGCGCATCATCCGATCCATCCGCGGCCGCCATGCCATGGCCCACGCCAAGGTGCCGCGCGTCGTCATCATCGGGCTCGACGGTCTGGAACCCACGCTCACCGATCAGTTCCTCGAACAGGGCTTGCTTCCGAATCTTGCGGCCCTGCGGGAGCGCGGCGGCTATCCCCGCCTCGGCACCACCTGCCCGCCGATTTCCCCCGTCGCCTGGTCGTCGTTCAGCACCGGCGCCAATCCCGGCAAGCACAACATTTTCGACTTCCTGGGACGCAACCCCGTCAACTACGATCCGCAGATCGCCACCGTCCGCATCCGCGAGCCACGCCGCAAGATGAAATTGGGCACGTGGGTCATTCCCCTTTCCAAGCCGTCGATTACCGCCGAACGCAGAAGTCGACCGTTCTGGTCGGTGCTGTCCGATGCCGGCGTCTTCAGTGCTGTGTTGAGGGTGCCGATCACCTTCCCGCCCGATCGATTCAACGGCGTCCAACTGGCCGCGATGTCGGTGCCCGACCTGCTCGGATCGCAGGGCACGTACACACTGTATGCCGAGCCGGGGTCGGATGTCCCCGACGAAGATCAGGTCGAAGGCGAAGGCGATCGCCAGTGCATCGAGATCACACAGAACAACGGCCGGTACGTGTCGTATCTGCGCGGGCCGATCAACTCGCTGCGCGCCGAGCAGCCGGAGCTGCGCCTGCCGTTCACCGTCACGCCCAGCGGCGATGGCTCGGCGGTGATGCGGCTTGACGGTCAGAAGATCAAACTCCAGCCCATGAAGTTCACCGACTGGATCAACGTCACGTTCAAAGCCGCGCCCGGCGTGAAAGTACGCGGCATCTGCCGACTGTACCTCAAACAGATCGCGCCACGGTTCGAGCTGTATTGCACCGCCATTCAGATCGACCCGAACAAGCCTGTGATGCCGATCTCCCATCCCAAGGTGTACGCAACGTACCTGGCCAAGTTGCTCGGCCCGTACGCCACGCTCGGGCTGGCAGAAGACACCTCCAGCCTGTCGGACGGCGTGATGGATGATCAGAGCTTCCTGCAACAGTCGTATGACATTCACGAGGAGCGCGAGCGCATGATGCTCGACGCTGTGCTCCGCGTGCCTCGTGGCATGATCACTTGTGTGTTCGATGCGCCCGACCGTATCCAGCACATGATGTGGCGATACATTGATGAATCGCACCCGGCCCGGCCCCCCGATCCGCCCGCCGAGCTGACCGACGCCATGCGCCATATGTATCAGCGAATGGACGAGACGGTCGGTCGCATCGTCGCGGAGCTGCGCGAGAATGATGCGGTGATCGTGATGTCTGATCACGGATTCAAGCCGTTCCGTCGCGGCGTCGACCTCAACGCCTGGCTGCGCGAGAACGGATACCTGACCCTCAAGGAAGGCGCCGAGCTGCCGAGCGGACGCTACCTGGCCGACATCGACTGGTCGCGCACCAAAGCCTATGCGATTGGATTGACGGGAATTTATGTCAATCAGACCGACCGCGAAGGGCAGGGCATCGTGGCCGAAGGTGACGAAACCCAGGCCCTGATCGATGAGATGGCGGCCAAGCTGACCGGTCTGCGTGATGACGACAAGGATGCCGTCGCCGTGCACGAGGCCATCCCCCGCGCCCGTGCATACCATGGCCCCTACGCTGAGAATGCGCCGGATCTGATCATCGGCTATCGCGAGGGATATCGCGTGTCCTGGGCCGCGGCCACCGGAAGGTGCGGTGAAACGGTGTTCACCGACAACACCAAGGCCTGGAGCGGCGACCACTGCATCCATCCCGACCTCGTGCCCGGTGTGCTGTTCACGAACCTGAATCTGAACGCCGAAACGGCGAACATCATTGACGTGGCCCCGACCGTATTGGAACTGCTCGGCGTGACACCGCCGGGCCATATTGACGGCAAGTCGCTGCTATGGACCGAAGAGACTTCATCAAACTAATGCTCGCCGCCACCGGCGGCTCCCTGACCTGGGCGCCGGGTGTGTCGGCCGGGACCGGACGCGGGCAGCGTCACCGCCGCGTGATCGTCCTGGCTTTTGACGGCCTGGACCCCCGCATCGTCGATACGCTCATGCAGCAGGGCCGACTGCCCAACATGAAGCACGTCGCCGAAATGGGCGGCTACAAGCGGATGGCCACCAGCACGCCCGCGATCACCCCGATCGCATTTTCCAACATCATCGGCGGCACCGATCCACGAACGCACGGCATCTTCGATTTCATTCATCGCAACATCATCGATGGTGGTTCGGGCATCATGGCCGACTTCGCCTTATGTTCGACCCATGATCCCAAGGGCTGGCTGGCGGACAATTCGCCCGCCATCGGCCAGTGGAAATTGCCGCTTGCCGCCGGCACCGTGGAGTTGAATCGCCGCGGCATCTCGTTCTGGGATCCATTGCTGCGGAAAGGCAATGACGTCTCCGTCTACCACCTGCCGGGCACCTATCCGCCGCCGGAGCCCGAAGGCAAGGGCCGGTTCCGTTGCCTCAGCGGCATGGGCACGCCCGATGTCTTCGGCGGCTACGGCGATTTCACAAGCTTTGAATCGGATCGCATCACCGCCGAGACCGTCGGCGGCGGGCGCTTCGTGCCACTGCGACCAACCGAAGAGAAATACACCGATGGCGAGGTCACGCGGGTCAAAATCCACGCGCATCGATTCGCATCCAAGCTCGAAGGCCCAGAGAACTATCTCCACCGGGGGGAGGCGAAGAAGAAACTGGCCGGCGGCGTGAAGCGGGATGAGGACGGCAACGTGCTGCGGGAGGATCCGAAGCACCTGACGCTGCCGGTCGTCTTCACGCGCGATCCCGAGGCCGATGTGGTCAAGATCGAGTTCGCCGGTCAAACTTTGGTGCACAATCAGGGCGAGTGGACCGATTGGATTCAGTTCGAGTTTGATACCGATATCCCCGCCGGCGCCGTGCTCGGTGCGATGCAGTTGCCCACGAAGATGCCGGCCATATTGCGGTTCTACGTCAAGCAGGTCCACCCGAATCTGAAAATCTACACCACGCCGATGAACTTCGATCCGACCCGGCCCGTCAACCCGATCAGCACGCCGCAGGATCATGCGGCCGAAATCGCCGAAGAGGACGGCCCCTATTACACCACCGGCATACCCGAGGACAACAAAGCCGTGCGCGAAGGGGCGCTGAGCGAAGCGGATTTCATCTCGCAGTGCGATCTGGTCTGGGATGAGAAGTTCGTGCAGACGCACCGGCACCTCGATCAGTTCGAGTCCGGTTGTTTGTTCAACTACGTCGGCGCGACGGACATGATGCAGCACATCTTCTGGCGCGATCGCGATCCGGATCACCCCGGCCGGCTCGCCGAGCAGGGCGACATCTACGCCGAGACGATCAACCACCAATACGAACGAGCCGACCAGATGGTTGGCGACGTCCTGGAGAAGATGCGCGAAGAAGACGTCCTGATGATCATCTCCGATCATGGATTCACCACGTTCCGCAAGGGCCTGAACGTCAACACCTGGTTGTTGGACAACGATTACCTGCGGTTGGCCGCCCCCAGCGTGCGCTCTGGCAAGGAGTTGCTGTACAAAGGGAAGATCTCCTGGGACCGGACCCGCGCCTACGCCATCGGCCTCAACGCGATGTACCTGAACATGGCCGGCCGCGAGAAGTTCGGCACCGTCAAACCGTCCGAGCGTCGCGCTCTTATGGAAGAGATCGCCCAGAAGATGTTGGAAATCGAGGACAACGGCCAACGCGTGATCGAGCGCATCGACTTCGTCGACAAGCTGTACCCCGAAGCGATGAAAGACGAGAAGCACGGCGGATTCCGTATGCTCGCGCCGGACTTTTTCATCGGTTACGCCGAGGGCTACCGCGTCAGTTGGGATACATCGCTCGGCGGCGTGCCCAGGGAACAGATGGAGATCAACACCGACCGCTGGAGCGGCACGCACTGCATCGCCCCCAACCTGACGCCCGGTATCTTTATCAGTAATCAACCGATCATGCGCGATGATCTGAAGGTCAGCGACGTCGCGGCGACGATCGTGGCCGCTTTCGACCTGCCCGTGCCCAACGAGATGATCGGGAACGACGTATTCAGTGATGCCGACTAGCACGCACAACGGCACAACGGGAGCCAAATCATGGCCAAGAAGATCAAGGTGGAAAAGGACCTCTACGAACGCATGGTGACCGCCGCGGAAAAGGCTGGCTACACCTCGGTCGATGAGTTCATCGTGCATGTGTTGGATCGTAAAGCCGCCAAGCTCGAGAACCTTTCCACCGATGAGAAGGAAGCCGAGCAGCAGCTGCGCGGCTTGGGTTATCTCGAGTAAGTCTCGGAGTACGTTCGCTTGAATGGTCTCAATGCCATCCTGGTTGGTCTGATGGACCTGATGCTCAGCCCCTTTGCGCGTGTCGCACCGTGGGTCGGGCTGGTGTTCTGGTCGGCCGTGCTCGGCGTGGGCATGGCGGTGATCTTCAAGTACACGTCCAATCAGCGCGCCATCCGTCGCAACAACGACCGCACCACCGCCGCGATGCTCGGCATGAAACTGTTCAAGGACGACTTCGGCGTCACGATGGGGTTTCAGGCCGCGCTGTTGAAGCGCATCGGCCTGCGGCTGTGGTACAACCTGCCGCCGCTGCTGGTCATGATCGTGCCGATCGTGCTGCTGATGATTCAACTGGCGATGCGGTACGAGCAGCGCCCCCTGGCGTTGAACGGACCGGCAATCGTCGAACTGAATATCAATCCCGAGCATTGGCCCACGGCCAAGGATCTCCAGCCGCAGCTCTCGGGCGCGGTATTGGAAACGCCCGCCGTGCGTGATGAGTATGAGCATTCCGTCTCCTGGCGTTTCAGCCCGCAGACCGTGCACGATGCGGCCCTCACCTGGCAGCTCGACGGCGATACCGTTGTCAAGCAGCCGATCGCCGTGGACGATCCGGATTTGCACGTGCAGCCGGTGTGGAGCACGCGGCCCGGGCCGGGATTCTGGGACGGCCTGCTCCATCCGCTGCATCGGTCGTTCCCCGCCGACTCACCCGTGCAGTCCATCGTGATTCATTACGACTCCGGCAGCACACCGATCTTCGGCCTCGATGTACATTGGGTGATTACGTTCTTCGTCGTCTCCATGCTGTTCGCGCTGCTGTCGAAACTGTTCATTCGGGTTTACTACTAAGCGCCGCCGCGGCGCGGGAAGGGCGGTCACGACATGGCCGATGCAATGGGGAACACAATCACCGTCGTCAGCGGCCTGCCGCGTTCGGGAACGTCGCTGATGATGCAGATGCTCGACGCCGGCGGCATGGACGCGATGACCGACGGCCATCGCACCGCCGATGACGACAACCCGCGTGGTTACTACGAACTGGAAAACGTCAAACGCCTCCGCGCCGACAACAGTTGGGTCGCCGATGCGCAGGGCAAGGTGATCAAGGTCATTCACCTGTTGCTCAGGGAACTGCCCGAAAACTATGAGTACCGCGTCGTGTTCATGCGTCGGTACATCGAGGAAGTTCTGTCGTCGCAGATGAAGATGCTCGAGAGGCAAGGCACCAAGGGCGCTGACCTCACCGCCGAGAAGCTCGGCGCCATCTTCCAAAAACAGTTGCAGGACGTCGATGCCTGGCTTGCCGACCGGCCGCAGTTCAAAGTGTTTGATGTGAAGTACCACGAACTGATCGCCGATCCGCAGCCCATCGCCGAAGCCGTCAACACTTTCCTCGGCGGCGAACTGAACACGCAAGCGATGGTCGAAAAGGTTGATCCGGCGTTGTACCGTCAACGCAAATCAGGCAGTTGACGTTGCCCATGAGCGAACCCGCGATCAAGACCACCGTCGTCGGCAGCTACCCGATTCCCGCGTGGCTGGCCGCCATGCCGTCGGTGCCGGCCCTCCGCGACGCCATGCTCGTGGTGATCAAGACCCAGGAATTGGCCGGCATCGACGTCATCGCCGATGGCGAACTGTCCCGTTTCAACGTCAGCCATCCGGATACCAACGGGATGATCGACTATTTCGTCGGCCCGATGTCCGGCGTCCACACCCAACTCACCCACGCGGAGCTCCAGTCGTTTCGTGCCCGCGACGGGATGGCCTTCCGCGCCAAGGCCGCAGGTGTCGTGCGCGAAGCAGTGGGGCACGGCTCGCTGGACCTTCAGGCTGACTGGCAGACCGTGCGGGATCTCTCCGATCGGCCGATGAAGTTCACCGTCACCTCACCCTACATGCTTGCCAAGACGCTCGTCGATCACCATTACCAGGATGTGCAGGCGTTGAGCATGGCGCTGGCCGAAGTGCTCGCCAAGCAGATCGCCGGCATCGACACCCCGGTGCTGCAAGTGGATGAAGCCAACCTGACCGGTCACCCCGGAGATGCCGACTGGGCCCACGAGCCGATCAATCGCGTCCTTGATGCTGTCAGCGGCGAATGCGGCTTGCACCTCTGCTTCGGAAACTACGGCGGGCAATCCATCCAGCAGGGTTTCTGGCAAGACCTGATGCCTTTCCTGAACCAACTGCACGTCGATCACCTCGTGCTGGAGTTCGCGCGCCGGGGTTACGAAGAACTCGACGCGTTCGCAGCGCTGCGCGAAGACATCGCCCTGGGCATCGGCGCGATTGACATCAAAGACAACGAAGTCGAATCGGCCGATACCGTCGCCCGGCGCATTCAGTTGGCCGTGGAGATACTCGGGGCCGACCGCATCAAATGGGTGCACCCCGACTGCGGCTTCTGGATGCTGCAGCGCAGCGTGGCCGACCGCAAGATGGCGGCACTCGTCGCCGGACGCGATCAGTTCCTGGGCGGTTAATCGTCTTGAATTGCCCGGACGCCCCCGTCCGATCTGTGCCCCGCACGTCGCTCTAGACGATCTCCAGAATCTCGAACCGTTTGATTCCCTTGGGCAAATCCACACGCACCGTCTCGCCGACGCGCGCTTTCATCAGGGCCTCACCCATCGGGCTGTTCGTGGTCACCTCGATTACCTCCAGATCGAACGTCCCGCTAGACTCGCCCACCAGGCGATACAGGTCTTCGTCATCGTCATCCACATCGCGGAGTTTCACCGTTGCGCCCAAGAACACCATGTCGTCCGGCACGTCCAGGTGATCCACGACCTTCGCTTCCTTCAGTCGCTTCTCCAAATCGCGGATGGCCGCTTCGTTGAGGCCCTGATCGTCACGGGCGGCGTGATACTCCGCGTTCTCCTTCAAGTCGCCCAGCGCGCGGGCCTCGGCGATGCGCTTGGTGATCTCTGGACGCTTGGCTTCAAGCTCCGCGAGCTTGGCTTCAAGATCCGTCTTTTCCTGCCCGGTAAGGAAATCCATGATGGTCTCGACGCTCCTGTGATTCACATCAGATATGCACGATCATAGCGTCGGGTCAGCCGGATGTCCGCCGCCGCCCGCGTCCCGACCCAGCATCCACACCGCGATGCCCAATACCGCCACGCCCGCGGATCGGCTCACCTCGACCGCCGTTTCAAGACGCACATAGGGATCGGCCAGCCGCCAGAGCGACACGTACGGCGAAATGGCCCCGATCTCCGGCCGTCGCGTCCACGTCGCCACCAGCGGGCCGGCCAGCAACAGCAGGATGATGATCACCAGCACGATGCTTCGGGCCGCGGGCGTGCCCCGGCGCACCCCCAGCCGCACCCAGGCCGCCACCAACCAACTCCACGCCACGAACGTCAGATCGATCACCCACGTCCGCTGCACGGACCACCCGAGCGCGTCGGATTGACCGATCAGGTATCGCAGCGGCCAAATCGTCACCTGCAGCACCAGTACAAGGCACAGCCAGTTGCTCAGCACATGCCATTCGCCCTCATCGCGATGGGCCTGGCTCAGCCGCCACGTCGGCCAGATCACCACAAGGCCGATCATGACGCTCTGAAGCATCCGTTGGATGGGCTGGATCAGTCCTTCTCTAACCTCGAACGCGCCGGCCCCGGCCAGCATCAGATGCAGCAGCAGACTGGCCAACAGCCAGCCGCACCACGCCAGCAGCAGCGGTTGAGAAATCGGCCTGTTGGATACCGAAGTCACGGGCCACCGGTGAGTCGCATGGATGTCGGAGTATTCGGATGGATCAACACCGCGTCGCCGAACACGTCGACGATCTGACCCCCCGCATCGATGGATCCGTAGCTGCGGTTCACCCGCTCAAGATGCCGCAATTTCGTCGCGGTGTCCGGCTCGTAATAGAGCTCGTCGCCGGGGCATCGGCCCCAGCGCACCTGCGCGTGCCGAGTCACCAGTTGCAGATGCGGTTCAGCTGAATCGATCCGACCGTCGTGATTGCCCACGTCCACGGCTTGAATCTGCCGCGCATAACGCGTGGTCTCCATCAACAGCGCCAGCTTCAGGCCGGCCTGCACGTCCGTCCCCACCCAGATGACGCCGGGCCGCGGCGGCCGGGCCGCCACGCCGCTGATCACCGGCAGCTCCAGCGCTTCCAACTGTGATTCGTCATACGTTGCCGGCAATCGGCATCCGTGGCCATCGATTAATTCAAATCCCCCGTCCCACGCGATCACCGCCGCCGGCTCGCGGAACGTCGCGTCCACCGTGATAACCCCGTCGTATTCGCGCCGCACTCGATGGACCTGCGCGATCCACGGGTTGGACGCCAGCAAGGTGCTGGTTGCATCCAATGATGCCGCGTCCAGCGGGTCCGGATCGACCGACGCCGCCACGAGTTGCCGAATCTCCCGTGCCAGCGGGGCCGTCATCCAGGCCGGTGTCTCGGCCAGCACCACCCGCGGCAGGGCGGATCGTGCATGCCCCACATAGTCATGCAGCGCATGGCGTGCCAACCACCACACGCCGACGATCAGCAGGACAGACAACATCCACGCCGCCGTGCGGATCATCCGCCGACGATCGGGATCGTCCAGAGCGCGGCCTCTCTTGCGGCCCCGTCCGGTGTCGCGGGTCGTTGCAGGTAATGGTCGTAACATCCAACCCATGGGATTTACTCTATGCGCACAGAATCATCACGGCGAGTCACACGCTCTGCCCATTTTCTATCGGCCAGCCGACGGCTCAAACGCCAGCCGCACCAGCTTGTCACACAGGACCGACATATTCATGCCCGTTTCTGCCGCAGCCTTGGGCAACAGCGAGTGCGTCGTCATGCCCGGCATCGTGTTCACCTCCAGGAACCACGGCACCATCTGCTCATCCAGAATAAAATCCACGCGGCTTAGATGTCGGCAGCCCAACGCCTGATGCATCACCACGGCGTGCTGATTGATGGCCTCACGCACCGCCTCCGGCAGATCAATGTCAAACCGGTACTGCGTGTCATCCCGGATATACTTCGCGTCGAAATCGTAGTAATCCGTCGCCGGAACGATCTCGATCATCGGCAGTGGTCGGTCATCCACGATGCCCACCGTGATCTCCCGCCCGGCCACGAACCGCTCCGCCATCAGAATCGCAAACGCCCCATGAAGATCGCCCCGCGCCGCCTCAAGCTGCTCGGCGGTATGGCAGATCGCCATGCCGAACGAACTGCCCTCGGTCAGTGCCTTGAGCACCAGCGGGGGCTCGATCGTGATCGCCGCCGCGGCGCCCACCAACTCATAATCCGGCGTCGGCACATCGTGCTGACGCGCCAACTTCTTTGTTGCCGCCTTATCGATCGCAATCTGACTGGCCCGCGTGCCCGAGCCCACGTACGGAATGCCCGAGCGATCCAACAGATGCGGCAGAGCCCCCTCCCCGAATTTGCCGTGCAGGGCCGGAAAAATCACGTCGCAGGCGTTGTCCAGCGCCTCGGTCTGGTCCGGCGTGATATCCGCCAGCGTCACCTGATGGCCCGCGTTCTGAAGCGCACGCGCCACCTCGCGACCGCTGGCGATCGAGACCTCTCGCTCCCGATCCGGGCCGCCGGTCAGCACCAACACGTGCAGTGATTCAGATGATTCGGCCACGGGGCACCGCTTTCGTTCACGACTGTCCCCAGACCACGACTTCACGCTCCAGATCGACGCCAAACCGCTCGCGCACGGCTCGCTGGACGTGTGCCATCACATGCAACACATCATCGGCGGTTCCGTCTGAATGGACCACAACGAAATTCGCATGCTGGGTCGACACCTCAGCCCCGCCGATACGAAACCCCTTCAATCCGGCCTCATCAATCAACCGTCCTGCCGGGCGATCACTCACCGCCGCCGGAGGATTCTTAAAAGCGCAGCCTGCTGAACTTTCCTGCAACGGCTGACTCGCCTTCTTGTCCCTGAAGATCGATTTAACCCGCTTCCGCAGCAATGCCGGGTCGTCAGCCGACAGCGCGAACCGCGCCTCGACAATGATCGGGTCCGTCAGATCAGATGATCGATACTCGAACCCAACGTCCTGTCGCGCCAATTCACGTGTCCGGCCCGTTGCATCCATGGAGACCAACCCAACCAGCGCACCGCTGATCGTCGCATGATGGCCGCCCGCGTTCATCCGCAGCGCCCCACCCACCGACGCCGGCACTCCGGCCAGACCCTCCAGTCCCGCCAACCCGCGCCGCACGCAGCTCATGATCACCTTGGCCAGGTCTGCACCACCCCCGGCGATCACGTCGTCTCCCTCAAATCGAATCGCGCCGAACGGTTTCGCATTCAGTTGCACTACCACGCCCCGCACCCCCGAATCCGCCACCAGCAGGTTCGCGCCCCGGCCCAGCACGTGGATCGGCACCGCCGATTCGTGACATGCCCGCAGCAACGCCGACAGTTGATGCGCATCGCCCGGATGAGCCAGCACCTCCGCCGCGCCGCCCACGCCGTACCACGTCAGCGGTCCCAGCGCGGCGTTCAACTCATGCCGGATGTCCAGATTCCCCACCAGATCACCAGCGCCGGTTTTACCCGCAGCGTTCATCGCCCAATGATATCACACGCTGCCCGGTATCATCTGCCGCTCCGCCGCCCAAACGCACGCCGGCCCTACAGCCCCATCGCACGCATGTTCTCCAGGCTGATCTTTAGCGATTCAAATGGGTCCAGCTCACCGGAATCGCGCTCGACCAGCAGCCATTCCGCCCCCGCCTCTACGCACGCGGCATTGATCCGCGGCCAGTTCAGGTTGCCCGCCCCGATCTCGCACATCAGATGTTGACGCTCCGCATTCATGCGGCCGTCCTTGTAGTGCACGCATGGGATCCGCCCCGCGACCTTGCCGATCCATTCCGCCGGATCGCCCAGCCCGTGCGCGATCCAATACACGTCGATCTCGAACCACACCGACGGATCGAAAGCATCGATCAGCATCTGCATCATCGGCGTGCCGTCAAAGTGCATCAACTCATGACTGTGATTGTGATAGCCGATCCGCATGTCCGCTGCGGCGAACTTCCGTCCCACCGCGCTGAAGTCCGCGGCAAACTGTCGTATCACGTCCGCGTTCAGCGTATCCAGAAACAGTCCGCCGATCGCCGGGTATTTGCAGTTAAGAATCTGATGATCTTCGATGACCGTGTCGGTCTCGTCGCGCATCCGATCGTACCCGATATGCGTCGAGGCGCACGCCAGACCCTCTCCGTCGAGGATCTTCTTCAGTTCGCGCGCGTCGATCGCACTGAACCCCGCCGCCGACGCTTGAATGCCGTCGTAGCCCATCGCCTTGATCTTCGCGCAGCAGCCCGCCACGTCCGATGCCTTCTCGCACTGTTCGCGGATCGTATACGTTTGTGCGCCGATTCTTGCCTTCGCCATGTTGCACTCCCTTGGTTGTGTGAGGCGTTGTCCGATGCCAATCGCATCACCACGGTCGCTGATCCGTCTCCAGATTCACCCACGCCATCTCGTCGCCCGTGAGTTCAACGTCAAGCGCTTGCAGCGAAGTAATCAGTTCTCCTAATCGCTTCGGCCCGATCAGCGCGAACAGGTTCAACGGCTGGCCCAGCACGTACGCCAGAGCGATCTGTATTGCCGTGCAACCTCTCCGCTCACCCAGCGCATTTGCCCGGTCGAGTCGTTCAAAATTCTCGTCACTGATCCACGCCCCCACCGGATCGTGCGGCGGGTAGGCCTGATCCGCCCCTCGATCGAACCGACCCGCGAACAGACCTCCAGCCTGCGACGACCACGCAAAAACCGGCATCTGTGACTCCTGATACCACGCGTACGCATCCGGGTCCTTGGCCGTCGTGCATTCCGGCCCCCACACCGGTTCGTTCCAGCGCGCCAGCGCGAAGTTCGGGCTGGATGCGCAAAAGCCTGTCACCCCCTTGGCCGTCGCGTACGCGTTGGCCTCAGCCAGACGTGCGTGCGTCCAGTTCGACCCGCCGAACGCCCGAATCCGACCCGCATCCTTATGTTCGTTCAGGCAGTCAACCCACTCGCCCACCGGCACATCGGGATTGTCCCTGTGCAGCATGTAGAGATCGATCGTGTCCGTGCGCAGGTTCTCCAGCGACGCCGCCAGCTGCCCCTCCACCCGTTGCGGGAAGTTATTCGGCGAATGTGCCCCTTTCCCGAGAATGACCATCTCTTTGCGATTCCCGCGCACGTCCATCCACCGCCCGATCACGCGATCGTACGCCCCTCCGCCATAGTGGTACGACGTATCCACGCAGTTACCGCCGCACTCAAAGAAGCGATCCAGCAACATACAACTCATCGGCATATCGTTCACGTGCAGGCCGATCGCGCCCATCACGAGGCGGGAAACAGGCTGGTCGATCCCCTCGACTCGCCCGCGCGGCATTCCGTGATTCGCGTCCACCGTCAACAGTCGCCCCGTCCACGGCATCTTCAGGCCCGCGTCCGTCTCACGATCGAATACCACCCCGAGTTCGCGCCGCCACGCATCCAGCACTTTCATGTTGCCCACCGTATCCGCCCACGTCATGCACGGCGCTTCGGCTTCGCTGCGCCCTTCAGCGATACCCCGTGCCACCGCCTCAGCCTCGATCGCGTACAAGCGGTTCTCCGGCTCAATCTTGATCCGCCACACGCGCTTGCGGTTCTTGCGATACACGTCGATCACGTTCACGTCGGTGTCGTGGTAATTCGGCGTCCATGGATGCGGCACCTCGATGTGCCCTTCGCTGCCCCAGATGCGCAGCGTATGATCGATCGAAACCTGCGTCGCCGTGCTGAGCGCCGCTAGGATGTCGCCCGGAAACCGTAACGTCACCGTGCCCCACTCGTCCACGCGACTGATCTTTCCGACGTGCCCGACGCCCTTGACGTCGGTCGGGTCCGCGAAGTCCTTCCCCGTCGCCGCCCCCGCGATCAGCCGCGACATCGACACCGGGTAACAGCCCACGTCCATGATCGACCCGCCCGCCGCGGGGTTCGACAGGCGAATGTTGTCGTAGTTCAGCGCCATGTGAAACGCGAAAGATCCGTGAACGACCCGCACATCACCGATCACGCCGTCGCGGATCAGTTCGACCAGTCGTGCCGTCTGTGGATGGCAGCGATACATGAACGCTTCCATCAGGAACACGCCGTGCCGTCGCACCTCCTCGAAAGCCGTCTCCGCTTCGGCGGCATTCGTGGCGAACGGCTTCTCACACAGGATCGCCTTGCCCGCTTCGGCGCACTTCACCGTCCACGTTGTGTGCAGGTGATTCGGCAGCGCGATGTAAACCGCCTGCACCGCCGGATCGTCCAGCACCTCCTGGTACGACGCGTAGCGCTTTGGCGCATCATATTTGTCGCCGAACGCCTCCGCCTTCTCCTGCGTGCGACTGCCCACCGCGACCAGCCGGCCGGTATCCGTGTGTGCAATCCCGTCCGCCAGCGCGTTCGCGATGCCGCCCAATCCAATGATGCCCCATCCAATCTGATCCGCCATGGATATACCCTCGCAGGTTCCCGTCGGTTGCGGTTACTGATCAAACAAGTGCGTCGGCGCGAACATGCCCGCCGATTCAAAATGGGCCATCGCCTCCTGAACGTGACCGAAGATCCGCGTCGCGGTTTCGGTCACGAACGGGCTCGGCGGCCGCTTCGGTTGCCAGATCACGTACACTTCCTTGCCGTGCTCAAACGCGTGCTGCAGTTCACGCTCCACGCCGCTGCTCAGGCCCGGCAGGTTGTTCTCCAACTCCGGAACGAAACTCACAATCATGTCCGACTGATCGATCAACTTGAAATCCCGCGCGTAGATCTGTCCATCAATATCGCCCGCGATGTCCAGCACCTCCCGCACCGGCAGCGGCGCGTCCACGACATGCCCATCGGCGCCGCGCACCGGCGAGGTCAGCGTGTCCTGACCCGCCGCAGCCGCATCCTGCGCCCGCAGCAGCAGGAGCTTCTCATCCACATCACCGGGATCAAACGTGATGAAATGTTTCTTCAGCAGCAAGCGGAACTGATCGATCTCCGCCAGCACGTCCGGAAGATGCGTCACGTGCGTCATCGGAAACGAAGGATACACCTTGCGCATCTTCGGGTGGCAGATCAGCCGATAGCACGCCTGGTGCGTCGGCGTCTCTCGCCCCCGCGCGATAATGTAGAACCGTTCCCCGCAACCCACCGCCTGAGCCAACAGCTCCGTCGCCAGGATCTCCTCCTCCCGCCAGACCATCAGGTCCTTCAGCGTCGCATCGATGTGGTGTTCCGTGTGCAACCGATGCGCCACCGCCTCCACGTTGTCGACAAGACAGATCATCAGGTCCGGCTGCAGCGTGGTGGCCTGATCAAAATCAAACGCGCGGAACAGCCCGTGTCGCCAGCGAAACGTCGCGTGCGTATTGATTATGATGTCCCGCTTGCCCGCCGACTCGGTGATGATGTCCTTGAACACGCTGCGCCGCACCGCGTGCAGTCGACTCAGCGGCAAATCCAGGATACGTCCACGCCGCACGTCCGGCGCTTCGGCATACATCCGATCGCCCACGTGATACAGCGGCACCGACGCCCCGCGTTCCGCGCCTAACGCCGCGACCGCGTCGAGGTAATCGCGCTTCTCCATGCCGACCTGTCCGGTCACGATCGCCCGCATCGGCCATAACTCCCGCCGGGTGAAGGGCCACGATCATAAGGCCCCCGACCGGCGCTCACAACGATTCTCGCATGATGCGCCGCCCTGTGTTAATCTCGCCCGCGGCGATACGTCCACGGAGCCACATCCCTCCCCATGCCCATGCGAATCATCATGCTCGGCGACGTGGTCGGCCAACCCGGTCGGCGCGTCGTGCATCAGCAGTTGCCCCACATCCGTGATCGGTACACCCCTGATCTGATCCTCGCCAACGCCGAGAACATCGCCGGCGGTTCGGGGATCACCCCCCAGCTCTATCAGAAGATGATCAGCTACGGCATCGACGGCCTGACCCTCGGCGATCACGTCTACAAACGCAAGGAAATCACCGCTACACTCGATCAGGTTGACAACCTTATCCGACCGGCGAATCTGCCCGCCAAAGCCGCCGGCAAAGGCGTCATGACATTGACCGCTCGCCCCGGTCGCGCCGCCGCCGGTGCGACACTCACCGTCGTCACCTTGCTTGGCCGGACCTACATGCCCATGGCCGCCGACGATCCGTTCGCCGTGATCGATCGCCTCCTCGAAGGCCTCACGCCCGACGCCGGCCCCGTGATCGTGGAGATTCACGCCGAAGCCACCGGCGAGAAAATTGCCCTCGCCCGATATCTCGACGGTCGCGTCGCTGCCGTGGTCGGTACCCATACCCACATCGCCACCGCCGACGCCGGCCTCCTGCCCCGTGGCACCGCCTACATCACCGACTTGGGCATGTGCGGCCCCTACGACTCCGTCATCGGCCGTCGCGCCGATCGCATCATTCAGCACATGACCACGTCCATGCCCACGCCATTCGACGTCGCCGAGGACGACCCGCGCCTCTGTGGCGTGTTCATTGAAGTGAACGACGCCGGTCACGCCGCGCAGATCGAACGCATCGAGCTGAAAGCCGACCTCGATCAGCCGCCCTTCGCCGACAACTGACCACCCGCTCCACGATTGACCGGTGCCCCGAATGCCTCAACGGCTCTTGCGCTTCCGCGGCTTGGCCTTGCGCTTCGAACGCTGCTTCGTCTTGAAACGCGGACCGCTCCCCCCCCGAGATTCGACATATCCATCTTCCCCAGCGACCCCAGCGCCTTCATCCGCTGCATGCCCGACATGCCCGCCATCTGCTTGGTCATGTTCGAGACCGTCTCAAACCCCCGCACCAGTTGGCTGACATCCTGTGACTGCGTGCCCGATCCGCGCGATACCCGCCGCCGCCGCGAATTGTCCAGCAGGTCCACGTCCTTCCGCTCGGCCGGCGTCATCGAGTGAATGATCGCCTCCGTCCGGTTCAACTCGTTGTCGTCCAGATCCAGATTCTTCATCTGCTTGCCGATGCCCGGCATCATCCCCAGCAGGCTCTTCATCGACCCCATCTTCCGAATCTGCTTCAGCTGCCCCAGAAAATCGTCCATTGTCATCTTGCCCTTGGCCATCTTCTCCTGAAGCGCCTCGGCCTCCTCTTGAGAAATCTGCTCCTGAGCTTTCTCGACCAGCGACACGACATCACCCATGCCCAGAATGCGTCCCGCCATGCGATCTGGATGGAATTCCTCCAAGCCGTCCAATTTCTCACCCGTACCCACATACTTCAGCGGCTTACCCGTCACCGCCTTCACCGACAACGCCGCCCCACCCCGCGTGTCCGAATCCGTTTTACTGAGGATCACCCCGTCCAGTTCAAGTTGCTCGTTGAACGCCTTGGCCGAGTTCACCGCATCCTGCCCGGTCATCGCATCGACAACCAGAAGAATCTGATGCGGGTGCACCGCCTGTTCCACCTGCCGCAACTCACCCATCAACTCATCGTTGATGTGCAGACGGCCGGCTGTATCCAGAATCAGCACGTCCACGCTCGCCTTGCGCGCCGCCTGCAGCGCGTTGCGCGCCACTTTCCCCGCCACACCCACCGCCTTGCCGTACTCGGCGCAGCGGTCCGGTTCACCGTGAAATGAGATCTGCCCACCGCCGGAAATCTCGTCGTTCACCTGATCGGCCAGCGTGCGCAACTGCTCCACCGCCGCGGGGCGCTGCAAGTCGATCGCGCCCAGCATGACCGTCTTGCCCTTCTTCTTCAGGTCCGCCGCCAGCTTGCCGCACGTCGTCGTCTTCCCCGAGCCCTGCAGTCCCGCCATCATCACCACCGTCGGTCCGGGCTGCACGTACATGATGCCCGGCATGTCCTCGCCGCCCCCCATCGTGCGCACCAGTTCATCATGCACGATCTTGATCATCTGCTCGCCGGGTTTCAGCGATTCCAGCACCTCCGCGCCCGCCGCCTGTTGCGTGACCGCCGCGCAGAAGTCCTGCACCACCTGATAGTTCACGTCCGCTTCCAGCAGCGCCGTGCGCACCTCCACCATCGCCTCCGAGACATTCGCCTCGTTGATCCGCCCACGTCCCGACAGCTTGCGGAACACGTCATTGAACTTCTCAGACAGCGATTCAAGCATCTCAAGCCCGGTTCTGCGCCAGAAAATCCGCCGACATGATACTCACCCCGCCCCGTCCGGTCGATGATGCGGCGTCCTCGCGTGACCCGACCCGCACGCCCGGATATATTCGCATTCGCATGACTCAGATCACCGCGCATCGCGCTCGAGCCGCCCCCGCCCCGGGTCCGCCATGGATCGATCGTCTGATGCAGACCGCCGATCGCCTGCGCTGGGGCCTGTTCCTCCTGATTCTCCTGGCCTATCTCATGGGCTTCAACGGACAGTGGCGCATCAACGAAGACAGCGCCCTCTACCTCACGCTGGCCCGGAACGTCGCCAGTGGTGACGGCTACAAGCTCGAAGGTCAGCCCCATGACGCCGTTGAGCCCGCCGGCCCCTATCTCTTCGCCGGCCTGATGCGCGCCGCCGGAAATCACGCCATCCCCCACATCCAGTTGGCGATCCTGCTGATGAGCATCGTGGCCCTAGCCATGGTCTACGCGCTGGTGCGATTGCGATTTGATCGACCTCACGCCGTGACGCTCGTCGTCCTGCTCGCCGCGACCCATCTGTTCTATCAACACGCGTTCTACGTGACGACCGAATTGCCGTTCCTGCTGGGCATGCTCGCATTCCTCATCGGATACGAGCGCCTATGGCGCACCCCCGATCGCTGGACATGGACCAACTGGTTGCTGATGGCCGCGGGACTCATGGTGATGCTCACGGCGCGCCCCGCCGCGATCACTTTCCTCGTCGCGATGGGCCTCACCGCCCTGTGGTTCATCATTAGGGGACCGCATCGCCTCAGTCACATCATGATCGCGGTTATGGCCGTCGCATGCTTCGCCGGGTTCAAGGCGATCGATCCACGCCGGCCCACGCTCGCCGAACCCGTCGCCGCCGAAGCACGCATCTTCGACCTGTTCGCAAGGAAACCGGCCGGACTGATCGAACAGATATTCACCGATCGCCTGCCCGCGCTGTTCGAACACGCCACGCCAATGAGTCTCACCAGCACCGCGCTGGGCGTGGGGTTTAGCAGCCTCTTCACGCTCGCCATCATCGTCGCCTGCGTCCTGTTGACACGAAAACGCGCGCTCTGGGGTGTTTGGCTCCTCGCCACGTTCGTCCAGATGATCGTGCTGTACCCGCATCAACGATACTTCGTGCCCATCCTCCCGCTGCTGCTGGTCGCGGTGTGGGCGGGCATGGTGCGCCTGTGTCGCGCGATCGCCGAACCGTGGTCCGGTGTCTCGGCCGCGTCGGTATTGGCCCTCTTGATGGGTTGGAACATCGCGCGGATTAGCATGCTGATCATCGAACAACGCAGCACGCCATTCCTGGCCCACTACGAAGACGGGCGCTTCGAAACACTGCAGGCCATGGCCAACCACGTGCGCGATGCGGTCCCTAAAGCCGACGCCCTCGTACTCGCCAGCGATCCCCGCGCCATGCATTACTTCAGCGGACGCCCGACGATCGGTCCCCTCGACTCAGACCAACAGGCCGACGAGGGTGTTGATGCGCTACTCGATGATTACCGGCGGCGGATCAATCAATCACTTCACGTCTACATCGTCCACGATGAGCGGCCGGATCTGCAGTGGCTCATCGGCGCGCTGCCCCTGACGCTCAATCAGCGCATCGCCCAGACCGCCATCAACGTCGAAACCGAGCTCAGCAGCGACGCCGCCGCCGACACGACCCGCAGTCTTGAAACCGATCTCGGTAGTGGGATCGTGCTTTACAAAGCGGCCATCGAGGCGATTAACCCGCCCCAGGATCCCGGGATCCAACTTCCCACCACGCCTCTGGCGCCGGGATTCTGACGATCCGTCCCCACATCATCTTCGCCCAACGATGTCGGACCGACCAACCCGCTCGTCAACGCAGTCCACCGCCCCGCATATCGGCCCTTCAAGGTGCCGCGTCTGGGCAATCTGGGCAAACAGTGGATTCAACCACGCCATCCCGCTCGCCCGTTCCCATCCCTTTTCGCCTGAAATTACACATCCCCGCCGGCGATCGTGCAGTAGCATAGACCGTGGAGATGGCCGCACGGCGCGTCGCGATCGACGTGTTGTGTCAGGCCCGAAACAGGCGTCAAGGAGATTGAGACATGTCCGGCTCCCGCCGCGCGCGCCGCAGCGCGTTCACACTCGTCGAACTGCTTGTGGTCATTGCCGTCATCGCGTTGCTGTTGAGCATCGTGCTGCCCGCGATGGCCAAGGCTCGCCATTCGCCGTGCGCGTCGAATGTGCCAGCAACCTCAAGCAATGCCATCTGATCCTCCAATATTACGCCTATGACTATCGCGATCACCTGCCCCCCGCCTCGGACCGTCAGGATGTCGTGGGCTCAGCGTTCTATGTGCCCGGCAACGGTTACGATCTGCGCAACTACATTGGCCCATACATCGGCGATTACCGCATCTGGCGCTGCCCCGCGCTGTCCGAAGCCACGCCGTTGGACGATCCAGGCAATACCCGTCACGTCAACTATTCAACCTACGCTTATTGGCCCGGACGCTCCTACCCCGACTTCGGCACCACCCAGGCCGTCCCCACGTGGACCATGGGCGTCGACACCACGTCCCAGCGCGTGGTCATGCAAGATCTGTACGACGAATCAGCCGCCAAGCCCGGATGGGAACGATTCAACCACGGCAACGGTGAAGCCGTCGCGGCGCCGACCAACCCCTCGTTCCGACTGTTGCGCGATGACGAGCCCGGCGAAGGCGCCAACCTCTCCTTCTTCGATGGTCACGTCAAGTGGTTTTCCCGGCCCAATCTCGTGCCCGTCGGTCTATCACTCAAGGGCCTGTCGCTGACGACCTACTCCGTTATGCCGTAGCCGCGCCGCGCCCCGCACCAAATCAATCGAATCGATCCTGCACCACGACGTCGTCCAGAGCCAGTTGCCCCGGTTTTTGCCGCGCCGGCTGCACCGCCTTGCCCACCACGACCATGAACCCGATCACGTGATCGGCCGGCAGATGGATCAACGCCCCCACCTTCACCGGATCGAATCCGATCATCGGACACGAATCGTATCCCATCGCCTTGGCCGCCAGCATGATCGTCTGCCCCGCCAGGCCGCATGAACGCATCGCCTCATCCCGCTGCAATTGATCGTTGCCCTCATGAAACGGCCCGATCATCGACACCATCCGCTGCAGTATCTCCGGCGGCGCATGTTTCCAGTATCGCTGCGGCTCTTTCGCCCAAGCCTTGAGGTCCGCCGCAAGCACAACCAGCAGCGATGCCTCAGTCACGTGCGTCTGATTGAATGATGCAGCCTGAATCTCCGCCCGCATCGCCGCGTCCTTCACCACCACGAATCGCCAGTGCTGGCAGTTGAACGATGTGGGCGACTGAATCGCCGCATCCAGCAGCTTCCGGATCTCCGCGTCGGTCATCTCGTGGCTCGGGTCGAACTGCTTGACCGACCGGCGCTGGCATATCGCTTCGAACGTGTCCATGCCGCATCCTTAGCAAGATCCGTGTCGCGCGCCATTGTATGGACTTGGCACATTCCTGCCCGGCCGCAGGACACGCTATAGTGGCGCCTTGCCCGCATCGCGACAGTTGGCCCGCCCTGTCGCTCGCCTCTTACGTCTTACGGGAACCTTCCAATGATCCCCCGTCCCGATCTCGTAGACGATCAATCACCCCCGGACCTTGAGGTCTACCAACTCACCACCGAATCCGATGTGCCCTCGTGTCACATTTACATGGAAGCCCAGATCTTCACCCCCGATTCCAAACGTCTGATCGTGCATCGATCCGCCAACCCCCACGGCAGCGACAAGAACGATCCCCAACACCAGTACCTGCTCTGCGATCTCGACAACAACGGCGAGCTCTCCCCGCTCACCGATGAACTCGGCGTCACTGGCCCCAGCGTCTCGCCCGACGGACAATGGCTCTACTACTTCCACGACCAGACCGAGTTGAACGCCGGCCGCCTCACCCTCAAACGGGTCCGCCTCGACGGCACCGACCGCGAAGCCCTGATCGTCCTCGACACCCCCGCCGCCGACGCCATCCGACAGATCTCCCACATGTATCCCCTGTCCTCGATCTCCAGCGACGGCCGACGCATCGCGACGGCCGGCTTCCTCGGTGACGGCCGGCGCCAGCCGTCCCCCTTCGGCATGCTCGTGTTCGATCTGGGTCAGAACGAAGCTCGCCTCGTGCTCGACGGCCATAGCTGGTGCAACACCCATCCCCAATACTGCCGTAGCACTGATCCCGACGCTTCCCACGACATCCTTGTCCAGGAAAACCACGGCAACGTCACCGGACCTGACGGCGAGCGCGGCGACCGATTCATCGCCGGCCCCGGTTGTGACATCCACGTGATCCGCGATGACGGGTCCAACTTTCGCGACCTGCCCTGGGGCCGCGACAACGACGAATTCTGTGAGGGCCATCAGTGCTGGCGCGGCCGCTCCACCGTCGCCATCACCAGCGCCCTCCAGACCACCGCCAATCGCCACACCGTGATCGAAGGCGCCGCCGGCCTCCACGACGGCCACGTCGGCATCGGCACCCGCAACACCCAGCGCAACGACCTTGCCCGATCCTTCCAACACCCCGACTTCCACCACTTCGCGACCGATATCGAAGGCCGCCGTTTCATCACCGACTACACGCCCGATCACCCGGGCACCGCCAGAATCTGGGCTGCCGAGTTCGGCGATCCCCTCAAAGACCCCCTCACCCAGTGGCGCTACCTCCTCGATACCCGCACCCTCGCCGAGTCACCGCAACACGCCCACCCCTTCCTGTCCCCCGACGGCAGGATGGCCTTTTTCAACGCCCGCGAGTCCGGCAACCTGCAGGCGTACATGGTCAAGAACATCGAGCCGGCGTGAACCGGATCAGAGATTTGCGTTGGTGTGCCCCGGTCCAACCATCCGTACCCACCGCCCCAGGCACATCACCGGGAAGTACAGCCGATACAGGTGATACCGCAGGTAGAACACGCGCGGGAATCCCGTCCCCGTGAACCAGTCCTCCCGCCACGAGCCCGCCGAGTCCCCCGATTCACTGTCCGCCGCTCGCAGTTGGTTGTCCAGCAGCCACTTCACACCCACCAGCGCCGCCGGATCCGTCGCCCCGAAGATCGCCATCAGCGCCATCGTCCCCCACGCTGTCTGGGATGCCGTGGCCGGGCCCGCCCCTTTCAGCGTCGGGTCTTCATAGCTGTCCGCCGATTCCCCAAAGCTGCCGTCGTCCTTTTGCACGTCCCTCAGCCACCGGCCCGCCTTCAAAATCCATTCGTCCGACATCGCCACGCCCACGCCCTTCAGCCCGCACACCGTCTGCCAAGTCCCGTAAAGGTAATTCACGCCCCAGCGGCCAAACCAGCAGCCTTCCGGCTCCTGTGTCGCGCGAATGAACCCAATTGCCTTGTCCACCGCCGGGTGATCCGTGCGGTAACCCATGTGCCCCAGGCATTCCAGCGTCCGCCCCGTGATGTCCGGGCACGACGGGTCCTGAATCGCATTGTGGTCCGCAAACGGAATATGCTCGAGGATCGGACGCTGATTCGTCCGATCGAACGCCGCCCACCCCCCGTCGTCGTTCTGCATCGCGAAGATCCAGTCGACACCCCGTTTTGCCGCCTCGCGCGCCTCTTCCCCGCGGGCACAGTGCAAGGCCATCGCCACCATCGCCGTGTCGTCGACATCCGGGTAATACGCGTTGTTAAACTCAAAATACCACCCGCTAGGCTTCACCGGCTGCCGCACGTTCGCCGTCCAGTCCCCCGGGAAGCGGCACTCCTTGCTGATCAGCCATTCACACGCCCGACCCGTCGACGCGTCCTCATTGCCGTGCCCCGCCTCCGTCATCGCATACGTCGCCAGACCCGTATCCCACACCGGGCTGAAGCACGGCTGGAATCGGATCTTCTCACCGTCATCGATCATCAGCCGATCCAGTTGCGCCCACGCCTCCTGCACGTGCTTGTTGGTCTGATCGTACCCCAGCGACCGCAGCGCGATGATGATGTAAACCATCGGCGGGAAGATCGCGCCCAGCCCGTCGCTGTGCCGTGTGTGCCGAAGAATCCACCGTTCGATCCGCCGCACCGCCGCCCCGCGCAGCGGCAGGATCCGCGTCCGCTGCCACACTTTCAGCAGACGGTCCGTCCCGAGAAACAGGTTCTTCCAACTGATCAACTGCTGATCGATCTCGACGCGAGGCCGGTCGAGATAATCGTGATTGACATACAACTCCATGATGCCGGTCGGCTGAGCCAACTGCCGGATCGGCCGGTAGCTCGAGATAATTGCCAGCGGCATGATCATCGTTCGCGACCACGCCGACACCTTGTCCAGATGGAAGTAAAACCACTTCGGAAGCAGCACCATCTCCGGCGGGACCACCGGCACGTTGTCGTAATGCATCTGACCCAGGGCCGCCAGATAGAACCGGGTATAGGTGTTGCACCGCTCTGCCCCGCCCAGCCGGAGGATCAAATCCCGCGCCTTGGCCATGTGCGGGGCATTGATGTCGTCGCCCGTCAGCTTCAGCGCGAAATAGCCCTTGACTGTCGCACTCAGGTCCGCCGCCGCCCCCGGATATTGGACCCACGCCCCGTCTTCAGCCCGTTGCTGGTCGCGGAGGTAATTCGCGATCCGACCCAGTCGCGGGTCGTCCTCCTGCTCCACGATCCACTTCAGCAGGATGTACTCGCTCTGGAGGATCGAATCGCCCTCCAGCTCCCCGCACCAGTAGCCCTCAGCGTGCTGCTGCCCACGTAGGGCCTCCACTGCCCGCTCAAGCCCCGCTGCCGCCGCACGACTCAGATCGCCCAGGTCGCCGGTCCAGCCGCCCTCCGCCGCGGGTGTCGTGTCCGTGCGAGCTGTCCCGGTGGTCATGATGGTGGTTTATCCCCACGTGATGGTCCGGCCGATGCCGCCCGTCTGGTCTCTCGTTCGCCGCCTCGACCCAGTCCGGATCGAGCGTCTATCTTACGAATTCTCGACGCCGCGACTACCCAGCCCATCCGTCGTCCTGCCCAACCTGACTGCCCCCATCCAAACCGTCGATGAAAACCTGACCGGAATCTTAACGTCCCTGCGCCGAATGGTCGAAAAATCTGATTAATAAACGTGCCAAACTATTGACCCGGCACGGGACCGACATATACTTTCCGAACTGTTGGAGCGGGCTGATTGTAGTGGTCAGTGGAAATGCCCCTTGGGGGCCGGTGGATCCAACACGACTTGCCACGGAGATGGGTAGATTCGTCGTCCGAATATGATGGGCTGATACCCGGCCGACTCCCTTTTACACAACTTACAACCGTTCACCCTTGAGGCTTGTCGTATGGCCTGATGGGCAATCGGGGCGAATACGCCGAAACCACCACGGATACCGGTGATGCGCAGCAGGCAGGAGAACCAGCAGGATCAACGAAGCGGACATGCCCCGGATGGGTCGCGTCGCCTCGTGCTGGCCGCGAGTCTCATCGTGGCCGCGATCGTGGCCTGCTTGTGGTTCCTGCCTCCCATCGTGACGCGATTGATCATCACCGGCGCGATGGATCCATCCCGTCTCATGCTGACCGCCGCACTGGTCGTGTCCCTTTTGGCCGTCGTGCGAGTCCGGACGCACCACGAACCGCAAATCCGTGCACGCGGCACCCGGCTTCAACAGTTCCTCAAGCTGGTCACGCCATACCGCTGGAAGTTGGCCCAAACCCTTGTCATCCTGCTCATCCTTGCCGGCTTGTCGCTGATACCCCCCAAGATCACCCAGTTGATCATTGACGACGCCCTGACCAATCAAGACATGCGACTGTTTCTTGTCCTTCTGGCGATTGTGTTCGCCCTCTGGGCGGTTATCTCCGTGCTCGGCCTGCTCAGCGGTCACCTCATGCGCGTTGTTGCCGGCCGAATCGTCTTCGACCTGCGCAAGCGGATGTACGACCACGTCCAGAAACTGTCACTGGGCTTCTTCGAAAGCCGCAGCCCCGGCGAAATCATGTCGCGCCTGATGGGAGACGTTGCCTCCATCACCACCCTCGTGACCGGCACCGTCCTGCACACGATCACCTCCGTGTTTTCAGCAGTCGGCATTCTGATCCTTCTGTTCTGCCTCGATTGGCGCATCGCCCTGCTCGCCATCGGCGTCATGCCGCTGCACTTCCTCAGTTATTTCATGTTTGAGCGACGCCTTTCCTACGAGTCGTGGAAGGCCTCGGAAAAGAACTCCCAGATCCAAGGCAAGGCACACGAGGTCTTCGATGCCGCCAAGATGGTCAAGGGCTACTCCGCAGAGCAGCGCGAGTGTCGTGCTCTGATCGGACAACTCCGGGAAGGGTACGAGATCGGCATTCGCTCCGGCTGGCTGTCCAATAGCTGGGGCGTCTTCACTGATTCGGTCTCGAACGTCGGTACAATCGCGGTCATGCTCGCCTGTGGCCTCGGGGTGATCCTGATGGACGGGACCGCAGGCAATTACATCATGCTCGTGATGTATGCCGGCGCGCTCTACGGCCCGATCCGTCAGCTCATCAACATCGCCGGCCAGATCATCCCCGCCCGCGTGGGCCTCATGCGCGTCTACGAAATCCTCGACCTCGAACCTGATGTGATCGAGAAACCCAACGCCATCCGCCGACGGATCACCGGCGAGGTCGAATTCGAGCGCGTCGGCTTCGCCTACCCCATGTCCAAGCAGGTGCTCAGCGATATCTCCTTCCGCGCCACGCCCGGGCAGGTCATCGCCCTTGTGGGTCCCAGCGGCTCCGGCAAGACGACCGTCGCCAACCTGATCGCCCGTTTCTACGACCGCACCGAAGGAGCCATCCGCATCGACGGCATCGACATCGCCGACTATTCACTGCACGGCCTGAAAAGCCAGATGAGCGTCGTCCTTCAGGAAACCCACCTCTTCCGAGGCACTGTCCGCGAGAACCTGCTCTACGGAAAGCCCGACGCCACCAACGCCGAGGTCTTCGAGGCCGCCAAGCTCGCCAACGCCCACGAGTTCATCCAAGCCATGCCCTACGGCTACGACACGATTGTCGGCTCCCGCGGCGCCCGCCTCTCCGGCGGCCAGCGCCAACGGCTCGCCATCGCCCGAGCCCTGATTCGTGATCCCCGCCTCTTGATCCTCGATGAGGCCACCAGCGCCCTCGACACTGCCTCCGAGATGAAGGTCCAGGAAGCCCTGACCACCCTCATGCACGATCGCACCACCTTCATCATCGCCCACCGCCTGTCCACGATCCGCGACGCGCACCTGATCCTCGTGCTCGACAACGGACGCATCGTCCAGCGCGGCACCCACGACGAACTCATTGAAAAGGACGGCCTGTTCCGCAAGCTCTACGATCCGAAGTGGGCACGCCAGCGCGAAAAGGAAGAGGAAGAGGAACTCAAACGTCTAGCACAAGTAGCCTGAGCCGGTGCCCGATCCATGATCCTTCCGATCAAACCTCAGGTGTACGATCTGGTCGCTCACTACGAGCCCCGTGCGGATTTCGCCCTTTCGGCGGGGATTCGCACGGCCGTCAGGCAACTGGCCAAGCGTTACACCCGCGCGACTTGGATGACTGGCGCGCACGCCGGACGGCCCACGATGCACACCGACATGAAGGGCATCTCCGTCGGCACCCGGATCGAGATCAGCCGCCTCGCCCTTCGCCCTAAGTCCCGCGTCGCGCTCGTCGCCGATATCTTCCGACTCTTCATCGAGGCCGCCGAGAAGGGCATCGCCTCCGGTCCCATTGAACGCCTTGCCGTGCGCTTCCCCCGCGCCGCGAAACGCGCCGAGGCCCGCAAGCCGGTGCGGGAGGCCTTCGAAGAGGTCTTCGGCAGCACGTGCTGCTTCTACCGGGTTGACCCCCATAGCCTGCTCATCGGTCGAGCCGTCATCCACCAACCGGTCATCAACCACCTGCGGGAAGATGGTCCCTATCACTCCGACCACCAGCCGCGCGTCGAAAAGGTTCAGAACGAACTCAACCGCCAGCCCGGCCGCTACGAGGGCTACCGCTACTTCGTGGAACTCCTGTTCACGCCCGGCCAGCACCCCGAGGTCACGTTCTGCTACAGCGGCGAGAAGCCCGACCGGCTCATCGAAGTCACCATGCGCCAGAAGACCGAGGAACACCTTGTGTTTCTGCCAAGCCGCGAAGTGGAAGCCGACCCCGATCGATTCGTTTCCCTGTCCGATTATGACCACGGCGCCCGCCGGTTTGGAAACGTCGCGTTCATGCAGGAGGGCCTGATCCGCTGGATCGACCGCGAGTGGCTGCCCCTGGTCTATCTGTTCATGGATGACAATTTCCAGCCCATGATGGACCAGACCTACACCTGGGGTGAGTTGTTCAAGCGCCAGCAGCACAGCGACTTCGCGCCCCGCGCCTCGCGCGGTTCGTCAACCTTCCTCGACCTGTGCATCGAACAAACGACCGATCGCAATCTCGTCGTACGCGACGGCAAGTCCTACCGCCTCCACCCCGGCTTCCTCGAAGCCCAGCACGTGACCTATTACCAACTCGGCCAATATGACAAGCGCCTCTCGGGTTGACCGCCGCCTCACAGCGCCGCCAGACGCGCCGCCTTATCCTGCTCGATCAGCGCCGCGATCATCTCCGCCAGATTCCCCGCCATCACCTCCTGCAGATTGAACGACTGATTGATCCGGTGGTCGACCGCCAGGTTGTCCTTGTATCGATACGTCCGGATCCGCTCCTCGCGCCCGCCGCGGCCGATCATCTTCGAGCGGCTCGCCGCACGATCCGCGTCGATCTGCCGCTGCTCATGCTCGTACACCCGTGCCCGCAGCAGTTGCCACGCCTTCACTCGGTTTTGTCGCTGCGATTTCGTGTCCTGCATGCGGACCTCGATGCCCGTGGGGATGTGCCGCATCTTCACCGCCGTCGCGACCTTGTTCACATTCTGTCCGCCCGGTCCCTGCGACGTGGTGATATCGATCTCCACATCTGATTCCGCAATGTCAATCGCCAGCTTCTCCGGCTCCGGCAGCACCGCCACCGTCGCCGTCGACGTGTGAATCCGCCCCTGCGCCTCCGTCGCCGGCACACGCTTCACGCAATGCGTCCCCCCCTCGAACCCCAGATGCTGCCACACCCCCTCACCCGCGACCGTCACGATCGCCGCCTTGCAGCCGCCCATCTCCGATGCGTTAAACGACATCGGCTCCCACGACCAGCCCTGATCCGACGCGTACCGCTGATACATCTCCAGCAGATCGCCGGCCCAGATCCCCGCTTCGTCCCCGCCCACGCCCGCGCGAATCTCCAGAATCACTGAACCCACCGCACGATCGTCCGTCGTCACCAGCTCCTCGCGAATCTGTTCGAGCAGCGAACCCGCCCTGGACTCCAGTTCCGCCAGTTCTCCCCGCGCCATCTCCCGCATCTCCGGATCGCTTTCCCCTTCAAGCATTTGCTTCACGTCCTCGGCCTCGCCCAGCGCCGCCCGGTAATCACGATACCGCGCGCAAATCGGCTCAATCGCCGCTCGTGTGCGGCTCACGGCGATCAGCTCATCATGCCGACTCGCCACCTGCGGGTCGATCAACTTCGCGTCCAGCTCATCCAGCCGTCCCAGCATCGCTTCCAGCTTGTTGATCAACCCATCCGCCATCGTGTCCACCGTTACCAGGCCGCGCTGCGCCCAGCCCGTCACCGGGCCGTAAAGATCAAAGCATTAGAAAACCGTGAGCACAACACGTGCCCACGGTTCGTCAAAGTGTCTCTTCGATTCGCTAAGCCTTGCCGGCTTTTTCCTTGTTCGCCCCAAAGTAATTGTCGCCGAAACGCTTCTGGAACTTCTCGACCCGGCCCGCCGTGTCCACGAACTTCTGCTTGCCCGTGAAGAACGGATGGCACGCCGAGCAGATGTCCACGTGCAGTTCGCCGCCCCGCGTGCTTCGCGTGGTGAAATTCGACCCGCAGGCACAGGTCACGTTCGTATCTTCATACGTTGGATGAATGTCAGCTTTCATGGCTCATTCCCAATCGTTCCGGTGAATCGCGAATCCCCTATTATATATCGGCTCGTCCGCCAGGCAAACTCACCCATATCCGGGCCCATCGGCCCCCGTCACTCCGACGCCCGCTCATCGACCCGCTTGACCAGAATCATCGCGTCCACCAACGTCAGCCGGTCGCGCACCGGCCCGTTCCGCCCCGTCTCCAGCCCAATCGTTAACTCGCCGCCCCGACCCCGCCCGCCCAGCGGCAGGTTCACCGTCGCCGTCGGTTGCTCAGCATGGATCCGCATCCGCGCCGTCTCGCCCACGCCCGTGCCCACCGTCCAGTCCATGTCCGCCCAGTTCAAATCCGCCGCCTCCAGCGACCCCGTCGCCGCGAATCGGCTCGCCCGCTTCGGCAGCGCATACGCCACCTCGATCGGAGCGTGCAGGAAAATCTTCCCGCCTCGATGCTCCGGTAGCATCGGCACCCCGAACACCACGCCGCCGCTCCGGATCGTCGGCGACAGATCCGCCAGACGAATCAATTCATACTGCCGCGTGAATCGCATCTCGCGCAACGTGGTGCGCGGCAGATCAACCTCGTGTTCGCCGAACCAGCGTGCGGTGACGCGCTCCCGCGTGATCAGCGGCTCGCCCACCAACAGTCTGCTGCCATCGTTCAGCCACAGCCACGCCCCGCCCGCCAAGCGCTCCGGATTGATCAGGCGCATCGACTGCACACGCGGCCAGTCGATCCGCATCGACTGTTCGTCCAGGTTGATCGTGACACCGTCCGCGTCGATCGATTCAACCAGCCCCGCCGCATGGTCGCCGTTTGTCAGTTCGATCACGTCCGTGCTCACCGGCGCCGCCGCACGAGCGTCCCGCCCCATAGGCCCAATCCACACAATCTTGTCAAGCGACACCGCGACCGTCGCGTGGTCAGTCCGCCATCGCAGCGTCTGCCCGTCGATCACGCCGGCCATCTTCCCGGTCATGCGCTGCCCATCGGTCAGGTGAATCTGCCCTATCGTGTCCGCTTCGGCCGCGCCCGTTTCGTCCCTCTCACCGTCGCCCATCGCCGCCTGTAATTCGCGCATCGCCAACGCGCGATGGATCGCATCCATGTCGATCCGTCGACCGTTGATATTCACGTTCGCCGCCTGTATCCCCCCCAGTCGCAAACGTACGTTCCCGTCAATCACGATCATGTTGCCATCGATGACCACCCCCGGGGGCAGATCAGTCGCGATCTCGGGCTCCGGCGCGACGATCACCGCCGCGCCCGGGGCCTGCTCCCATCCCTCCATCCGCAGCGCGACCACCTGGTCCAACGACCGACGCGTGAGTTGGCGATCCGACCCGAAATAGCGGAGGTATCCATCCGAGAGCCCCAGCAGTCCGATCGCCTCTTGATTCAGGTCCTGATCGATCAGCACCGCGCCGTTGATCTGCCCGTCGTCCTCAGCCCGCAACTCGGCGCACCACACCGACCACCCCAGCGCGCCGGCCAACAACATCGTCGTGGTTCGCATCATCGTTCAAAGATCGGCAGATATCGGTGGGGCACATGCAGAATGATCAACGCCATCGCCGTCCCGTACGACGGACCGGCCGACCCCTGCCAGGAACCATCCGCTCGGTTCTGCCGGCGCAGCAGTTCATTGCGGATCGCCGGATACCACGTCCGCCAATACGTCCCGCCCGCCAGGTACATCGCCTGAACCGCATAGTATTGCCCGTAAAAATAGTGACCGCCGTCCTGACGCTTGCCCGGCTTGTGCCGCAGCAGATACGCCAGCCCCTTCTCCAGCGTCGCGTCCTGATACACGCCGGCGTAATACAGCGCCGCCACGCCCGCCGCCGATCTCGGGAACGCACTGCCGCTTGAGCCAAGCATGTAACGGAACCCACCGTCGGAGTTCTGCGATTTGCGGACGTACTCGATCGCCTTGTCGATCGTCGTCGTCGGCACCTTGATGCCCGCGTTCCGCGCCGAACGCAGCGCCATGATCTGACAGATCGTCACAGACAGGTCCGCATCGAATGGTTGAGGCTGATACCGCCACCCGCCCTCCGGATTCTGTGCCCCCACAATCAGACGCACCGCCTTGATCAGCGATTCCCGCACACGCGGATCGTTCGTCTGCCCGTATATCTCACCCAACAGCAGCGTCGCAAAACCGTGCCCGTACATCGGACCGTGTGATGTGTCCGCCGCGATCAAGCCCGTCGGGTGCACGTGGTTTAACACGAAATCAACCCCGCGCTCGACCTGTGGCCCGTACCGCCCGCGCCCCGGCAAATCGCCGTTGGACATGAACGCCAGACACGCCAGCGCCGTCACCGCCACGTTCTTCCCGTAATGCGACGCACTAAAGCTGCCGTCCGCCGTCTGCTGCGACGCCAGATACTCAAGGCCCCGCTCCATCGCCGCGCGGCTCTCGTCGGTGTTCTCAATGAATTGATCCGTCTCGTCCCCGTCCGCCACCGCCTCCTGCGCCTTCACCGTCCGCGCCGACGGCACCATTGGCGCCAGCAACCCGACGATCGCCAGCCAGACGGCAATCCAGCGACGTAGAGTTGTTCCACTTTGTTCAGCGAAAACCATATGTTCCGATCAGCGAGTCGGTTTCAAGGCGTCTGCGCATCCTCCGCCAGACGCTGGTAGTAAAGTTCCGTCAAATCTCGGTACAGCGGGCTGAATCGATCCTCCAACCCCTGAAGCAGCCCATCCCGCAAACGCGGCGGCAGATTCCCCCACGCGTCGACGCGTTCCGCCAACGCACTCTCCCCCGTCTCGTGCGGATTCACCTGCCCCGGCGGGCCGACCGTGGTTGCGGGGTTGTTCCCGCCGCCCGCCGCCTGTTGTTCCCCCGGCTTGCTCCCCACATCCTGTTTGGCCTGCTCTTTCTGCTGGCCGCTCTGACGCGACGACGACGAGGACTGCTGGTTCTGCAATTGCTCGATCATGCGCTCAAGTTTCGTGATCACGTCCTGCTGAAGTCGCTGCGTGTCGATGCCCGGATCCTGCTCGAAACCCAGACGATCCGCCGCACGTTTCATGTCCGCCACCGCTTGGTCAAAGACCTCCGTCGGCGGCTCGTCCAGCGACAGATCCAGCGGCGGGCCCGGGGCCCCACCGCCCGGTGGGGGGGCATCGCTCAACGGCGACTCCGCCGACCGCGTTTCCGGCGTCAATCCCAACAGCTCATCGAGCGTCGGTTCACCCGACACTGCCGCCTCGGGCGCCTGCCCGTCGGCCGAAGCCGCGATCAACACTAATAACACCAGCAACATCCATCGCATCGCGTTCACTCCCGCTGCAATGCCTCGGCCATCGTTTCCGCCGTCTCCACCAGCCGACGCTGTTGATTCGCCAGTTCATTAAGCATATCTCGACCCGCCTGATCCAACAGCCCCTGGGCGTGCAGTTCTCGAGTCATGCGGTACAACACCTTCTGACGCTCGCGCAGCAGTTTGAGTTCGGCCATCGGCGGAATCAGCCTCGGCTCGCCGCCGCCCCCGCCGCCCTCACCGCTGTTCTGTTCGCTCGCGAACGGATTGTCCGGATTGTCGCGCTTCAACGCCTCGATCAGCGACTCGATCGCACTGATCACCAGTTGCTCGGTCAAAAGCGTCTGCGGCTCGGCCTCCGCCCGATCCAGAACCGTCGTGACACGCTCGGCCCACTCGTCCATCTCCGTGTGCACCGCTGAGAACACCACCGTGTCCGCCACCAGCGCCTCAATGTCCTGAAGCGCCAACCGCAGCTCCGACTCACGATGACCCAGATCCATCGAATCGATCCGCCACTTGCGCCCGCGTTCCGCGTCAGGCTCATCAATCAGGACCTTCGTCTCCTTCGCGATCTCCGTCTGATCCGCCAGCGCCTTCTCGTACGCCTTGGTCAGTTCCTTCCGGCGCTGTTCGTCCTCTTCCTGTTTCGCCTGCTCCGCCAACTCACGCGCCAGCGCCAACGCCTGTTCCAATCGATCCAGCGCCGCGCGCTCCGCTTCCGTCGCATCATCACCCATCGCCGGATCCGCCCGCAGCGCTTCCACCCCTTGCTGTTGATGCACCGCTGCCCCGTCGAGATGCATCGCGACCGGCTCGGCCTGATCGCCCACCTGACGCGCCTGCTCCGCCACCGCCAACGTGTTCCGACGAAGCTGAAGCAGCGGCTCATCCAGGCCCGCGTAGTTCACCGCCGCCATCAAACGCCCCAGTTGCGCCGTCTGCTGTCGCACCAGTCGCTCAATCGCTTGGACCAACTCCTCCAACTGACGTCGCAGCATCTCCTGCTGCTTCTTGTCCAGGGCATTCACCTGTTCAAGCATCTCCTCAATCGTCGCCAGACTGCTCGCCTGATTCGACTCGGCCCGAGACAGTTGGTTCTGCGACGCCGATGCACCCGCCTGCCGCATCTTTTGTGATAGCGCTTGACGCTGAGCGATCAGCGCCGCCTCCCGCAACGCCTCGGCCAGCGCCTCATCACTCGGCGATTCCGCCTGACGCGTCAGGCGATCCGCCGTGTCACGCAACGCGTCAGTCAGCCGCTCCGCCGTCTCGGCCAACTCACGCTGCGCCTCCGCCAACGCCTCCATCGCCGCTCGATCATCATCGCTCAACTGATCTGGTGATTGCCCGAGCGTCCGCGGCTTCAGCGCCTCGGTCTGCTCCAGCAGCTTCTGCTGGTCGGACTTCAACTTCCCCAATTGCTGGCGGACCCGAAACGCCGCCCGCCCCTGATCCAGCATGTCGATCAATTCACCCAGCCGATCTCGAACCGCACGTTGATCCTCCCTGGCCTCAGCCGCCTGCTCCTGATCTTCAGCCGCCCGCTGCATCGCGTCCGCCGCGCTTTCCGCAGCCTCCTGCGCCGCCTCCAGCAGCTCATCTGACCGCTCCACCATCCGATCCAGCGCCTCGTCATCCAGCCGATTCCGCGCCATCCGTTCGGCCTGCTGCTCCGCGACCTGCTGCATCGCGCCGATCTGCTCCGATAGCCGCTGCTGACGCGCCGCGTTGGCCGCGTCCGTCTTCGACGCCTCCAACTCCGCCTGCATCGCCTCAGCCCGCAACGCCCGCTGGCGGATCGACATCATCTCCGCACGAATCTGTTGCGCCATCGTCTCCGGGCTGATGATCATCAACCGTCGTGGCCGCGACTCGACCGGGTCGTGCCGCTCGCCGCCCAGATCGAATCCGTCCAACGCCGTGGCGACCACCAACATCTCCTGCCCCGGGCGAAGTGCAAACGGCTCCAACTCCAGCGCCGCATCCGCCCGCGCACGCGGACCACGCACCGCCGCTTCGCCAAGTAACTGCGGCTCGGAATCCGGCGCCCGTGCGTCGATCTGTATATGCGTCACCGCCACGTCGTCGCTCGCCTCCGCGCCGATTGCCAACACCGCCGTGCTCAACACCTGCTCGTCAGTCGGAGGCTCAATCACGCTCGCCTGCGGCCCAACGTCCTCACGAACCAGGAATCGAAACAGCCGGCCATCCACGTGCCTCAACCCATGCTCGTCCGTCAATTGAAGCTGCACGGTCACCGCCTGGATCTGCGTCCAGCGAATCTGCCACGCTGTCGGTTGACCCGGCATCGGATCGAACTCGATTCCCATCGCCTCGACCGTCGGCGCGTCGAAATCGCTCACCAGCCCGCCCAGCGTGTCTTGCACAAACTCGGCCACGTCCGAATCGTCCAGTCCCGTCGGCTCCGCGACGCTCGGTAGCGGCAATACCTTGTTCGTCTGCACCGCCAACGTCATGGTTGAGCCGGCCAGCGCGTCGACCGTCACCGTCGGCCGCGGCGGCTGCAACAGATCGCGCGCCTCAATCGCCACCAGGTCAGACGCATAGGCCGGCGGCTCAACCTGCAATCGCATCTGGCGCAATCCCGGCGGCTCGATCAGCGTGATTCGCTGCCGCTCCGTTCGATCGTCGTCCGCTTCAAAATACAGCTCCACCGTCGCCGCGCCGGACTCCGGCTCGAGCAATCGCTGATACGACCCCGCACTCGCCGCGTTCGACTGCCGCGTCAGCAGCGCCCGCTGCCAGTCGCGATCCGACAACGCTTCGCTGTCCCCGACGAATCGATACTTCACCCATACCCGCAGCCCGTCACGATCCCCCTTCGTCACAACTGCTCGGATGGGCACGGGCTGATCGTTTGGCGCATTCGTCAACCGCGTGTCGCTTTCAAGCATCGTGCGCTTGGGCCACGCGGCATCACCCAGCGGCATCGTCCATCGCCGCAGCGCGATCCCCGACGCCTCGGGCATCATCAAAAAACAACCGACCATCACCACCACACTCACGACCAGCAGACCCGCCGCCCAGCCCGGTCGCCTCGGGTTGACCAGCTTCCGCATCTGTCGCGGCCCCATCGCGCTCTCCGCGTCCTGCGCCGTCCGCTGCGCCAACACATGACTGATCGGTGACACCCCCGCCTGCTGCGGGTCCACCGTGAACGCCACCCCTGTCGCCAGCCGGCCCGCCGTCTCCGGGTACAGCCGCTCCAGCCGAAGCGCCAGACTCGCCAGCCCCGGGTGAACGCGCAACGCTCGCCCGATCTGATGAACGCCCCACACCCCGGCCGCCAGGATCACCAGCAACCCGAGCACCAGCCGCACCGCACCGGGCAGATGAATCACGTAATCCAATACCCCCGCCGCCAGCGCCGCGCCGATCAATGCCGACACCCACGCCGCCAGACGCATCAGCACCAGAAGCCGACGCGTCTGCCGTCGAATCGAGTCAAGCTGTGCGACGAAATCAGCCATGGACGGTCAGCTCCCGAACGCAGCGGACGCGGCTCCACCCGCCGGGCCGCCGGCTCACGCGTACCTCATCAGTTTACGCCCCACCCACTCCAAAATCAGCAGCCCCAGCACCAAGCCAAACGCCAGCGGGCTCGTGGTCAGTGATTCGCTGATGTCCGCCGCCGTGCGACGCGCGTTGTCCGGCAACAGCTGCGGCAGTTGCCCAAGCTTGTCAATCGCCAGCACACGACCTCCCGTCGCCTCGGCCAGCGAGGCCAGCAGCGGATGGTCCGTGCCCGGATTGCGCGTCTCATCCGCCGTGCGCCGCACCTCAACGCGGCGCGAAATACTCAACTCCGCCAGCATTGGGTCATCCAACGCCACGTCAAATTGCCCCGGCCGGCGCGGTTGCCACGTCCCCCGGAACCGCCCCGCTCGATCCGTCGCCTGCAAAACCAGCGATTGATCCGCCGACCGCGTCCCCCCCACCTCACGCACGTGCGCCGTCATCGCTCGGCGCTCCGCGACCAACAGCGACTGATCCGAAACATCCAGTTCAATCACCAGCGTATCGCCCACCGAAGCCCGACGGTGTGATACATCAAATCGCAGCCGTGATTCAGCTCCCATCTCCGACTGAATACGCCCGCGGCCCAGCAGGCGAATCACCTGCATCCAAAACTGTTGTGGGTACAGCTCACCATGCTCGTAACGCCACCGCCAGATCTCATCCGTAGACAGATACAACACCTGCCCCGCCCCATATCGCATGCGCACCAGCAGCGGCTCATCAATCGGCTCCGCCATCGCCAGCACCTCCGCCGCCGGCTTTAGCGCCCCGAGCGATTGTCCCCAGCGCAGCGTCGGCAACTCCGCCGGCCACATCTCCCCGGGCTCACCAAACGGGGATTGAAGACGCAACACACCCAACACGTCCGCCGCCCGCGTCGGCCGTGCCGTCACCTCCACCGGCCAGCGCGATACGCTCGACGGACTCCGCATCGGCAGCAGATCCGCCAGCGCCCCCGACACATACGCCGTCGGCATCGCGTGCTGGCCTCCGAGATACAACAGGCCCGCCCCACGATCGGCCACGTGCTCACGCAAGTGTCGAAGCGACACCTCGCCAAAAAAGTCGGGCGACACGTCTCCCACCACAATCACGTCAAACGGCTGCCAATCCTCCGCAACACGAGGCACGCTCTGCAGCGGGATGTCCCCTTCCGCCGCGAACGCGCGATCCGACGAAACCAGCATCACACTCGCATCAACACTGTCCTCCCGCACCAGCAGACTCCGCAGAAATCGGTAATCCCACCGCGGGTATCCCTCGACGTACAACAGCCGAATCGCCCGGTCCACAAGCGTCAGACCGATGTCCTGTGTGTTGTTCTCCCGAATCAACTCATCGTCGCCCGCATCCAGCACCACACGCCACGTCACCGGACCCGCCGCCTCGACGCTCGCCGACAACGCCACCGGCTGATCCCACGGACCCACCGCCTCTTCATCAAGCACCTGTTGCGTCTGCTGATCGATCAGCCGCACCATCGCGCCACCCCGTGGCATCAACCCATCCGGATCATCCCCCGTCCGGTTCAAGTGCACGATCACCGGCACGTTGTCATTGATGAACGCACGCTGCGGGGCGTCCACCCGTCCGATCGCCGTGTCGATCGGCGTCGTCGGGGACCCCAGCGGCACCGCGATCACCTGCGCCGCCCGATGCGACAACTGCTGCAAGGTCTCGGCTCCGACCTTCTCCGTGCTCCGCCCGTCGGAGAACACGACAATCGCGCTGATCGGCTTGCCCGTCGTCCGTCGCAGCGCCACGTCCAACGCGCTGCGCATCGCCGTAGCCGGACCGTCCGGCTCCAACAGGTCATCCGGTGATCCGATCGGCTGCACCGCATCCGCGAACGTCCACCAATGGATCTGGTGCTCCGTCGCAATGCTCTGCCACGCCGATTCATGCTCGAGCAGCGCTGCCCGCAACTGCGCCTCACGCGTCGACCGCCCGCCCGCCGCCGTCGGGTCAATCACGTCGGCAAACGTCATCGAAGCGCTGCGGTCAACCAGCATCAGCACCTGATCGCGCTCGATGTGTTCACGCGGTAACACCAGCATCGGACCCGCCAGCAGCGCCGCGACACACAGCACAATCAACCCGCGCGTCACGCCAAGCACCGCCCGTCCCCCCGCGCGACCGATCATCCGCCGGTAACCCAGCCACGCCAGCGCCGCGATCACCAATACCATCAACGCCCAGACCCACGCCGGCAGCGGAAACCGCCAACCCAGCTCAAGCGTCTCACCACTGAGGCGCAACCGATCCAGACCCAGCAGCCACTCCGTCGCGCTGCGCGACCCCGCGTCGCCCCCGTCCGCGAGCACCAGCGGCACGGTCTGTGTCATCCACATCGCCATCGCAGCTAAACCATCCGATCAACCATGATCCATCAACGCACCAAACTGCCCGCTGCGCCGCCCGATCCGGCCGCTGCGCCGCGCCCCGGCAGCTCAAGCGTGCGTTGCCCGGCCGTGGACGCGTGCGACGCCCGCCGCGCCAACAGGATCTCCACAATCACCATCGCCAGCAGAATCCACAACAGCGGCCCACTCAAGTCCGATGTCGGCGCCGCCGCCTCCATCGCCGTCACCGGATCGTGCGCGTCAATAAACTGCCAGTCCCCGCACGCGCCCAGCCACGCCTTCAGCGCGTCAGTCTCCACCGTCCGCGTGTCTGCCGCATTCGAACTCACGTTCACCGCCAGCCGCTCCGCACTCGCCTGATACAACCCCGCCTCGCTCAGCGGCTCGATCGGCGACAGCCCGAACGATCCCCCCTCGCCCGCCGCGCCGTCCTTGCCTTCCCCCGACCGTCCGGCGACCAGCAATACCGATCGCCCCGTCGGACTGATCAGTTCCGGACTTTCCGCGAACGCGCCCGCCAAGAGCGGCTGATCGCCCGGCTCAAAATGTCGCGCCGGTTGCGTCCGCGCGATCGTCCATCGCAGCACCTCATGCACAAGAGGCACGAACAACGGACGCGTCGGCAGATTCGTCCACGATTCATCCAGCGCCGTCGCCAGCACCACCAGTCGCCCCCGGCCATCCACCGGGCAGCTGAGCATCAGCGGACGCCCCGCACTGCTGCTCAGTAGTACCTCAGTCGGCGCCGACACCGTGGCTGGCTCGATCATCAGCGAGGTGTAAAACCGCACCGGTCGAAGCATATCTTCAAGATCCGCGCTCAGCCGCATCAACGCCGCCGGCGTCGGACCCCCCGTCGCCGGGCCCGTCGCCGGGTCGTGATCCGTTGGCTCGATCGCGATCGACCACCCCAACCCAAACGCATCGGTCAACTGCTGTGGCCACAGATGCGACTGTCGCGCCGGCGGCGCCGTAATCCACATCACCCCGCCCTCGCCGCACCATCGACGCGCCGCCGCCCATTGATCCTCGCCCAACAGATCCGGACGCAGCACGATCGCCACGTCCGCGCCGCCCAGCGCCGACGCATCCATCCGCGCCGGATCCATCACATCAAGTTCAATCGGCCAGTCACTCAGATCCACCACCGGACGCAGCGCCGTTGACAGCAACCACTGCACCGTCGCAATCGTGTTGCTGTTCGTCCCGTCCGCCAACGTCCCCGCCTCCGGCGCCACGATCAGCACATCCATCCGCTGACGCACGTCGACGACGCTCACACGCTGATTGTCCGCCTCCACCGCATCTCGATCCGCGCGTCCCGGCCGCATTACTGCCGTCACCGCCGTCGGCCCATCCGTGCTCAGCGGCGTCGTCAACACGATCTCCGTCCGCTCCGCCCCCCGGTCGAATCGAACCGTGCGATTCAGCCCCGCGCCCTGCGGCACCATCAACTGCACCTCCGCCGATCCCTCATCGCTCACCGACCCGAAGCGCCGCAACGTCACTTCCCACATCGCCGACGGCGCCTCCCCCGGCGCGTCAGGCATCACCAATTCCTGTCGCGCCCGCATCGATTCAATCTGAATGTTGTCCAGTGATTCACGCGGCTCCAACGCCAGCAACGTCGCTCGCCGCCCCAACGCCTCCAGGTCACGCGGCAACGGCTCTTCCACCCGTGCCGTGCCCGCCCGGAGCCCGCTCAACACCACCACCGACGCCGGACCTGATTCCCCGCCATCCTCCATCGCCTCCATCGCCAACCCCAGCGCATCACCCAACTCCGACGCCGCCGGCGTAGCGTACAACTCAGTCAGACGCCGCCGCACCATCGCCCGGTCGGCTGTGGGAGGCGCGATCAACATCTGCGCCGGACGACCCGTCGTGATCATGCCCACCCGATCCGCCGGCCCCAGGTCCGCAATGATGCGGTCCGCCGTCTCAATCAATGCATCGAACTCAGCCCCACCTGCCGCATCCGTGGCCGACGATCCAATTGAATTGTCAACCACCAACACCACCGACCGACCCGCCGCCGGCAGCAGCCCCGCCGCGCCCGTCCCCCGCAGCAGCGGACCGGCCAACGCCATCCCCAGTAGCAACACGATCAGGCAACGCAACAACAGTAACAGCAACTGCTCCAGCCGCAGTCGCGTCCGATGCCGCCGGTACGCCGCCATCAAAAACCGCATCGCCGCCCACGGCTCGGGACGTCGACGTCGCCGCGCCAGCAGGTGGATGATGATCGGCACACTCACCGCCGCCGCTCCCGCCGCCGCCAGCGCCGGCGCCGTGAAAGAGGGCATCCAGACTTGTGCCAAAGCCTGCGGTATCACGTGGCGTAAACCTTAAATGTGTCTGGATATAATATTATGTTAGTAATCATATTAATATTCATCGCTCGCACGATCACAGCATCTTCAGTCGCGCGTTCCGCCGGGCCAGATAATGACTCAGCACCGGTCCGATCGGCTGCGACGTGTCAATCACCTCGTGATCGAACCCGAACCGCCGCGCCGATTCGCTCACCGATCCGACGTGCTGTTCAACCTGTTCCAGATACGCCGTACGCAGGGCCCGCGGGTCCAGATCCAGCCGCCCCTCGCTCTCCAAACCCACGAAGCGCGTCGGCGCCTCGAACGGGAACTGCAACTCATGTGCATCCAGCGTCTGAAACAACACCACGTCATGCTGCTGAAACCGCAAACGCGCCAGCGCCGCGCCAAGCGCGTCAATGCTCTCGAACAGATCGCTCAACACCACGACCAACGCTCGACGGTTGATCAGCGACAACGCCTCGTCCGCGACACGCTCGATCTGCGTCTCGGCATTCACCGGCTGCGTGCCCAGCGCCGTGATGATCGATCGCCATTGATCCCGCGCCCCCGACGGACGAATCATGTCCAGCACCCGATCGGCGAACACGATCAATCCCACCCGATCCTGCTGCAGCAGCGCCTGATATGCCAGCACCGCCGCGATCGAAGTCGCATGATCGAACTTCCGCCATACATGCCCCGACCGCGTCGACGATCCGTAGTCCATCGAACCCGAACCGTCGACCAACAGGATCAGATCCAGATTCGTCTCCTGCTGGTAACGTTTCAAATAAAGCTTGTCCGTCCGCCCGAATACCTTCCAATCCAGATGCCGCAGATCATCGCCCGGCGTGTATTGGCGATGCTCGGCAAACTCCACCGCCTGCCCCTGATACGGCGACCGGTGCAGCCCCGTCATCAACCCCTCCACAATCAACCGCGCACGCAGATCGATCCCCGCGACCTGGGCCAGCGTCTCGGGATGCAGATAATCAGCGGTGGCGAATTCGCGTCCGGAGTTCATGTGTCACGTCAGTCTATCCTGATTCAGACGCCCCGGCACGTGTTACGGTTCTGTCGAACCCATCCCCGTCGCAGACTGAACGCATTCATTACCGATTTGCACAGACGCCACCCGTCTGACGCGCCGGAAACGCCGCATCGGCGTCCCGGACGCATCGCGTGATATGCGAATCACCGTTGGAATCACATCACCCCGCAAAATGACACGCCGCACAATGGCTGCCGTCCCCTTCGTGCGCCGCCAGCATCGGCGCATCTGCCACACACCGCGCCATCACCCGCTCGGATCCCCCGTTCACCGTCAACCCAACCGTCTCGCCCGCATCTCCATCGCCCGCCAGCTTGCGCGTCAGCGCACACCGCGGATGAAAATGACACCCGCTTGGCGGGTTCATCGGCGAAGGCACCTCCCCGCCCAGCACGATTCGCTGTCGGTCCCGTCGTGGCGTCGGTTCCGGCACCGCGCTCAACAGCGCCCGGGTGTACGGATGCAGCGGCCGGTCGTACAACGCCTGACGATCCGCCACCTCCACAATCCGACCCAGATACATCACCGCCACCCGATCCGAAAAATGCTCCACCACCGCCAGATTGTGCGCGATAAACAGATACGCCAGCCCATCCTCCGCCTGCAGATCGTTCAACAGATTCAATATCTGCGATTGAATCGAAACGTCCAGCGCGCTGACCGGCTCGTCACACACAATGAACCGAGGCTCGAGCGCCAACGCCCGCGCGATGCCCACCCGCTGCCGCTGTCCCCCCGAAAACTCGTGCGGATACCGTGATGCATAATCCGGGCTCAACCCCACCCGCTTTAACAGCTTCGCCACGCGGTCCTGCACCGCCGTGCCCTCAGCGATCCCATGCACCCGGATCGGCTCGCTGATCATGCGCCCGATCGTCATCCGCGGATTCAATGACCCCACCGGATCCTGAAAGATGATCTGCATGTGTTGTCGCAGCGATCGCATTGTCCCCCGATCCGCCGACAGCACGTCCGTGCCGTCAAACGTCACCCGCCCCCCCGATGCCGGTATCAGCCGCAGCAACGTGCGCCCCAGCGTCGTCTTCCCGCAACCCGACTCGCCGACCAGCCCCAGCGTCTCGCCGGCGCTGATCTCAAAACTCACGTCATCCACTGCACGCACGTGCCCCACCGTGCGGCGAAGCACGCCGCGGCGCACCGGAAAATACGTCCGAAGATGCTCCACTCGCACCAGCGCGTCAGAAGCAGGTTCAGCCGGCGGCGCCGGTGCCGTTGCGATTTGCGTCATGATGGCATTGTAAGGTCACACCGCCGCTTGCCAACGTGCGCCCACGGCTGGACGTGACGCCGCCACATCCCACGATCCACCCCGACCCCATGATTCAGGATGCCGCCCCGTCGCCAAGACTCAGGATCTTCACCTCAAAATAAAGGGTGCGACCAGCCAGACGATGGTTCATGTCCACCACCACCGTGTCCTTGGTCACTTCACGAACCACCACCTTGATCGGGCCCCGCTGCGTCTGCGCAAACAGTTCCGTACCGGGCTCCAAATCACCGATGTCACCGAACTGGCTGCGCGGCACTTGCTGCACCAGCGCCGGATCCGGCATGCCGTAACCCAACTCCGGCGGGACCTCAAACTTGAAATGGTCACCAGCCTTCTTGCCCGTGAGCGCACGCTCAAAACCCGGAATCATCGCGCCCGTCCCATAAACGAACTTCAACGGGCCGCGCCCATCGGACGTATCCAACACCTCGCCGTCGCCGCTCCGTAGCGTGTATTCGCATGTCACCTGAATCCCGTCGCCGATGATCAGCCCATCATCCGAGTCATCCACGTCCTCCGCATCAGGTGGGGCTGCCATCCCCGTCGGCTGGGTCGTCGCTGCCGGTTGTGTCGTCGCGACAGATGTCGATTCGGGATCGACGTCATTGCCCGTCAACGTCCCCGCACCCGCACCCCTGCCGTCAACGGTCTTCGCAGGCTCATTGGGCGGACGATCATCCTGGCCTCCGCACGCCGCCAACCCAATCACCATGAGGATCAGCAACGCGCCGGCGACGCCTTGAACGGTCACCAGCCAGGATGTCCGGATTGATAAGTGATGGGGTCCCGTCACTTCGCGCTATCCGTGGAAGTCGTCGATGCGTCGCCCCCAGCCTGATCCTGCTGACGCCGCCGTGGGTCGATCTCCAACACGCCGTAGGCCTGCTCGTAACGCTGCACCGCCTGGCCCAGCGCCAACGCCAGTCGCTTCGCCGCCCAGGGGCTGAGGATCACGCGTGCGTCGATCCGCATCACCGAGATGTTCTCGCGACCCGACGGGCGGATCCCCTGCGAGAAATCAACGATCAGCTCCTCCGCCGATCCGTAGACCCGAGCCGTCGATGAGTAGTAATTCTCAACCTTCGACTCATCGATCTGCAGCTGCATCTGAGACTGCTCGCCCTCCGGCGAGGTGATCGTCTCATCGGCACCGGGCGTGGTGGTGGTCTGCGCTACTTCGTCTTTCTTGGCCATGTTCATTCCTTCTAAATCAAGTGTCCACAGTTGTTTCAATCATTCCCTGTATTCGACCCGGTCACAGACGCCAGTCCAGACTGACCGCCTGCATGATCCGATCCCACTGCTGGCCGCCCAGCCGGGATCGCCCCAGCACGATCTTGCCGCGACCCGTCATCCCGTCAAATAGTCGCGATGCACGCTCCGGGTCGTCCAACCGCACCGTGGCCAGCACCGAAGGATCGCTGGGTGTTGGGTTATAGCCATCTCGCTTCTGGACGTCCAATTCCCCGCCGTACAGACCCGCCACCGCCTGATGGGGCAGATCGTGGATCGGCTGCTTGCCGATCTTCTCCACTCGGCCCCGAAGTGTGATCGAGGGATCCGCCCAAAGCCGCGCCCGCACTTCCTGCTCCACCTTGACCGATGCCACATCCTGCTCCGGCACAACGATCACCAACTGGCGAGGCCCATCCGCCAACACCATCCCCAGCGGCTGCCCACGCTCAACCGATCGACCAAGCATCACCTGCGGACGCATCTCGCTCGACAGCTGCCCGTCAATCGGCGCACGCACCGTTAGCTCCTCGAGCCGCTCCTCAACGTATTGCATCTGCTCGGCGATCCGCTCAATCTCCTGATCCGCGATCGCCGCCCGCCCCGGCTTCGTCTCCCGCCAAAGACCATCGCGATTCACCTCCGCGCCCGCCATCTCCAGCCGAAGCCTCGACAGCTCATCCTGATATCGCCGATCGTACAGCCGATAGATCGGGTCGCCCGCCCGAAGATACTGACCCTCGCGAACATACACGTGCTCGATACGCCCGTTCGTGGGCGCGAAAATCGGCCGGCTCCGGGGCGCCAAAATCACCGCCGGACGCTCCACCGTGTGCTCCAGCGGCATCATCCAGATCCCCGCCGCCAGCAACCCCAACCCCATCGCTGCGCCCGCGGTCACCGCGAAACGCCGCCAGTTGCGGGTCTGAGATTGCCACACGAAACGCACCACCTTCGCCATCGGCCAGATCACCATCGTGCATACCGCAAACGTCCCCAGCAGCGCCCCCACCGCTGACAGCCCATACGGATCCAGAATGTGCCAGATCAGCAAAATGATGCCGAACACGACGAACCAGCGGTAAATCGTCGCCGCCACCGCGTAAACCACCATGAACACCGGCCGCCGCGCCGCGTCCACCGGCGCCTCGCTCTGCTGGTCGAGCAGCAGATGCCGCCGCGCCAGATGTCCGATGAAGCGACTCGACTTCGCGCGCAGATTCGGAATCTCCACCAGATCCATCAGGAAGTAATACCCGTCGTAGCGCAACAGCGGATTTGCGTTAAACAACAACGTGCTGACCGACGCGGCCAGCATGATGTTGAACGCGATCTGGTTCACCACCCCCGGCTCCGTGCCCAGCCAAACCCAGACCGCGATCCCCGCGAAAAGAAACTCAATGAATACCCCCCCCGCCGTGATCCAAAGCCGATCGCGCCGCCGCGGCAGCATCCACGCGTCCGATGTCTCCACGTAAAACAGCGGCATGAACACCATGAAAAATATGCCCATCTCATGGACTTCCAGCCCCCGATGCTTCGCCGCCAGACCATGCCCGAACTCGTGAAGCACCTTCACCGCTAAAAACGTCACCGACAGCATCAACAGATTCGTTGCCCCCAGCACCGGGAACGCCAGCTCACCCACACCTCCCATACCCGCCACCGCCGCGATCGTGCTGATCACAATAAACAACCCGACCGCCGACGCCGTCATGGGGTTCATCACCGGCCGAGCAAACCCATACAGCCAGTCCAGTAGCCGATCCGGATCGAGCAACGACACCCGGAAAAACATGAAGCTTAGCCATTTCGCCCGGCGCATTCGGCGTGTCCGCACCGTCCGCAGCTTTCGAATCACCTCACCATGCCGCAAACTTCGCCCCTGCAGCCAGCCGCCCGCGCTCAATTGATTCAGCAGCGCCAGCACGGCGTCGGGCTCAATCGGCTCATTGGGGAACTTGCTTGCCACACGCTCAGCGATCTGCAGCGCCGTCGTCCGCCCGTCCAACTGGCCCAAAATGAATCGCTCCGGCGGACGTACGCGAACATACTGAAGCGCCACCGGATCCTTCACCACATACACCGGCTCACCCAGATACACCTGCGGACTGATCTCCAGGTCCGCCCGCAACGCCGGCAGCGGCACGTCCAGCTTCGACGAAGTGCTTTCCCCCGCGGGCGGTTCAGGTTGGCTTCCAGTCTCGGTCATAGGCATATCCGCCGGAATCAGTTCAGCGCGGCCCACCCGCACTCACCCGTCTTCAAAACAGCAGTGTCATCCGCAGGAATCCCAACGCCTCACGCCCGTACCGGAACGCAATCGAGCTGTCCCCCACAATCAGCTTCGCCCGACCCGATGCGTTGGCTAATGGCAGCGCCTCCCGCGGCATGTCTTTCAGATCAATCGGCACGATCACCTGGAACACGAATCGGCTGCCCGACATATCCATGTGGCTTGTCGCCGACATCGACTCGCTCGATTCAATCGTCGCATCCTGCAACGCGTCCGGCCACGCCCGGCTGATGAATTCCACCGTCACCGCCTTGCCCTCGGTCAGACACGCATCTACCAGCGCCAGATCCGCCTCCGGCACGTCCATGATCAACCGGAACTCATCGAGCTGCGCCACCTCAACCATATCCTGCCCGACCGACATTGTCCGCCCCACCAGTTGATCCGGATTCCGCGTCAGCACCACCCCCGCGATCGGCGAGCGAATCATGCACCGATCGATCGAGCGCAAAAGCGATCTCTGCTTCAACTCCATCTGCTTCAATTCAAGATTCTGCCGCGCAATCTTCGCCGGATCCCCTTCCCGATGCATGTCGTACAGCGCCACGATCGCCGATTCCATCTTGCTGCGAAGGTCATCCAACTGCAGTTGCCAATCCTGATCGTCCAGCCGGTACAGCGGATCACCCGCCGCGACCTCCTGGCCCGCCGCCACCAGGCATGCCTCGATCCGCCCCTCCTGCGGCATCGTCACCAGCGCCATCTGCGCCGGCTCCAGACGCGCATCGGCCTTGATCGGCAGCGACACCGGCACGAAGAACCCAACCACCACCACCGCCGCCACAATACCCAGCGTGATCCCCGCCTTGACCATCGCCGAACGCGGACGCCCGTGCACCGACGCAATCGCATTCGACAAGCGCCGCAGTGGACGTGCCTGCCATGCCTGCGCATGCGCCAGCACACCCGCCACCGCGTCGCAGATCTCCTGCTGCGCCGTCGCACGCTGACCGGCGATCTCGGCGTCGTCATACTCCAGCAACATCGCACCCACCGCCGTCTCGCCGCTGCGGATCGGCGTCAGCGTCACCCCCTGCGCATGGCTCACCGTGAACAGTTCATGGACCAGCGGCGCCAACGCCTCATCTTCATCCTCAATCGCCTGGTCCGCCACGAAACTCATCGGCGTCCCACGTGCCCGAACCGCCTCGCCAAGCAGCTCAGCATTCCGCACCCGCACTGCCTGATTGTTCGGTTGCACCACGTCAGCGAACGCGACGATCGGCCGGCCCGATCCAAACGCCACCACCGCCGCCTGTGTCGCCCCCATCATCGAACGCGTCTGATGCGCCAGATCCTCCACCACCTCCCGCGGATTCCCCAGCGTCAACAGGTGCTGCGTGATCCGCAGAGTCGCTTGGATGTTGGCCGTGTCCTGCGCGCCCACCGCGTCGCGCCGGCGTGCCAGGTATTTGCCCAACGCGTCCGCCGCCTGTTGTGCGAACGCCGCGAATTCCCGATAGACCTTCGGGTCCAGCGAGCCCGGACAGATCAGCTCCAGCAACCCGATCCCCCGATCTTCTTGCTGGATCGGCAGCAAGAACTGCGTCGTGTCGTGCAGCGCCGTGTTCGCAAACGTCGCCTGCTGCGGGCCGATCACCGCCGGCTTGCGCTGCGACCACGCCTCACGCAGCGCCGGGATCACCGCGTCGGTCGGATGCTGCTGCTCGTCCACCACCAGCCCCGCCCCGCCGCCGAATCGCCCCGCCGCCCGGAAGCTCTGCGCCGCCGCGTCCGCCGGCATCCACACCACCGCGCCCTGAGAGCCGGTCGTCTCCACCAGCGGTCCCAGCACCTGCTGCATCACCGGCGTCGGCGGCTGCGCACTGTCCGCCGCGGCCTCAAATTGCCGCAGTGCCGCACGCACGTTCTGTTGAGCTTGTTCTGTTTCGGGGGCCATGGCTTGATTGCTGGCAGGTAGGCGGGGCGTATGATGCAGTATAGCGCCGATCAACCATTAAAGGAGCAATCAGATGAATTTGTCAACGCCCAACCGTCGCGTCATCGCCGGCGCGGTCGTCATTCTGGGTAGTCTGGGAATCGTCGCCGTCGCACAGAATACCGGACGCGACGATCCCCCCGACCGCCGCGCCAGGCCATCCGACGTCTCGAACAATAACTTCCACCCGCATGGACTTGGCGGCTCCGTACGTCCCAGCAAGGAAGTCATCATCAAGGCTCCCCTCGACGGCATCATCAGAAGCGTGCTCGTCGACGAATCCGACCAGGTCGAACAAGGTCAGGTCATGGCCATGATGGACGATGCCATGCAGAAAATCGTCGTCGAACAACAGCGTCTCGAAGCCGAATCCCAGACCGTCATCAAACTCGCCAAACTTCGCCGGGACGATGCCCAGATCACCTACGAGAACATCCTCGATCTCAAAGAACGCAAATCCGCCACGGAATTCGAGGTCCGACGCACGAAACTCGCACTCGAGCAGATGGTGGCCGAACTCGAACGCGCCGAAGAAACTCAGGTGATCGCCGGCAAGTCCCTCGACCTCGAGCAGGAGAAACTCAATCGCTACCAGCTCAAAGCCCCCTTCGCCGGCCACATCGTCCGCGTCATCGCCGAGGCCGGCGCCACCCTCACCCGCGAGGACACCGTCCTGTCTCTCGTCGCATTGGATCCACTCGAGGCCCGTCTCTTCCTGCCCCTCGATCTCTACGGGAAAATCGAGGTCGGCAAGCGATACCGCCTCGACGCCGCCGCGCCCCTCGATCGCCCGATCACCGGCACCCTCAAGACCATCAGCCCCGTCCTCGATACCGCCAGTTCCACCGTCCAGTGCGTCTTCACCATCGAAAACCCCGGTTCAAAACTTCCCGCCGGATTCAAGGTCTTCTTTATGGGCGCAGAATAATTATCGTGTAACGCTCTTAACATAAATGGTTTGTGTTGCCATAGACACGTGCAGTGCGAATCACGCTTTCCCCCGAGTGACGTCGCGCATACAGTGAATCAATGGGCAGGGGCGGACTTGAACCGCCGACACCGGCATTTTCAGTGCCGTGCTCTACCAACTGAGCTACCTGCCCGCGACAGGAGTGATGCGTAAGTTAAGTCAAGGCCACTGAATGTCAACCCCGCGAGCGCAATGCTCGGTAAATCCGCCTTGACAGTAGACTTGACCGCAGATAACTTCCGCTACGAGTTAGACCCGCCGAAGTGCGTCTATGACCCGACCGACTATTTTGTGAACGACGTGGGCAACCTGTTTCAGCGAAGTTGTTAGATAGACGCGCGTTGTGTCGGCCCCGCCAACCCGTCCCGCAAGGGGACACAGCAGCGCTGACTTTCCCGACTGCTGTTGCCGTACAGGGGATGCGCCCACTGACTCCGAGGGCAGGAGACGCCACCATGTCACGTCGCCGCCGATTGTTTCGTCGCCGTCGCCAAACGTCCCCCCGGACCAAACGTGCCGACCGACGACCGCTGACAAAACCCGCGCGTCGTCTGGAGCTCGAGTACCTCGAGCCGCGCATCCTCCTCACTACCCTCTTCGGCGGCGAAACCTTCACCTTCCGCGCCGCCAATCCAAGTGGGGACGATGCCTCCGCACCTCTCGCACAGGTCATTCTCTCCGGCGACATCATCGTCGAACTCATCGGCGCCGACGTCGACGACCTCAACCGACCCCTCTTCGGCGACCTCGCCGGCAAAATCATCGGTGATTCCCTCGGACGCGACGGCACCGACATCGGGGGCGGAATCGGCGCCGTCGACGGTGTGGATCCCGTCACCGGTGATTTCGCCCTCGGCGCCCCCATGGATGTTTTCGATGTGGATCGTTTCGGCAACCGCGTCCTGTTCTATGACGTACCCATCGACGATGGCAACGTCATGTTCAATGCCATTGCCACACGCGATGCCCTCGCCGGCGGACAGACCTACGGCATCAACACCAGCGCCGTTCAGGAAAGCGAATCCCGCAACCTGCACCTCGTCGAAATCGAGGCCACCACCGGTCAGGGCGACATCCGAGCCATGCTCCAACGGGCCACCCTCGCCGAAGATTTTATGTCCAGCCTGCGCGACGGCGGCGGCAGCGTGCTCCTCGACGACGTCCGCGCATTGGCCGTCGATCGTAGCGATCTTGTCGGCACCGCATATATCGTCAATGTCGAGGGCGGCACCAACGACAGCGTCCTCTACAGCGTCAACCGGCAGGTCGGCACCACCACCGCCCTCGGCACGATCACCAACACCACCTCCGGCCTGCCCGTATCAAACATCAACGCCATGGCGTTCAACGCCGCCGGCGAGCTTGTCCTCCTGACCGACGACCTCGACGGCTTCGGCGGCGCGAACGATCCGGGATTCATCAACCTCGGCGATCCGAAACTTGGGGGGTTCGACACTGATTTCACCAACGCCGAGACCGTCGTCGTCACCATTCCCG
>NYZD01000099.1 GCA_002685935.1 Planctomycetaceae bacterium | reverse complement strand
TCGTCATACCCCGTCACCCACTCCGGCTCGACCACGCTTCCCAGCACCACATCACTCAACGCATCGTCATCACCAGGCCAAAGGTACCGCAGCTTCATACTCGCCATCCGCGCCAGCCGCGCCGCGTACCGGCTGTGCCGCAACGTCGATCGGTTGAACGACCACACCTGATCCAGCAGCCACCGCTGCGGGCCGTACGTCACGTAACCCGTCACCTCACCCGGAATCCATCGCCCCGTCACCGGCGCACCCGATCCAATCGGCACCGTCCCACTCCCGCCGTTCGATGCCTGCACGAAATCCGGGATGAACTGACCGCCCTCGCGCACCAGATGACGCCAGCCGAACGCCGCGTCGTATGGCCCCCGCCGATCCCGCTCATCATCCACCCCCTCCGGCAATAACCCCTGCTTCACCGGCCGCTCAAAATCATCAAACCCGCCCACCCAAAACGGCACGCTCGGCCGCATCGGCGCCAGCACCACCTCCCCCAGTTCATGCCCCAGGTTATCCCGACCCGCATGCACCGCCGCCAGCTGCGCCATCTCCCCGACCTGCCTCATCGTCACCTTACTGACCGAACGCATCGCCGACATGCTCCGCCAAAAACGCCCGTGATCACCGCTCGGCGTCTCGTAAAACGTCACCTCACGCACATCCGTCTCGTCGAACGCCGCCGCCGTCCCCATCAGCAAATCCCGCTGATCCGCCATCTCCACCAGCATCGCCTCCCACAGATCCTCCACCACATCGCGAACCGCCGGCCCACCTCCACGCCCGTCCGAAATCGCCGGCACACCCATTCCGAGCTGCTCCTCTAACGCCTCCGCCAGACTCTCCATCTCACCCGCCGTGAAACGCGTCGCGTCCTCCGCCGCATCAAGCACGTTCACCAATGCGATCTGTTGTGAGATCGCCACGTTGTTCATCGCCACCGTGTTCATCCCCCGCGCGATCCAACCCGCCGCCGCATGCGCCGCCGCGTCCGCGCTGTGCTGCACCGTCACCCGCCGATTCACCTGCTGACCCACGTTCACCACGAACATCACCAGCGCCGCCAGCAACACCATCCCCAGCAGCGTGATCACCAGCACCGCGCCCCGCCCCCCGCGCATCGGCATCAGCATGTCATTCTTCATCGGGTTCATTGTTCGCCACCTGTGCGCGAAGCGTACGGATCTCGTCGGTATCGCGGATCCCCGCCGCCGTGTTCAGCATCGCCTTCGCCTCTTTCCATCGCTCGCCCGCGATCGCCGTCCGCGCCCGCGCCACCCAGCTTGCGTAATTCACGTCCCGCAGCCGCACCCGAACCGCACGATCATCCAACCCCGATCCCTGCAGCAGATCGCGCGCCCGCCCGTAATACCCCTTCGCCTTTGCGTAGTCCGCCTGATCGCGCGCCGCATCCCCCGCCTTGATCAGCTCCCGGTACTGAATGCGCACGTTGATCTCGTCACGCAGACCCGTCACCTCAAAGTCCTCCGCGTCAATCGCCGTCGCTTCACTCAGCGTCGCCGCCGCCGCGTCCAGTTCACCCCGCCGCAACTCCACCGTCCCGTGCTCCACCAACTGCCGCACCTGCGCCGCCGCCAGCTTGCCCGACGTCGTCGCATCCGCTCCCCGCGCCATCGCCGCCGTGTAATGCCGGACCGCCGTGCTGTAGTTCCCCGCCGCGAATGCCTCATCACCATCGATGATCAGCGACTCGCGAGCGCTCTGTGTATCCAATCGCTCAATCGCATCCTGCGCCAGCTTGTTCTCGTGAAAATCGCGCGATCGCCGATACGCCAGCACCGCCCGCGTCCGATCCGGCGGCGTCTGATTCTCGTAGCGCTGACCCTCCTCATACGCTTCCTCACTCCGCAGCCGCGCCAGCCGATCCGCCACCGGCTGATTCGTCACCACCCCGCCCGACACCAGCCGATCTGCCCGGTCATAATGCGCGATCGCCTCACTTCGGTTCCCCCGCGCCTCCGCCGCCCGCCCCGCCTCCCGCGCCGCGGTGAACGCCATCAATCGCTTCAGCCCCGCGATCCGATCCGCCTGCGTCTCTCGGCTGTAACGCCGCTCCGTCTCCTCCAGCCGCGCCAGCGCCCCCGCCAAATCGCCCGCGGCAATCAATACGTCCGCCTCACGGTTCGCCTTGCTGATCGCCGCCGATGCGATCTTCTGATTCAACTGATTGCGCAGCGCATCCAGCGCACGCCTATCCAGCTCCCGCAATCGGCGGTAGTCATCATTGATCTTCGACCATCGTGACCGCGCCGTCGCGAAATCACCCGCCTGGATCGACCGCTCGATCTCCGCAAATCGCTGCGCCTGCGCGTGATTCCAGTCGATCGATTGACGCAGTTGCCCCATCAAACCCACCGTGTCGTACCGCTCAAACCCAAGTGCGTCCGCCTCGTTCAGCATCGTCCGCACCGCCGCATAGCGCGAGGTCACCTGTTCAAAATGCCCTACCGCGAAAATCGAATCGATCGCCACTATCTCGATCGCCGCTTCGCACACCAGCACGTGCGCCCGCGCCTCCCGTCCCAGTCGCTTCCCGCTCCACTGATCCGCCAGCACGCTGGAAATCGGTAACGCCGCCGCCGCGTCACCCGTCTCCATCAGACCCTTCGCTCGCTCCATCGCCGCCCGCGCTTCGTCCAGCCCCTTCCGCTGCGCCGCACGAGGCTGCTCCACGTAAACGTAATAAAGCACCCCACCAATCGCGGCCACCCAGAACACCGACATCTCCACCACCGCGATCAACAAGCGATTGCGCTTCGGCAGCGGCGCCGTCGAAGCCACATCCGCCCCCGCCACCGCGCTCGACCCCGCCGCCGCCGGCCCCGCTGCCGGGGCTGACTCCACCACCTGACTGCCCACAAAATGTCGCTCGATCGTCACGATCAGCGATTCCGCCGAGTCGATCCGCTGCCCCGGATCCTTCGCCATCATCCGCGCCACCAGATCCGACAAAATCTCCGGCACCTCCGGATTCACTTCATGCAGCGCCGGCACCGTCAGACGCGGATTCGTGTGCCATTTCATCCATCGCATCGGTTGATGACGCTGATCGCGCAGCACCGTTTTGAACGCCTCCCCGAACGCCGCCCGACCCGCCAGCATCTCATACGCGATCATCCCCAGCGCATAAATGTCCGCCCGACCGTCCACGGGACCGTCCCCGAACAGCTCCGGCGCCATGTACCGCGCCGAACCCAACTCCAACGTCTCCTGTTCACTGATCAGCGTCGCCAACCCCAGGTCCGCCACCTTCATCTTCCCCGTCTCCGTCAACAGAATGTTCGATGGCTTCAAGTCCCGATGCACCACCTCCGCCTGATGCAGCGCCGCCAGCGCCGACGCCGTCTGCTTCAACAGCCGCAGCGCCGCGTCCACCTCCATCGGCCGATTCAACTGTTCCAGTGCCCGCTCCAGATTCGATCCCGCCACATATTCCATCACCAAAAACAACCCGCGCGGATCATCAATGAAATCAATCACGTCCACCAGATGATCGTGTCCCCCCGACACCCGCATGTGCAGCTCCGCCTCCGCCTTGAACCGATCCCGCCACACCGGGTCCGCGTTGTACTCCGCCGCGATCTGCTTGATCGCCACGTCACGGCTCAACAACCGATCGTGCCCCTTCAGTACCCGCGCCATCGCCCCCACCCCGATCTGGCCCACAATCTCATAGGCCCCAAGCTTGTCGCCCGGCCCAGGCATCTGGCTCGTGTTGCCCAACTCCGACTGATTCATCACGTCCATCCATGAAATAACTAGAGCCGCGGGACCGCCGGCGCCGGCGGCAGGTCCGGACGAATCCCCATGTTCGTCAGCGTCGACCGCGCGCGGATCGTCCACGTCGGCTCAGAATCATCATCCGAAGCCACCCGCGCCAACAATCGATTGATGTATGGCACCCCTAAATGATACTCATGCGTGATCCGCACCGTGATTGGCTCACGCGCATCAAACGCATGCAAAAAACCCTCATCCAGCGGCGTGAAGTCCACGTGCGGCGGGTCCGTGCTCCCGTCCACCACCGTCCGCATCAACATGATCTCCGTCGCCTCCAGCGCGTAGCTCAGCCGACCCGCAAGACGGGTCTCCACCCACTGCGGCACCGGCTGCCCGTACGCCTCATAGTGCGCCCCGATCGCCGCGACGTAATCCGACACCACCGCATTCCCACTACCCGTGCCGCGCACCCCGCTGATCGGCGCCAGCGCGAACGCCGCCGTCCGATGAATCGTCTGATGCTTCGAATCAGCATCACGCGCGCCCGCCGCAAACTCGTTGGGACCCTCTCCCCGCCGATCGTCCGCCATCACCAGCGTCGCCGCCCGCGTCGCCGCGGACGCTGCGTAATTCACAAAGATGTTCCCCACCATCAGCATCGTGATCTGACACAGCAGCAGCAACACGAACATCGCCACCGGCGCCACCAGCGCGAACTCCACCGTCGCCGTCCCGCTGCCCCGCGCCAGCGCCCTCCCTCGCCCGTCCCCGCGACCCGTCACCCACACCGCCCGCGTCGCCAGGATCAACACCACCACGCATCCACCCATCACCCCCGCCAACCCCCACATCAGCGGCCCACCCCACGCAGCCGCCCACGCATTCGTCGCCGGTTGTAGTGCAATGACCTGCATGTCCGCGTCATCCAATCACGATTACGTTGCGCTCACGCCCACCCGATGCCCGGCGCGTCACGGCATCATCGGCGCCCACGGCGTCGACAGCCCGCACATCGTCTCCGCCACCGCCAGCAATCCGCCCACCGCGATCGCCACCGCGAACGGCACCCGGTGCGCCTCATCCACCGATCCGCCCCCCGCCCCTCGCGCCCCCAGCAGCGCCGCGCCCAGCAGTCGGCCCAGCACCCGACGCACCAACCCTCGCCGAATCATCACGATTACCGCCATCACCGCGCCGATCACAAACGCGTACACCGTCGTGCTCAGCACGCACGGCCAACTCGCGCTCAACGCGCCCACCGCCGCCATCAGCTTCACGTCGCCTCCCCCCAATCCGCCCGCCGCGAAAATAATCGCGAACGGAATCAGCCCAGCCACAAACCCCACCGATGCCGACGCCAGACCCGCCGCCAGCCCCGATCCAGCCGGCCACACCGCGATCCAGCCGCTCAACCCCCACCACAAAAACCCCACCAGCACCGCCGGATACGTCAGCACGTTCGGCACCTTGCCCGTCCGCCAATCGCACACCGCCGCCGCGATCAGCACCACGCTCAGCAACCCAGCGTCGACCCATCGGTCCATCTTCACATCCTGTTTGATACCCGTGAGACCCAGCCAACCGACGCCCCATCAGGGCAGGTTGTCCGCATCGTCCTGAACGTCCGTCCACAGCGATTCAAACCACTCGATCAGGTCGTTGCGGAAAAAGATCAACACCCCCAGCAGCGGCAGCACGATCGCCGCCATGATCAGCAGCTTCTCCAGGCCCTCTGCCCCGCGCTCACAACGATGCAGTCGAACCAGAATCTTGCGAATGTTCTTCATGGTGGCTCTCTTGTGTCGGCGGGTGGAATCCTAAGGCAGCGGCAGCGCGTTCATCGTCGTCAATATCCGATAGTGACCCACCAAAATACCCAGCGCCAATTGAATCACGTAGTAGCTCGGGAGCGCGATAAACGCCAGCAACAACGCCCACTCCAGCGTCGTCGCCCCGCTCTGCTCGCCCAGGCGATCCAGTCGCCTCGCCATGGATTCAATCGCTGCCGGTAAACGCATCAATGTCCTGCCTGTCACTTCATCTTATCGTCACTGCGGACGCGATTCCATGATCGGCCCCGTCAACTCCGTCACCAACGCCCGCTCCTCGGGGCGCAGGTACATCCCAAAACCAGAACGCTCCGATGTCCACGTCAATTGCATCGAGTTCTGAGAATCTTCCCCGTCCACTTCCTGAATATTGAATATGTCACGCAGCCGATACTGACCGTCATCGCCCAGCGGCTCGACCTCGCTGATCTGCGTCACCCGTCGCTGTCCCCCCACGTGCCGCGTCATCTGTACGATCACGTCAATCGCGCTCGAAATCTGCGCCCGCAGCGCGTGCAGCGGCAACTCCACCTGACTCATCATCGCCATCGTCTCCAGCCGACTCAGCGCATCCCGCGGATTGTCCGCGTGCAGCGTCCCCATTGATCCTCCATGGCCCGAGGTCATGGCCTGGATCATGTCCAGCGCCTCGCCCCCCCGCACCTCACCGATGATGATCCGGTCCGGACGCAGCCGCAGGCTCGATCGAAACAACTCCCGAATCCCCACCGCCCCCCGCCCGTACCGATCCGGCAGCCGCGACTCCAGCGAGATCAAATGTTCCTTCTGCAATTGCAGTTCCGCCGAATCCTCGATCACCACGATCCGCTGATCCGCCGGCACGTACGTCGACAGCGCGTTCAGCAGCGACGTCTTGCCCGAACTCGTCCCCCCCGCCACCAGCAGATTCTGCTCCGCCCGCACCGCGATCGTCAGATACTGCCGCGCCTGTTCGGTCAGCGAACCCAACTCGACCAGCCAGTCCATGTCCAGCGTCGCCTTCGCGAACTTCCGGATCGTCATCACCGTCCCGTGCCGGGCACACGGCGTCCGCGCGATGTGCACCCGCGATCCGTCCGGCAGACGGCTGTCGATCAGCGGCTGATTGTCCAGCGCGCTCTTGCCCGTGAATTGCAGAATATTATTCACCGCCGCCTCATACGACTCGGCGTCCGCGAATCGCGCCGCCGTACGCGTCAACTCCCCGTGCCGCTCGATGAATATCTCATCACTGCGGTTGATCATCACCTCCGTCACCGTCGCGTCATCGAGGTATTCCCCCACCGGCGCCAGATAGTGCCGGATCGTCCGATCGAAGATCTGGTGTCGACCGTCCATCACCCGTGAGTCTAGCCCCCGCCCACCGCAGGTCAATCCGACTTGACCACATCGTCAGCCGCGACCGCTCCCTTCCCTCCCAGCGGCCGCGGAAACACAAACCGCTGATACACAAACGCCAACACCAGCAGACTCACACCCAACCCCAAAAACGACAGGAACCGATACATCCCCTCCAGATGCCGCGTGTCAATCAAAAACGCCTTCACCACCACGATCAACATCAACACCAGCGACGAATACCGGAGCACCGCCGAATGCCGAATCGCCCCCGCCGCGATCAGCCCCACCCCCATCACCAGCCACGCCGCCGTGTACGCATACATCTCCGCCCGCGTCGGATTCTGCTCGCTGAGCTGCATCGCCGCCCCCGAGAACCAGTGCCGCACCTCCAGCGAGACCAGCGCGAACGCCAACACCAGCGCCACCACGTCCAACCCCCGTCGCACCGGCTTCAGCTTCGCGTCCCGCATCACGCTCAATGCGATCCACGTCAACACCAGCGGCGCCCTATACACAAACAGCAGCGAGTTAAACAATCGCCCCCCCCTCTACCACCTGCCCCGTCAACAGCGGATTCTGCACGATGCACAACACCCAGATCGAGACGACCACCCCCAGCCCCCCGACGATCATCCCGCTCGCCGGCCACGCCGCCTCCCGCCAAACCCGATCCATCAACCACATCAATCCCCCCAGCGCCATCCACGCCGTCGTCATGCTGCCCCACTGCGTCAGCGAAATCGACCTGTCATGCATGTCCTCCAGATGAAATCCGTGATGGATCTCCAGGCTCACCAGCACAAACCCGAACAGCGCCGTCGCCCCCGTCATCGCCCAGCTCCACGTCAATTCCCCGCACCGCCGGTACACCCACCCCGCGATCAGCAACAGCACCGTCGGCACGCCGTACAAATACAGCAGCACATTCCACACCGGTGTGCCGCCGATCTTATGATCCGCCCACAACGGATTATCAATGCCGCAAAGGACCACGACAGCTGCAATCAACGTCAACCCGAATACCGTCGTCCCGCCGTCACGATACGCCTCGCGCCCCAGCCATCGCCCAATCACAAACAACCCCAACCCCCCGACCCACATCAGATTCACCAGCGCCGCCCGCTCATGCAGCGGGAACGTCACGCCCGTCAAGTCACCCCCGCCAAACGCATGATGCACCTCAAGACCCACCAGCGCCACGCCCACAACCACCGCGCACCACTCCAATGCTGTGACCAGCGCGTCATCCAGATCCTGCCGCAGCCGCCACGCCGCGATCGCCAGCGCCGCCAACGGCGCGCCGTACGTACTCAGCAACCCGTTCCACACCACCGTCGTGCCGAACTCGTACTCCAGCACCATCGGATTCGCCAGCAGCCGCACCGCCGTGATCGCCGTCGCGATCCCCGCCAGCCGCCGCAGCGCCCGCACCTTCAGCCACTCGTAAATCAACGCCAGCGCCGCCACCTCCAGCCCCAACGCGATCGTCAGCCACTGCGTCTCCAGCGCGATCGCCAGTGCCAAACTCACCAGCGCCGTGATCCCCACCGCCAGCGCCGCCAGTGCCCGCTCCGCCTCGCGCATCGTCGCCCGCTGCCGCAGCACCGCCCCGAACGGAATCACGTACAACCCCGCGACGATCAGACACGCCACCCACCATCGCATCCCCAGTGGATTCACGTCCATGAAATGCCCATAGCCCACCAACCCGAACCCCAGCACCGCCGCCACCGACGCCGTCGCCCATCGCCACGCCGCCGCCGACCCCCACATCACCGCGATCGGCCCCACCGTGTGCAACGCCCCGAAACCAAACAACACCCACGCGAATCGCACTTCGTACGCCGTCGACCCATCCGACACCTCCCAAATATCAGCGCCGTGCCACGCCGTCACCAGCACCAACCCCAGCGCCGCCGACAGCCACGCCAGCGGCTCGTACCGCTCGCTGATCCGCGCCAGCGCCAACACACCCACCGACATGATCCCCATGAACAGCCACGTCTCAACCGTGAAATCATCCCGCCCCACCATCCCCGCCAGCAGCACCATCCCCGCGATCATCCCCGCCCACGACGCGCTCCGCTGCAACACGATCGAAAACCGCGCATCCGCCGACGCCGCCCCCATGCTCAACCAGAGATGAATCGCCATCGTCGCGATGAGGTAAGGCCCCAGGTACCAGTGATCGTCCGGCACCGACAAGAACACCACCCACACCAGCCCCCACGCCACCGCACCCACCATCGTCAGCCCGCTCAGCAAATACCAGTTGCGATAGCGCGTCAGACAAAGCAATCCCGCCTGAAGCAGCAGCACATACAACAACACCTCCGGCTGATCGCTCCCCGTACGAACCATCACCGGCGTCAGAAAACCACCCAACAGCCCCAGCAACGCTACCAGCGGCCCGTGCCGCAGCGACAACGTCACCGCCGCGGCCGTCGTGACGACCAGACAACCAAACCCCACCAAAGGATCGATGCACTCGATCCACTGCACACCCGCCCATAAACCTGCGTACAGCACCGCCACCCCCGCCGCCGCCAATCCTTGTGGAATCATGCGCAGCCGATTCCGCAACAACTCCCCCGCGATCACCATCGCCCCGCCGAATCCCAGCGTAATCCACACCCGCAGCGCCGGACTGATATCGAACCACCCCTGCTTCACGCCGTACGCGATCAAAAAGAATCCCGCGAACGCCAGCGCCACCGCGCCCAGCGCCACCGCACCGTGAACGCCCAGCAGTTTCTCCAGCCGAATGCGCGGTTTACCCCCGCCCCCCGATCCCGCGCCCTCCGCCTCGCCCGTCCCCCCAGTCGCGTCCGCCGAATAAGGTGTCTCCGCCGCCCCCGGCTTCGCTGCCGCCTTCGACTCAACCGGCGTCACCCCCGGCGGCTTGATCGTCGGCCCCGGTCGCGCCCGGTCCGCCGTCCGCATGATCGGCGGAGGACCCGGCCGACGCTCCGGCGCTCCGCGTTCCGCCGCGGGCGGCGCCTCCACCTCTGTCGACGATTCCCGATCCACCCCATCCCCCGCACCCACCGACTGCCGATGCACCAGCCGCTCCAGATGCCCGACGCGATCGCGCATCGCATCCAGTTCATGGCTCCGCTTCCGGTTGTCGTGTTGAATACCGTCGAACTTCTTGGATATGACCACCGCCATGACCACCGACACAATCGGCCCGATCACGACCACGACGACCATCAACCCGAGCAGCCACTCCCACATGACCGGCGCCCCTTATGTTCAGGCCATCATCGAATCGCACCACATGATACCCGCAATGATACCCGCAAAATCCGCACTATGCGGTCCGATTCATCCCCCGTCCACCCCGCGCCGCCCCACGCCATCTCCCGGGCCGTGATCTACTCCCGCCAATCCCCCGCCCAACCGGTTATCATGAAATCCCGTTGACGCGGGGGACGCTCGTGGACGCACCACAACCCAACCCCAATCCCACGCGACGCTTCCAGCCGCTCGTCGCCCTCACCCTCGCCTGGATCGTCGGCACCCTCATCGCCCAGGCCGGCCCCGGCGTCATCGCCCCCGCCATCATCGCGCCCCTCGCGCTCATCGCCGCATGGTTCACCCAGCGCCGCCACCGCTTCGAACTCACCGTCACCGCGCTACTCATCGCTTCCGCCGCCGCCGCGCTCTGGTGGGACCTGCGCCAATTCGATCCGCCCGCCCATCATCTCATCCACGTCGCCGGCCAAACCGAACAACCTTTCCTGATCGATGTCGAAGGCGCCGTCCGCGACATCCCCCGACTCAAGTGCGGCCCCCCCGGCCAAATGAGGAAATTTGTCGGCCAATCCCCCGCCACCACCTTCACCCTCCGTGTCGATCGAATCCACACCGACGCCGGCCCCCGTCCCGCCACCGGCTCCCTTGCCGTCCGCCTCCCCCACCTCGACCAGCGCATCAATTGGGGCGATCACATCCGCTGCCAGGGCTGGTTCAGCCCCATCGGGCCCACCATGAACCCCGGCACGTTCGACTTCCGCGCCATGATGCACGAACGAGGCATCGCCGGACGTCTCGCCCTCGCCCATCGCGCCAACTACCAACCCATCACCTCCTCCGATCATCGCCCGCCGTGGTGGCGCGCCGCCCATATCCAGCTCGTCACCGCCGCCAACCGCGCCCTGCAACGCGATCTGCCCGTCGATGTCCGACCCGGCACCCAGGCCCTGCTCGAAGCCGTCGTCCTCGGCCAGCGCAGCTCCGACCTCACCGACGTCTCGGCCGACTTCCGAAAGACCGGCCTCGCCCACCTGCTCTCCATCAGCGGACTGCACCTCGGCGTCATCGCCGCCGGCGCCTGGTTCTTCGTCCAACTCATCACCGGTCGCCCCCGCCGCGCCGCCATCGGCGCCCTGCTCGTCACCATCCTCTATCTGATGATCGTCCCCGGACGCGTCCCCATCCTCCGCGCCGGCATCATGTGCGCCGTCTTCTGCTGCGCCGCCGCATCCGGCCAACGCCTCCGCGGCGCCTCCGTCATCGCCCTCGCCTGCTGGCTGCTGCTGCTATGGCGACCCGACGACCTGTACGATGCCGGCTTCCAACTCAGCTTCGGCGTCGTCGCCGCGCTCATGGCCTTCGTCCCCTGCGTCGTGCGCGCCCTCGATCCGCTCCCGCCCCTCACCACGCATCCCCCCGCCGGACTCCGCCGCTTCGTCGTCGGCTATCTCGCCGTCAGCATCGTCTCCTGGTTCATCGCCATGCCGCTCGTCGCCTACCACTTCCACCTGATCAGTCCCACCGCCATCCTCCTGTCCGCCCTCATGCTCCCGTTCGTCGCCGCCATGCTCTGGCTGGGCTTGCTCAAGATGATCGTCACCTGCCTCTGGGCCCCCGCCGGCAAGATCGTCGCCGTCCCCCTCATCTGGTTCACCCAGGCCTCCGAGTGGATCGTCCACCGCGCCGCCGATCTCCCCGGATCGTGGATGATGCTTCTCGCCCCCACCCTCCCCTGGACCGTCACCACACTCCTGGTCATCGTGCTCATCCTCTCCGGTTGGTTCGCCCGCCGACGCGCCGCCGCCGTCGGCTGCCTCATCCTCTGCGCCGTCTGGCTCCTCCTGCCTCGCCCTCCCGCCGCGCCCGACGATCAACCCCAGGCCGCCACCGTCACCATGTTCTCCGTCGGCGCCGGCTCCTGTTACCTCGTCGAAAGCCGCGGCCAAGCCCTCGTCTTCGACTGCGGCTCCGCGTTCTTCCCCGATGTCGTCACCCACTCCGTCGGCCCCGCCCTCCGCGCCCTCGACGTCCGCCGCATCGACACCCTCATCCTCTCCCATCCCGATCTCGATCATTTCAGCGGCGCCATCGAACTGATCGAATCCTTCCGCGTTCGCCGCGTCCTGCTCACCCAGACCTTCCTCGATGATGCCCGCGCCAAACCCTGGGCCGCCGCCGCCCATCTCATCGATTGGCTCGATCGGCACCACGTCTCCCATCAAACCATCACCGCCGGCTGGCGCCGCGCCCTCGGTGACGTCTCCCTCCACGCCATTTGGCCGCCGCCCGACGTCGACTTCGATCACGACAACGATGCCTCCATCGTCCTGTCCGTCCGCGCCGCGCACCGGCGCGTCCTGCTCTGCGGCGATATCCAGACCGACGCCATGCAACGCATGCTCGACGCCGACCTCGATCTCGCCGCCGACGTCACCGACCTGCCCCATCACGGCAGCTTCGTCCCCCTCGCCCCCACCTGGCTCGCCCGCGTCAACCCGTCGATCGTCCTGCAATCCGCATCCATGGCCCGCCTCCGTCGCGATCGCTGGGCCCCCGCCCTCACTTCGATCGATCGCTACGTCACCGCCCACCACGACATGGTCCGCCTGCACATCGGGGCCTCCGGCCGCCTCGCCGTCACCACCCATCACGACCCGCCCCTGCCCGGCCTCGGCCGCATCACCGGCGGCCGATGACCACCTCCACCAATCATGTTGGCCCCCGATTCGGCCGAAAAATGGACGTGACGTCGTGCCACGCCGCGACCGCGCCGTGCCGAATCGGACCCGCGGCATCGGCTATAATGACCGGCTGATCCGTCGGCCGACCTGCCGACCGATCCGCGACAACCAACGACCCACGGAACCGACGCCCCATGAAGCCCAAGCATCTTGTCCTGATCCTGATCCTCGCCCTGCTGATCGTCGTCGGCGGCGGCATCGCCGCCTTCGCCCCCTGGAAGTCAGGCCCCAGGCCCGACATCATCCTGATCGTCATCGATACCCTCCGCCCCGATCACCTCGGGACCTACGGCTATGACCTGCCCACCTCACCCAACATCGACGCCTTCGCCGAAGACGCCGTCGTCTTTGAAGACTGCCGCTCCCATTCCTCCGACACGCGCCTGTCCGTCGCCTCCATGCTCAGCGGCTTCTACCCCCATGAAGCCCGCCTGATGGAAGCCCGCACCGCCGTCCCCGATGAAGTCGAAATGGCCGCCGAAATCCTCAAACCCCTCGGCTACAAAACCGCCGCCGTCATCAGCAATTTCATGCTCTCCAGCCCGCGCCACGGCATGCCCGATCGAAATTACGATCAGGGATTCGACATCTACGACGACGACATGCGCGAACGCGAAAAAGTCCGCGCCAACTTCCCCGAACGCACCGCCGGTCCCACCACCGATCGCGCCGTCCAGATCCTCGAACAGCACGATCCCGACCAACCTCTGTTCCTCTGGGTCCACTATCAGGATCCCCACGGGCCCTACACCCCGCCCAGAGAATTCGGCGACATGATGAAGCGCCCCGGCGTCACGCCCCGACGCCTCGAGCTCACCGGCAACGTCGGCGGCGGAAACGGCATCCCCAATTACCAGCAACTCGATCACCATCGCGACTATCACCACTATGTCGCCCAGTACGACGGCGAGATCCGCTACCTCGACGGACATTTCGCCCGACTCATCCAGGCCCTCAAGGACCACGGCTACTACGACAACGCACTGATCATCCTCACCTCCGACCACGGCGAGGGAATGGGCGAGCAGAACTGGTACTTCGCCCACGGATGGAACCTCTACAAATCCCTCATTCACGTGCCCCTCATCGTCAAGTATGGCGACCAGTTATCCGGCCGACGCGACGACCGCGCCCAGCACATCGACATCCTCCCCACCATCTTCAGTCTCCTGGAGCTCGATCCCAATCCCCTATTGCGCGGCAGTGACCTCATGAAACCGCTCGGCACCGGACGACCCATCGTCTCGCAGGTCAGAGGTCTCATCGGCGACGTCTACTCATTGCATACCGATGGCACCAAGGTGATCGCCGCGCCCAATATCAAGCGCTTCGAATTCTACGATACCAACGCCGACCCCAACGAAACCAACAACCTTCGAGGCGATCCCAAATCCCAGGCCCTGGCCAATCAACAGATCGGCCGACTGCAAGCGATCCTCGATGACGATCGTCTCAACATCAACGTCCTGACCAAAGAGCAACAGCTCACCGCCCAACAAATTGAGGACATGGAGAGAGCGGGATACCTCGAGGGCAAATCCGGCGATGACAACAACAGGAAGAAACCCAACCTCGATTTCAACCGCTGATCCCCCGGATCCCCCGCCCTACGCACCCTCGCCCGACCCCTCATCCGCCGATCGCTCCGTCACCCGACCGATCAAAAACGTCGGCCGACCCTTCACCTCCAGAAAGATCCGCGATAGATACTCGCCGATCACCCCCAGCGAAAGCAGTTGCACCGACGACAGCAGCAGCACCAGACACGCCGTGAACGCCCACCCGCGCGGCGTCGTGTCGTCACCTTTCACCTTCTCGTAAATCGTCACCCCAACCACGTATAACCCCAGCCCCGCCGACGCCAACACCCCGATCAACCCCAGCCGCGTCACCACCCGCAGCGGCATCGTGCTGAAGCTCACCAACCCGTCCATCGCCAGCCTCACCAGAGACCGGAACGAGTAACTCGGCTGACCCGCCTGTCGCGCCGATCGTTCGTACTCCACCCCCGTCTGGTTCAGACCGATCCACGTCCGCAATCCCCGCACGAACCGCTGCCGCTCCGGCAGCCCGTTCAGCAGATCCGCCGCCGACCGATCCAGCAGACAAAAATCCCCGCTGTCCAGCGGCATGTCCAACTCGCCGATCGCCGCGTACAGCCGGTAGAACACCCAATACGCCAGCCGTTTGCCGAACCATTCCTTCCGCGCCTGGCGCACCGCGTAGACCACCTGGTAATCTTCACGCCACTTATCCAGCAAATCAGGAAGCACCTCCGGCGGATCCTGCAGATCCGCGTCCATGATCACCACCACGTCACCCCGCGCCAGGCTCAGCCCCGCCGTTACCGCCGCTTGATGCCCGAAGTTCCGCGTCAGATGCGCCACCCGCACGTGATGATCCGCCGCCACCAGTTCGTCCAGCTTCGCCCCCGTGTGATCCGTGCTGCCGTCGTTCACAAACACCAACTCGTAATCCAGGCCCCGCTCCGCCAAAGACGCGCACGTCGCCGTCAGCCGGCGATACGTCTCGGCCAGAACTTCCTGTTCGTTGTGAGCCGGCAGCACGATGCTGAGTTGTTCATCCAATGCGTCGTGTTCCTGCTGACGCCGATCCGGCGCAACCTGATTGGAACCGACCCCGCACCGCGATGCAAGGACGAGCCCAATCAGCCCCGATCCTCCAGACGCCCTGACCGACCACCCGCGCGCCTAAGGCCGCGCCGCCGCCGTTCGGGCCGTCTGATCCGCTAAATGCGCCTTGGCCCGTGCTTCCCAGACCCGTTTCTCCTCCCGATGGCCGAGCGTGATGTGATGCCGCGCCAACGTCAGAGCGATAATCCGCTGACTGGACACCACCTCTTGACCCATCGGCACGTCCGCGCCGATCTCCGCCAGTCGGGCGTACTCTGCGCTCAGAATCTTCACGCACTCCGCCGCTTCAAACTCATACTGATCCAATATCCCGATCAGGAGGCGGTACCCCTGCCATGTGATCGCCAATTCATTGGCCCGCTTGATCGCCGCGATCAGCTCCTGGCCCGCGTTCCTGGGACCCAACGCCTGCATCGTCGCCGCATAGCTCAGTGCTTCGATGTGTTCGCTTGGGTACATCAGTCCGCCACTCGCCGCCAGCTCGATCAGCGATCGCATCGCCGAGTCCGCGCCGTTCACGATCAGAATGTTCTTGCGATCGCAGTAGATCGGTACCCACTGCCCGCTCAGGTTGCTCCACAATCGCGTGAATCCGCTGCCGTACGGCAGCAGCACCATGTGCACATCCAGTTGCCCCAGCGGCTCAGCCAGCCCATGATTGCGGACCAACTGGTACAGATGGTTCTCGTTCGCCGAATAGATCATGTGCGCCCGACCCCCAAGGAACACCTGAATCTGCGGGCAGCGCATCCGCAGATAACCCTCCCATCGCCATTCGTGCAACATCGGACCGCTGATCCCGTTCGCGTTCAGGAACGTCGCCGCGTCCGCCGGTTGGGCACTCAGCCCCACCATCCGATCGAACACCGCTTCCGGCGGATTCGTAAAGTGCGCCGGCTTGTAAAACGCCTTCAGCTCAGCGGCATACAGCGCTACCGGCACAACGATCACCGCGCAGAACCCCACCGTCGGCCACGGCAGGCGCTTCGCCTGCAATGCCCACTGCACGTGCCGCGCCAGCACCGGCGCGAACTGAATCATCGCCAGCGGCACAAACCGCCGCGAACTCAACGCCATCAGGATCACCACCGCCGTCAACACATATTCAAACAGCACAATCGCCGACGCCGTCTCGTCCTGAACGCCGCCGCGGTTGCCGCGCCTCGATCCGCCTCGCCCACTCGCCTCGACGTACAACCGCTGGACCGTTCTCGCGATGGGCCGTGCCACCAGCAACCCCACCAGAATCCCCAGGACCACCAGAAACTCTTCCGCCGACCCAAACCCACTCGTGCTGTAGAGCCTCGGGAAGATCAGGCGTGATCCCCCGGCCGTCTCTTCAACCATCCGGATCAGTGGCCGCCATTCATGCACCGTCCGCCACACGGCATCCTGAATGGCGAACGGAAACGTCAGATTCCGGTAGCCGAATGGCGTGACCACCAGACATAACAAAATGGCCGCCGAAACCGCCGCACCCATCGGCCACAGCCGCCGCACCGCCTCCCGAATGCCCGACGACCGCACCGCCGTGATCCCCCGACACAGCGTCCAAAGCCCGATCATCCCGATCCCGAATATGAAACCCCCGTGCATGTTGCTCCACACCACCGTCAATCCCGCCGCCACCCAGATCCAACCCATCCGTCGACGTGACAGATGAATCAGTAGCAACATCACCGCCGACAACGCCAGCGTCGTCAGGTTCGGGCGCTGATCGATGTACCCCCGCGCCGCGATCAGCACCCCCGCGCTCATCACCACCGCGATCGGCCAGATCACCTCACGACGCACCATGCAACCGATCAACGCCGCAAACGCCACCAACAACAGCAGTGCCTTCAGCGCCAGCATCCCTTCGCCCCCCAGATAGTTGTAAACGTAGTAGTACGTCAGGTCCGTCCCCCAATTCTGGTTGATCCAGACCCGCTCCCTCGGCGATGCATTAACGCGCACCTCCACCGAGTCCAGCGGGATCCATCCCCCTGCCCCCGATACGTCCACCTCAACCATGTCCTGTTCGACCCTCACCTTCCTGCCGCCGCTGTCGACCACCGTCCCGGCCGCGAGGAATCGGCCCACACGGGAAATCGCCCGCCCGTTCCCATCGAGCACCTCAAACGTCTTGTCCGTCAACACCGACCAGTCGTCCTGCCCGCCCAGTGTGCCGTTCAAAACGTCCTGCCCGCCCGCCACACTCTTATATAGATCGCCGATCGGACGCGGCACCGCCCACACCGTCACCAGACACACCGCCGCCGTCACCACCGCCGCGACCAGTTCGATCCGCATCGTCCCCCTCGACACTTCGCCCAACGAAACCGACGCCGCCGCCGACACCGGTGCCGCGCTCGCGCCGCCATCAACCGTCGCCGCATCCCCGCGCGACCCCGTCGCACGCTTGCCTTTCCCGCCTGATTTGGCCGGCTGACGTTTGCTCAACGCTTTTCCTCAATCAAACACCCAACCGTTTTACACCCGCCTACGACAACCACAAAGCCCGACCGCGTGAAATGCCCCCCCTCGACCCTCACGCCGCGTCCTTCTTCTTGCGACGCGGCCCCCGACTGTCGACCAGCAAACCGATGGCAAAACCAATTAATGGCAAAACCAATTAATAGCGTCACGATGATCAGCAATGAAAGCGATATCTTGGGTTTGCCGAAGAAAAGCCAGACCGGAATCGACTCCTGGTTCATGCACACCGCCGTCAACACCAGCACAATCAACACCACCAGACTGATAATCTTGAGAGATATAACCGAATGTTGTGGATGAAGTCATGAAAAAGGCGGCGTACTTTGGGTGTATTGCAACGCACCC
>NYZD01000098.1 GCA_002685935.1 Planctomycetaceae bacterium | reverse complement strand
CGCGCTGCTTCAGCTCCAGCAGCATCCCTGTCCACGACTGTTCACTCTCACGGTAGCCATCGGTCACCGCGATCAGTTCCTTGCGGCCGTCGGCGCTGGGGGCGATGCACTTCACGAATCTGTATGTGTTCCATCGGATGTATCGGCGGGCGCACGAGGAGTTGGGGCCGGACGTCGCGCCGCCGCCGGTGAAGCCGACGCAATACGTGGAGGCGTTGGATGCGAAGGCTGATCCCCCGGTCGAGCCGACGGGCGCGGGCGCTTGAGAGGAGGTCGTGATGGAATCGCTGTATGTGATTTACGATGGGTATTGCGGATTCTGCCAGCGGGTGCGGGGGTGGCCGGAGTTTCAGCCGAAGCATGTGAACCTGCTATTTGTGGCGCGTCAGTCGCCGCTGTTGGGTCGGCTGTGGCCGGAGCTGGTGGGATCGTTCAAGGATGATGAACTGGTGGTGATCGGCGACAACCGGGGGGTGTATCGGGGTACGGCGGCGTACGTGATGTGTTTGTGGGCGTTGAAGCGACATCGACGATGGGCGTATCGGCTGGCGAATCCGGTGATGCGTCCGCTGGTGCGGATGGCGGTGGAACAGTTGGCTTCGCACCGTCAGGACTTGTCGCACTGGTTTGGATTCTCGGCGGACGGGGACATGGATGAGAATCGGGTGCGGGCGCTGGTGGCATCGATGGGGCAGCAGGAGGGGGCGGGGCCGACGTGTGCGGCGGGGTGTTCGTAGTGGTGCGGGATGACGATGCGGTCTTGCGGAAGGGTCGCGTTTGCGCGGCGCTTTTTGTTTGGGTGATCAGGCGGGGCGTCGGGTGCGGAGTCGCAGGAGGTTGAGGGCGGTGTTGGCGGCGCGTTGGCGGACGACGGCGCGGTCGCCGGGGAAGACGTGGCGGGAGACGGCGGTGTCGAGGTCGCGTTGGGCGAGGGCGATGAAGACGAGGCCGACGGGTTTGTCGGTGGTGGCTCCGGTTGGCCCGGCGATACCGGTGAGGGCGAGGGCGTAATCGGCGTTTGATTTCTGTTGGGCGTGCCGGGCCATGGATTGGGCGACTTGTTCGCTGACGGCGCCGTGTTGGGTGATGAGTTCGGCGGGGACGTCGAGCTGGTGGGTCTTGGATTCGTTGGCGTAGGTGACCCAACCGGCGCGGAAGTAGTTGGATGCGCCGTCGATGTCGGTGAGTTGTTTAGCGACGAGGCCACCGGTGCAGCTTTCGGCGGTGGCGACGGATTGGTTGAGGGAAGTGAGTTGTGCGGCGACGGCGTCGGCGAGGGTGTCGGTTTCGCGGCCGAAGACAAGATCGCCGAGGAGGGATTCGAGCTGCTGGGTGGTGGCGTCGAGTTCTTGCTGGGCCTGGGCTTGGGTGGGGAATTCGGAACGGATGCGGACGGAGACGACGCCTTGGGCGACGGTGGTGCCGACGAGGGGGTTGCGATCGCGAGCGGCGAGGTCTCCAAGTTCGTGGGCGAGGTCGGATTCCCCCATGCCGAAGGTATTGATTTTCCGGGTGAGGATGACGTGGGCGACTTCGCCGACGAGGGTGGGTTTGATGTGATCGTCGAACATGCCGACCATCTCGCGGGGGACGCCGGGCATGACCCAGATTTCGGCGCCCTTGAGCATGGCGTGGATGCCGGGTGCGGTCCCGCGGTTGTTGGGGATGAGGTCGGCGCCGACGGGGCACATGGCCTGGACTTTGTTGCGTTCGATCATGGTGCGGTCGCGTTCGGCGAAGAAGCGGTCGATCTCGGCGAGGGCGTCTGCGTCGAGGGCGAGGGTGGTGTTGAGGGCGTCGGCGAGTCCGTCGCGGGTGAGATCATCGTCGGTGGGGCCGAGTCCGCCGGTGGCGATGATCAGGTCGGCGCGGTCGGCGGCTTCGGCGAAGGCGCGGTGGACGTCGTGGCGGACGTCGGGGACGGTGAGGTGGTAGGCGATGGTGATGCCGAGCTGCGCGAGTTGTGCTGAGAGGTAGGCGGCGTTGGTGTCGACGGTTTGTCCGAGGGCGAGTTCGTCGCCGATGGAGAGGATGACGGCTTTCATGGGTGGGGATTATAGTCGGGGGGAAGAGGTGCGGGGCGATGGGCGATCACATCGTGCGACAGGCGATTCGTGGGCAGGCGCGGTGCGTCGCGGTCAGTCGCGTTTCGATCTGGATCGCGGGCCGACGTTGGTTAGGTCGATGGGTTCAAAGCCGATCGCGTGGGCGGGTGAATCTTTGGCAAGGGTGAAGTTACGCCGGCTGATGTTGCGGCATTTGGGGTCGGCGACGATGGAAGCGCGATCGTATCCCAGCGCGCGCCACTGTTGCCAGGTGCATTTCTTCTTGTTGCGGTCGGTGAAGGTTGGTCGTTTGCCGGAGACGTCGAAGTAGAGGTTGGATTCCATGCGGAAGCGTCGATCGGCGAGGCGCTGTCCGTAGCCGGCGGCGTACATGGGTTTGGCGTCGGTGATGAAGATGTTGCGCAGCATGGTGAAGCCGACGTGCGGTTCGCCGCGCGAGTAGGTGGCGACGGCCTCGGCGCCGAACGCCCAGATGTTGTTGACGATGACGTTCTCGCGGCCGTAGTGCTGATGAAAGGCCTGGCGGTCGGCATCATGGCAGAGGTTGTGGGTGATCAGCAGGTGGCTGGATCCTTCGTCGGGGTAGATGCACCATCCGCCGTAGTGGGCGCTGCGAATATCGTGGATCCAATTGTTGCGGAGCACGGTGCCGGGTTGCGGGCCGAGGGTGTAGATGCCGCCCATATCGGAGAGCAGTCCCTGTCCGATGTCGTGGATGTGGTTGAACTCGATGAGGTTGTCACGGCTGACGGATTCCTGGTAGCCCCACTCCCAGCCGCAGGACACACCGGTGTAATACAGGTCGTGGATGTGGTTGTGGGCGATACGCATGCCGAAGGCGTTCATGGACAGGACGCCGACGGCGGAGTGGAAGACGCGACCGGCGGCGTGGATATGGTTGTCGGAGATGACGTGGTCGCCGGTGCGTCGGTGGGTGACATCGGGTTCGCGTGCGGCGGCGCCGTTGATTTTGACGCCACCGGCACCGATGTCGCGGATGGTGTTGCCGACGATGTGGATGTTGCGGCAGGCATCGCCGATTTCCACGCCGTACCAGCCGGCGTGCTCGATGGTGCAGTCGACGAGGCTGCAATGGCGGGCTGACTGGAAGGTGATGGCGCCGGGCACGTCGCAGGCGGCCTGGGATGCGGCGGCGTCGGCCTGGCCGAGGACGGTGGCGCCATCGTGTGACGGGTGACGCCAGTCGGTGTGGGCGAAGGTGAGACGTTCGAAGCGGATGTGTTCGACGTAGGCGTTGGACGCACAGTCGCCGATGCAGCCGACGAGTTGGAGGAGCTTGGGGGCGATGATCTGGGTGTTGGCGGGAGTTTCGTTACGACGTGGCAAATAGAAAAGCCGACCCGTGGGGCGATCGAGATACCATTGCCCGGGCTTGCGGAGTGCTTCAAAGACATTGTCGAGGTAGTAGTCGGCGAGTTGATTGCCGAACGTGCCGACGAGGGGCGCTCGGCTGGGGCGCGACATGCGCACGAGATTGTGTGCCTGGTCGAACGATTCGATGGGCGAGCGTTCTTCGATCCAGAAGTGCAGGTAGACGACGTCGATGTCGCTGAGGTTGGTGAAGGGTTGGACGTCGCCGGGTCGGCAGGTGAACTTTGTGTAGCCGCCGGGGCCCCATTTGGCGGGAAGCGGCATGTCGGGGGCGCTGCGCATTCGGTATAGCCCGTCGTGAGGCAGGCGCGGGCGCGGGGCGCGGCGGCCGTTGACGAAGAGCTGACGGAAATGCCATCTGCCGGATGCGACGTCGGGCAGGTCGACGACCCAGGCGCTACGGTTGTTGACACGGGCCTTACGCCAACCGGTGATGGGCACGCCGCCGCTGATGACTGGCTTTTCATCTCGATAGGGCGTGAAGGTGATGGGCCAGTTGTCGGCCGGGGTGAAGACGAGGGGCTGAACCAACCGGTGCAGGCCGCGACGGACGTGGACGGTGACGGGCTCGCGAAGCCCGCCGGGGGTGGGTGGGACGTGCGCCCTTTGGATGAAGCCGTCGGTATGCATGCGGCGCACGGCGTCGCGGGCGGCGGCGAGGGTGGCGAGGGAACCGTCGGTGCGGTCCGGCTTGGGCGTGGCGCGGCGGCCGGTCCAGTCGTCGTTGCCGTTGGACGCGACGTAGAGGTCCATGGCGAGCCCTCCGTGTTGTGGGTTTTGGCAAGACACGTCGCGCACGGTGCGCCGCAAGCGATGATCTGGCATGGGGTGACGCTGCGCGGTGGCGGCGGTGGCGGTGTTACTTGGCGTCGGCGACGGCTTTGGTGAGTTCGGTCTTGAGGGCGTCGAGGAATTGTTGTTCGAGGGTGGGGTCGCTGAAGTGGCCTATTTTGATTTGGACGGCGGTGCCGGCGGGGCCTTGGTCCTGGGCGCGGATCTGGACGGTGCGGTCGTCGGCGGTGAGGGCCTGGGCGTGGAGGGCGGTGATCTGGTTTTGGGTGCGGAGAGGGCCCCAGCCGAAGCGGGCGTAGAGGCGGGGCAGGAGATCTTCGAGGGTGTCGACGTCCAGGCCGGGGATGTTCTGGTGGCCGGTGTCGGTCAGGGGGGCGGTGGCCGGGTCGGGGATGGCGTCCCCGCCCCGCGAGCCTCGGTCCCCCTGTCCTCCGGAACCAGTGCAAGCGATTAGCATACAAGTAGATAGAACGGCCACGATGCCGAGGAGGGCGATCGCAGGGGCGGGAGCGGCGGATTGGATTGGGGGCGTGTGCTGCATTGGTCCCATATAATGCCCGAATCAACGAAGGTAGCAAGGGCGGTGTGGTGAATCGGCCTGCGTAGGGTCGAGCCGGGGATGATGGATTGGCGGCGACCTATATGGAACTGACGATTGATTTGCCTGAGAACGTGGACCGGGTGGCGTTGCTGGGTCCGGCGGAGCGGAACATCAAACTCCTGCGTGAGACGCTGGGGGTTTCGATCCATGCGGGCGATTCGGTGGTGCGTTTGAGCGGGGACGGGGCGTCGGTGAATCGGGCGGCGGAGGTGCTGAGCGATCTGACGGAGGCGGTGCGTCGGCACAAGCCGCTGTCGCGTCAGGATGTGCTGGAGTATGTGCATCGGGCGTCGACGGGGATCGCGAACGGGCGCGACGTGGGGGGCTTGAAGCAGAACGATATGCTGAACGTGTATCGGACGGATCGTCGGATTCAACCGATGACGGAGGGTCAGCGGCGGTATATGCAAGCGATCGTGAACAACGATCTGGTGTTCTGCACGGGGCCGGCGGGGACGGGGAAGACCTATCTTGCGGTGGCGGTGGCGGTGGCGATGTTGAAGGAGGGCGAGGCGCGGCGGCTGGTGCTGGCGCGGCCGGCGGTGGAGGCGGGGGAGAAGCTTGGTTTCCTGCCGGGCGACATGATCGACAAGGTGAATCCTTATCTGCGTCCGCTGCTGGATGCGCTGCATGACATGATGGATTTCGAGCAGGTTCAGAAGTTCATGAGCGTGGACATGATTGAGGTGGTCCCGCTGGCGTTCATGCGGGGGCGGACGCTGAACGATGCGGTGATCATTCTGGATGAGGCGCAGAACACGACGGCGGGCCAGATGCTGATGTTCCTGACGCGGCTGGGGCACGGCGGGAAGATGATCGTCACGGGTGATACGTCGCAGACGGATTTGCCGGACGGGGAGGCGTCGGGGTTGGTGGACGCGGTGCGACGTTTGCATCGCGTGCCGGGGGTGTCGTGCGTGACGTTGGAGAAGACCGATATTGTGAGGCACACGCTGGTGCAACGGATCGTTGAGGCGTACGGGCATGAAACGTAGTGTGGGATGGACGTGTGTTTGACAGTGCGGGGGTGTTGTGGTCGATAATGTTTTGTGGCGGCGTTGATGTGGATTGAGAGATAGGGTCGCGTGATGGCGGTGATGAAACCACAAAGTGCGCGTCGGCGTGAGGTGCGGAAGAACATTCCGCGTCGGGCGTCGGCGTTTCGGGCGTGGGTGAGCCGGCGTGACGTGATGTGGGGGGCGCTGTACGGGTTGGTGTTCGTGGTGCTTGGGGGTCTGATCGTGCGTGAGGGTCGGATGGAGCCGGACTATCGGGTCCAGCAGTTGGTGGATCGTCCGGTGGTGTCGCGGTCGGCGTTTGAATCGGTGAGTCCGATGCGGACGGAACAGGCGCGTGAGGATGCGGAGAGCCGGACGCCGGCGATCTATCGGCCGAATGTGAGTTTCCTGGATGAGATGCGCGAGCGCCTGCTGCATTTGCCGAGCACGGTTCAGAGCGTGGAGTCTTTGGCGGACGCTGAGCCAAGTTTGCGTGAGGAGTTCGCGTTTACTGAGCAGGCGCTGGCGACGCTGAAGTCGCATCTGAGAGAGGGTGAAGCGGACACTCAGGAGGCGAGCGCGGTATGGCGGGCGAACGTGGAGGGATTGATTTCGAATCTGGTGCGGGGGAGGGGGACGTACGACGGGCGGAATCTCCGCCGGCGGGCGGTGCTGATCACGG
>NYZD01000097.1 GCA_002685935.1 Planctomycetaceae bacterium | reverse complement strand
GGCCAACGCGCCGGGCGACTTTCAGAATCGTCCCGACTTGATCCTTCCGGGGGAAAGCCCCGGATTCTTCCTGCCCGACGGCATCGAAAGCTTTCTTCTGGACGTCGACGAGGTATGGGACATCCAGCCGCGCTGGGTAAGCATCGAGATCGAGGTGGGCATCGATCCGCAATCTTCGATTGGCGGCGAGGCGCTGATCACCGGCATCGACTTTGAAGCCGAATGCATCCCGCTTCCCTCGGCGGCGCCGATGGGGCTGGCGATGCTCGGCGGGATCGGATTGGTTAGGCGGCGGCGCGTCCGCGGATAGACATTCGATCGGACCTGTGCGGGCTCGACACGCGGCCGTTTGAACGCGACTTGACACGACCTTGCGCCGTGACGGCGCGCATTGTTAGGAGAATCCTCATGTATCGTCGATTCATCGGTTCACTGGTGGTGGCGGGGTTGTCGCTGCTGCTTTGGTCGCCGGCGGCCGAGGCGAAGATCGTGACCGTCAAGATGAATTGGGACGTGGGCACGTACACGATGTCCAACAGCGGCACGACACAGAGCCTGGCGTACAAGGACGCACACATTGAACTGGCGACAACCGGATGGTTTGAGGACGGGACGGTGAGCACGGCCAACAATGGCTTCGGCTCGGCCTCGAGTTCGATTACGCACGGCCATCCTGATGACACGATGACCATCGACTGGGCGGTGAACCCGGGGGCCCAGCTTAACGGCCGCCATCACATCGGCGCCGAGTTCAAGATGGACACGCTGGGCTTCACGGATGCGGCGGTCCGCGTCAAGAATTCGACGTTGACGGACGTGGTGTTGCCGTCGACCGGCGGCACGAGCACGCCGGAGCTTTCCGTGCCCGGTCCCGCCGGCTTCAAGTACAAGCCCGGTTCGGTCAACTGGGAGTTCCGAGCGGACGACGTGTTCATCACCGGCCCGATCACGTTTACCAACGTGGCGTTTTACAAGACGAACACCGAGCCGGCGCTGTCGGATCTGGACGCGGTGAACTTCCCGCCGCTGCCGAAAGCGTTCCTGCAGTTGGAGCCGGACTTCTTGTTGAACGCGGGTCAGACGCATCTGGTGAGCGTGCCGGGCGCCATTCCGGCGGACTGGCTGCTGATCACGTACACGTCGTCATGGGTGGATCCGTGGCTGTCGCAGCAGGTGGGCGAGCCGGCCGTGGTCGATGTGAACACATGGGTAGCGGCGCAGATGATCCCGATTCCCTCGGCGGGTGTCGCGGGCATCGCGCTGTGTGTGTTCGCGGGACTCTCCCGGCGACGGATCGTGGCGTGAGCCCGTAGGATAAGAGGCGAAGGAAGCAGACCCCGACGCGCGTCGGGGTCTTTCATGCGCGGCCGGCGTGTCCGGCGATCGTCCTGTGACAACGGAGCTGACGCAGCAGGCGGTGCGTTTCCGGCGCTGCTAGCGATGATCGCCCTGTGACGACGGACCTGACGCAGCAGGCGGTGCGTTTCCGGCGCTGCCTGCGATGATCGGCATGAGACGCGGCGCGTCGCGGTTCGCGTCCTATGAGCGACTCAAGGCAGGGAATACCGCCGACACGATCAAGTTGATTACCCAGCTTAACAGGATGGTCCCAGGCGGCGGCGGTGCGGGTAAGATCATATCTCGATCCAAATTTCTTGGGTCCCGATCATATTTCCTGGTAGAATGCATATGAGCGTGTCGGGGACAGGTTGACTTCCACGGACAAGGGGTCACGTTTCCACGACAACACCGTGAGGCAGGAGATGATTCGCATGAAGATTCATGGGTCAGGCGCGAGAGTCGTGTCGATTGCGGCCGGGATCGTCGCCTTGGGCATGGGCGGAGTTGCACAGGGTCAGGCCAACCATCTGTTGATCTCCGAGGTGGGATACGACACTCTTGATGAGGTCGAGATCGTGAACAGCGGACCGGCCCCGGTCGATGCATCGGGATACTGGTGGTGCAATGGGGCCACGTCGCCATCCTGCGGGTTGGTGACCGGCATCAGCACGATCAACCCGGCGCTTTCGACCGCTTCATCCTTTTCATCGATTGGTCCCGGCGAGATCCTCGTTCTGGAATTGCCCGCCGGGTTCCTGTCGGCGCCGAGCGGCGAACTGGCGCTTTACCGCACGAGCAGCATCGGGTCCGCCTCGGCGCTCGAGGACTACATCGCCTGGGGCGCCGACGGAGCCGGCGACGTCGTCGCGGCGACTGCGGGGATATGGATCGACAATGATTTCGTCGACGTTTCCGGACTCGGTCCCGGTGAAACGATCCAACTCGGACTTGGAATGCCGGGCGACCAGGCATCGGACTACTTCATCGGCCCGTCGAGTCTGGGCGTCGCCCAGAGCGTACCGGCGCCCGGCGCGGGGATAGCCGGTGTGGGGTTGATGGGATTCATGGGCGTGAGACGGCGGATGCGGCGCGGCTGACGCGGGAGACGTTCTTATCTACGTTTTTGTGTCGCCGGTCCATCGCGTCTGATTCGATGGGACGTTTCTCGGCATCGGGCCGGCTCCAGGACAAGGGACATGGCGGAAGGAGACTGGAGACTGATGATCAACTGCACTTCCATCTGGCGTACGACGGCTGCCCCGTTGGTGATCAGCCTGTGGCTGGGCAGTGATGTGGGGGCCACGGGCGTCGTGAGTCCGACGGATGCGTTTCCCCCACCCGTTGGGCAGTATGTATCCCTTAATACGGCCCCACACACCGATGGACTGAGCTTGCAGGCCGAGTACGAGATGCGACTCGTCGCCGGACTCTCGCTCAGCCCACTGTCGTTGGCGAGTCTGCCTCCGGGAAATTATCAGGTCGACAGCTTTTTCGATGTATTTGTCGAGATTGACCTGCCCGGCCTCGTGGGTCCGCAGGCTACATTCCCGGATTCGATCGGATTGTTCGTCGACATACTCAACTCAAGTGGCGCCACGGGCAGTGGCGAAAGTTGGGATACCGAGATTCTATCGATGAGTCTCACCGGCGATGTCGGCGGACAGCAGGTTGTGATCCGTGAGGACCCGAACCGCGCGTCAACCGGTCAAACGACGGTGACTGATCTGGGCAACGGACAGTTTCAGATCGACAGCTTCTTCGACGTGTATACCGAGATCAGCATCGACGGCGGGCCGTGGGTCCCCAGCGACAACGCACTGCATCTGGAACTCGTTCCCGCACCTTCGGCATTCGGTGCAGCCGGTGTGCTGGCCGGGGGCTGGGGTTACTGCGCCGAAGACGCGCGACGTGAGTGCTGATCTGCTTGGGATGGTCCCAGGCTCAGGACATATGGCAGAATTGAATGGAGAGGACACAGATCATGACTCGTACGAGATTGAATCGGGTGGTTGTATTGGTGGCCGCATGTGGGATGACCATGTCGTTGGCGGTCGCGCCGGTATCTGCACAGAACATCCCCAGTGTCAACGCCGTGGGCTACCCAAGGCAAGCGTTGATTCAAGGGCAGGGGTCTTTAGCCTTCCCCGCAGACAACTTTTTCGACGTGTTCGTTGACACGTTCGATGATCTGAACCGGCTGGTCGTCAACGTGGACACCGAACGCAATACCGTCAGCGCCGCGATGACCGCAATGTATCAGGCCGGTGGGTCGGGCGGCGCCGCTCCGGTCCCGGTCACACTCACCGGGCTCATGGTGATGGACGTGCTCGGCAAGGGCACAGACACGACCGGAAGTTGGGACACGGAAATCCTGAGCATGTCGCTGACGGGGGATATCCCCGGGATGCAGATCAGGGAGCATCCGGGCATGGATTCGACAGGACGGGTGAGCGTGACCGACATCGGCGGCGGGCTGTATCACATCGACAGCTTCTTTGATGTCTTCACCGAGTTGTCCCTTGACGGGGGGCAGAGCTGGACGCCGGCCCAAAGCAGTGTGCGCATGGTGTTGGTGCCTGCGCCGGCAGCGCTGCCGGTGGGTCTGGCGCTGCGTGGCGTGATTGGAACGAGACGACATCGACGCGCGACGTGAGCGCTGATGCAGTTCAACAATTTGCCCCCGAAAGCGTGGGGAGTTCGCGCAAGCGGCTCCCCGCGTTGTTTTAGGTGGTACCGATGCACGGTCAGCGCGCCGGCTGCATATTGAGCGGCGCGGATGGCGTCGTGTGACGGGTCACGCGTGGTGCTTCCAGTCATCGATCAGTTGCAGGACCTTCTGCCATGGGACGCCGGCGTAGACACCGGGCACGAGGTGCATGATGAATCGGCCGCCGGGCGACATCAGGTCGAGGGTCTCGGCGACAAGCTGTGTGACCTGCTCGCGATCGGCGTTGGCCAGCAGCATGTCGCAATTGATGCCGCCCATCAGGGTTTTGGTGTCGCCCAGTTCACGTTTGAGCAGAGCCATGTCCTCCTCGCCCTGCACCGGGTCGAGATCGCGCAGGACGTGGACGTTCATCTCGCGGAAGACATCGCGCTGCTGGGTCACGCCTTTGCTTTGCTGTTGCATGAGGTAAGCGCCGGCCTGCTCGCAAGCGTGGGCCTCCCGGTCGATCAGCGGCTTGAGGAACCGATCGAAGTGTTCCACGCCCCAGAAATCAGGCGTGTCGTAGTAGCCGAAGCGCGTGACGAGATCGACGCCCACGTCGAGCGCCATGGCGAGCATTTTCATCTGCCACTGCTCGATGATGTCAAGGAACCGCTGGACGTACTGCGGATGTTCGTCGAAGGTGCAGATCGATTCGGTCGCATCGGTGAGCCACAGCAGCGCGGCGCCGGCGTAGAGGCGGCGCGCGAGGAGGCAGACGCCGCGCTCGCGGGCCTGTTGCGCGGCGTAATCGGCATCCCGGCGCCAGCGCGACAGGGCGTCGCCCTGAGGCGGATTGAACAGGTATTCCATCGCGTCGAGGTCTTCGGGCCCGTTGATCAGAAACGCGCAACTGCGTGACGGGTTGACATCTTCAAGCAGTCCCACGCCGTCGATCAGGTCGGCCAGCGGCCCGCGCGTGTTCCGGTTGATCCGGTGCCACTGGTACAGATCGTCAGTTTCGCGGATGACCTGGCGCAGCGTTCCTTTTGGTGTTTCGTAGGCTTTGCCAAGGCGCGGCACGCCGTCCGGGGTGTTGTCCTCGCGCCACGTGGTGATCTTGACATCGGGATGGGCGACGGGATCGGGCAGCCACACCTCGATCATCGGATCGGTGCCGAGCGTCAGCAGGTCGTCGGTGCGCTGGAACTGGTCGTCCCAGTGAGCGACGGTGGGGTCGTAGGACAGGTAACTGGGATGGACATCGATGTGCAGGGGGACGTGATCGGTGTCCCGGCCGCACACGGTGGAGAGGATCCGTTCGCGGGAGGTCATGTCGGTCCTCATGTTTGGTGGCCTTATCTGCTTTGGTGCGGGTGGCCCCGAGGCAGCGCGTCCGGTCGCGCCGCGGGCGGCACAGTATATCCAGCCCTTCATTCGGTGGCTTCCCATCGCTCGGTCGTTCGACCGACAGAAAAATCGTGGGCGAGGACTTGACGACAGTTGTCGTCAAATGTAGAATGACGATAACTGTCGTGAATGAACGGGGTGTGTCATGCGGCCTGGGCATGGACGCTTCCCAGGTGAGCCTATTGAACAGGAGCCACGCCGATGGCCCGTCGTTCCGCGAAAAGACCCACCGATGGGGAACTGACGATCCTGCGCGTGTTGTGGGAACACGGGCCGTGCACTGTGCGTCAGGTCAACCGGATCCTGAACGAGACACGGCCGACCGGCTACACGACGACGCTCAAACAGATGCAGGTGATGACGGACAAGCGGCTCCTGGCGAAAGATGAATCGCGGCGGCCGCAGGTTTATCGATCGGCCCAGTCGCCCAGCCGCATGCGCAAGCAGTTGGCCGAGCATCTGGTGGACAAGGTGTTCGGCGGGTCGGCGCAGAAGCTGGTGATGCAGGTGCTTGAGTCGCGCGACATCAGTCCCAAGCAGTTGGCTCAGATCGAGAAGCTTCTTGGCGAACTCGAGGAGGAGTGACCGTGGCCACGCTGATCGAGCTGGCGTCGGAGCCGGCCGCCCATCGGTTGGGTTGGGCGCTGATTCACGCGCTGTGGCAGGGCGTCGCCATTGCCGCGACGCTCGCGGTGGTGCTGCGCCTGCTGCGTCGGCGAACCGCCAACCTGCGGCACGTCACGGCCTGTGCGGCGCTGGTGGCGCTGGTGGTGATTCCGGTGGTAACCGCAATTCTGGCCGGCCGGCCACCGCAGGCAGTACCACCTGACATCGCGGTCATGACGCCTGAACCCACACGCGCGGCGGCGATTGCAGACAAGGTCGTTGACTCACCGCGACAAGAGGTCGCACCGGTCGCGGCGATCGAATCAGATGAGACGGTCATCGTAGAAACGGTCGTGGCGCATACCGATCCGATCCCGGTGGCGGTCAGTCCGGCCGATCCCGCGCCGGCCGCGTGGGTCTTGAGTCAGCCGGTGAGCATGTTGAACAGGTTGTGGGAGCGCTGTGTGAACGTCTTGGCATCGATCGCGTGGTGCGCGTCGCGACCTCGGCCCTCGTGGGTGTCCCCGGCGTCATCGGCCATCTTCGACCGATCATCCTGATGCCGGCGCAGGCGTTGACGGGGCTGAGCCGCGCCCTGACTCCTGCCGTCACCCGTCCGCCACTGTGGATCACCGCCGTGGCGTAAATGACAGATGCCCTATAATACGGAGTGCCCGTCCTCTTGACCTGTGCGTGGGATGCACGCCGGGAGCTGCAATATGACCTTCTTTGCATTCGCTGCGAGCATGATCACGAAGCTCGTGATTTCGGTGGCAAGCCGATCGTTGGGCCGGACGATCGACGACGTCAAGATAGAGCGCCGCATGGCACGGATGGTCGAAGACGCGGTGGATCGCATCGTCGGACAATCCGAACAGTACCTGCACGCTGAGAAGGTGACGGAAGCTCGCAAGGAAGTCCTCATCGCGGTCATCTGCGCGAAACTGCAACCTCTTGCCGACGATCCACAACGTTTCTTCGCCGGCGACCTCGATGGCGCCCGAATCTTCAAACAATGCCACCCCGAAGGCCAACTGCCCCAGGAAATCCGCGAAGAGCAACTTGACCAGTTCTATTCGGTGCTCTTCCCACAAATCGCTCATTTCCTGGCCGGGTCACGCATCGCCCTGGGCCAGTGGCAGGCCGAAGAGTACCGCGAAGAATTCAAACGCCTAAGCGACCTGGCCGACGAGATCAGTCAGATGAGTGCCAAGGTCACAGACCTGCCCGGAGCCGTCGTCGGCGCGTTGACCGACGAGGCCGGGCGTGAAGCCCAAACATTGCTGCGCGAGTTCGCCCAGACTCTCCTCAACAATCTTCTGCTCCGACTCGACCTCGCGCCTCTCCGCGCCGAGCGTGCCCTGTACGGTTCTCTGGGCGACCATTTCGTCATCCCTCCGTTGCGCCAGCGCCACGACAATGCCGAGGCCCTGGGCCAGGAGGAGGCCATCGTCCAGGCGCTCGCGGCTCCGGGCGTGCGCGCTATCGTCCATGGCGGCGCTGGCGTCGGAAAAACGACCTGGTGTCTCTGGCTCCAGAGCCGACTCCTTCAGGCCGACCCAAGCCGGCTCACGCTGGTCCTGCGCCTGCGCGAAACCACCGATATAGAGCGGCACTCCCTCCTGGATCTCCTGCGCAGCCAGGCCGGGACACATCTGCGCGACGCGTTGACCGACAAGGTGCTCCGGGATTGGCACGCGACCGGTCGCCTGGTCGTGATCCTCGACGGCTTCGACGAAGTACCCGAAGCCCGCCGCGACGCCGTCGAGAAATGGATCAAGGACCTCACCGCCGTCGCTCACAAGACCGCCGTGCTGGTCACCTCACGTCCCCTGCAGAGCGGGCACCTGGAGAAGCTCAAAAAACCGTGGCAACAATGGGACCTGTTGCCCTTCGACGAACCGCGGATCGTTGAGTTCATCACCAGATGGCACCGCTACCTGCCCGAAGGCGAGCTTTCGCCGGCGGAGCGCGAGATCGACGCCGCCTCGCTCGCACGTACCTTCTCCAGTGATCCCAGCCTAAGCACCCTCGCCAATACCCCCCTCATGCTGGGCACGCTCCTGTTCGTCCACCATCGCGACCGCCAGCTTCCAAGCGGACGCGTCGATCTGTACGAACGTTACATCGCCGCCATGCTCGGGCTTCGCGACCAGGGCCTCGGCATCGACGCCCGCGCCACCAGTCTCTCCGACCGGGAAAAACGCCGCGTGCTCGCCCACATCGGCCTGCATTTCCATCTCCAACAAGTCAACCAGGTCAACGACGACACCATGCGCCAGCTCGTCACCGACGCGCTGGCTCGGTACCGGTATCACGAGGACGTCGATCGGCTTCTCGACGCCCTGTGCGAGCGAACCGGGTTGCTCCAGGGCCCCGGAACATGGTCGTTCACCCACAAGACCATCGGCGAGTTCCTCGTCGCCGATCTCATTTGTGACGGCGGAACACGGCTCCGGGATAATCGTCGCCTGGACCGCAGGGAACTGTGGCGCCATTGGGCGGAAGATCCCTGGACGGCCGTCCTCTTTTTCTGGGCGGGGATGACGACCTCGCGCGAATTGGAAGAGTTCATCCGTGATCTCACCGACGAAGGCAGTCACGACGCGGCGCTCCTTGCACTTTCGCTGCTCCACGACCAGGGAGACCGCCTTGAACATGAAATGCAGCGAGCGCTGGCGGTGCGCGTGATTGCCAGCTCACATCTGGGGGCTCATACGTCACATTCGTCAGCTTGCTGCGCGACGCCCCCTGCCCCAAGCTTCGCGTTCCGCGACGACATTAAGGTGTCTACCTTCCGTCTTCGAGGGCTTGCGGCAGCTGACAGCAACATCGCGGTAGAAAGGCTCTTCGAGCGGAATATACTGGCTCCGGGGGACATCAACGACTTCGGCGAGGACATTCGCGAACATCTGATCGTGAGTGCGATGTGGTCACTGCAACCTCGTGATACCTCTGTCACATTAGACATTCGGCACCACATGCAACATTTGCCATTGCGCGATGTAGCTCTCTATTGCTTCCAATACTACGTTGCTTTTTGTCGAATGGACTCGAGAATGGACGCTATCGACAAGGCGCAATACGTCAATCGGCGGCTGGAAGCATGGTTGAGCGCATTCCCTCAGGGACGATCGTGGGTACCTCTCCTGTTGGCCGGTTGTCTGTATGAATGCCACGAACAGCTCAGCTGGGTCTCGAATAACGTTGACGAGATTGCCCGTCTGCTGTGGCAGTGGCGAGACGAACCCATCCGTGAACAATGGCTGCTCGGATCGGACGCGTGCCAAGAGTGGCTTGCATCTGAACGGTTTTGCCTACTAAAAGCAACGAGTCAGTTGCTTGAGCGGCACGGCCCCGACAACATGGGCATCACCGCCGACATGGTCGCCTGGTGCGACCGGCTGATCGCGCAGCGGGCGGAGCTGATGGCGGCAAAGGCAGAATAGTGAACCGACCACGCCCTACGGTGCGGAATTTCGCATAGCATCGCCCGCCGCCCATGCCCAACGGAATTCCGTTAAATGATCTGTGGGGTGCCGATGACCACCGACACGCCGGGATCGTCAAACTCTCGATCGTGTGGATCGAGAACGCGATGCGATTTGATCCGAAGCCGGATGAGCAGATTGAATGAGCCGGCGGCGGCTTTTTGGGCGGTCGCGGCGGCGCTTTGGCGCGGGCGCGCGCCTATAACTCTATTATGTGATTAGGGATGAGCATCGCGTCACGACGGCGCGGGCGTCTTTATTTTCTGGGATGGGGCGCTCTAACGGTTGACTGTGATTGCAGATATGTCGATACTGATCTCTGGTTTGTGTGTGAATTCAAACGGAGATGGAGACCTGCGGCAAGTGGTCGCGAGATCGGATCGCGCGGTGACGGCCGAGCCGAGCGTTGGGGCTTGGCGGCCGGCGGTCGATCGGGCGGCGCCGATCAGGATTCGGAGACGTTCAACGGCGGGTGTGATCCTGCCGATCATCTTTTGATTGAGTTATTTGACCTCAATTCCCTGCCCGGCAGGTGAGGTTATTTTGAACAGGGACAGGCACGTGACGGTCCGGCGATCTGCCGGGCGCACTTGAACCGAGCATTGCCCATTTATGGGACTGGAGGACATCATGTTTCGGCATCCATCAGGCACCGGCAAGGCGAGTCTTGGCGCGTGGGTATTGGGGATCACCACGGCGCTGATCGTGACGGGGGTCGCGGCGCAGGCGCAGGAGCGCGTGGGCACGGGTACGGTCACGACTGAATTTGAGCTTGATTCCGAGCCGGACTCGATTCTGCGGGCGTTGTACGATCTGGAATCGAACCGAGACGCGAAGTGCCACTCGACGGCGTCGCGTTTCGAGAGTTTCGTCTGCGGGACGAACCTGTCGATCGAGTCGCGCGAGGTGCGATTCGACCTCCAGAAAGAGCTGGTGCAGAAACTGTGGATCGCGGCGTCGCGGCGTGCGGTGGACGCGGGCCAGCCGTTCGTGACGGCGATGCACGTCCAGCCACTGATCGATCGGGTGTTCACGGCGACGGAACTGGAGACGACCGAGCAGTTGGTCACGTTCGGCACGGGGTTGGGCGTGAAGGTCTCGCCGGTGCGGGCTGAGCAGTATGGGTCGATCGCGTATGCGCTGCGCGCGGTGTTGAGCGTGCAGCAGGATTTTTTCGTGTACGGCGGGGAGGTCCCGCTGACGCTCGAGAGCAGCGGGGTGGACGCCCTGCGTGAAATGCTGGATACGGTGACGTTGAGTGTATTGATCGAGGCCGACAGGCAGGCGCGGGCGGACAGCGCGCCACAGATCACCGGGGCAGCGATGGATGCGGCATGGCGTCGCGCGGTGCCGGCGGACCTGTCGTTCGACGACGAGGCTCCCGAAGCCAAGCGGACGCAGCCGGCGAGCGCCGAATTGCGCGCCAGCGCGGCCGATATCGTGCAGCAGATCATCAAGAAGAAGCTGGAATCGTACGAGAAATACAACGACATCACGCCTCGGAAGCGCACGGTGTTGATGATCCGGAATATGGGGAAGTTTTATGCGCGGTACCCGATGCCGCCTCTGGCCCGGGGCCAGCAGCGGGTGATGGGGGTGTATGACAGTGCGGTGACGGCATTTTCGCGCGATCTGATTTCCGACGCCGCGGCCCGCGCCGAGAAGGCGGGGCGTCCGCTGATCAACCCCGGCGATGCCGAGGAGGCGTTGGAGGCGCTGCTGCCGCAGTGGACGGATGACTTTGAAGACATCCATGTGTTCACGCGTCTGGGCGAAGGGGAACGGATCAAGCTGGAGGCGTACGACTGTGATTCGTTGCGCGACTTCGGTTTCCACTGGATGTGGATCCGGGCGGCGCTGGCGGGGATGCCCGATGTGAAGCAGCATCTGGATCCGTTCGCGGCGGAGATCGTTGCCGAGGGCATCAGTCAGTACGGGGTGTTACTGCCTCGGATCGCCGGTGAGATCGCGCGGGAGCGTCAGGATTCGGGGCAACTGGAACCGCATCACCTGGAACTCGCGGTGGCGGAGATCAAGCGGCGATCGATGTCGGATCATGCGGCGCCGCCACCGCCGCCGGCGGACACGAAGATCGTCTCGACGCCGGCGGAAGTGCCGGTCACCGGCGACGTGTATTTCACCGATGTGACGGCGGCATCGGGCGTGGCGTACGAGCATCGGTCGAGCAACTGGCTCAATGATTTCCGGCGGAAGTGGACGGGCGACGCGTCGAAGATCGACAAGGGCGGGCTGCCGACGTTCAGCGGCAGCGGCATCGCGTCTGAGGATATCGATAACGACGGCGACATGGACCTGCTGCTGGTCGGCGGCGCCGGGGCGGCGCTGATGCTGAACGACGGCAGCGGCCGGTTCACCGATGCCACGGCGGCATCGGGGTTGAATCTGACGAACCCCTCGGACGAGATCAGCGAGGCACGTCAGCCGATCATCGCGGACTTTGACAACGATGGCATTCAGGACGTGCTGGTGAGCCTGACCAATGACAACCATCGTCTGTTTCGCGGGACGGGCGGCGCGCGGTTCGAGGACGTGACCGAATCGTGCGGGCTGGGCGGAGCGGACATGATCGGCGGGCCGGCCACGGCGTTTGATTTTGACAACGATGGGCGGCTGGATGTTTACATTGGCTATTTCGGGTCGTACCTGACGGGGGCGACGCCGACGCTGGTGCGGAACAACACCAACGCGCTGGCGAATCGGTTGTTCCGCAACGTCGGCGGGATGCGATTCGAGGACGTGACCGAGGGAAGCGGCACGGCGGAAACGGGGTGGACGCAGGCGGTGTCGCACGTCGATTTCGATCGGGACGGGCGACAGGATCTGGTCGTCGCGAACGACTTCGGGTGCAATTCGTTCCTGCGGAACATGGGCGATGGGACATTCGAGAATTACGCGACCCGATACGGGGTGGATCTCGCTTATCACTCGATGAACGTGGGGATATCCGACCTGAACCGCGACGGGTTCCCCGAGATCTACATCTCGAACATCGCGACGTTCATCAAGGACAGCAAGTATGCGTTGCCGCACGTCAACACGCCGATGAGCCTGAATTACAAGGCGCTGGGGCGGATGATCGTGAAAGAGGCGAGCATGCTTTACATGTCGCAATCGAGCAATGGACAGTTGCAGGGCTACAAGCCGGGTGACAACATTGAGCGCGGCACGATGTCGATCGGCTGGGGCTGGGACGCCGAGTTCATGGATTTTGATAACGACGGTGATGATGACCTGTACGTGCTGAACGGCTCGAACGAATACAACGTGTATTTCACGACGCTTCAGACGATCGCCCGGGCCGGTGACAAGCCGATCCATCATTACATCTCGCACGATCGCGAGATGAACGTGTTCTTTGTCAATCAGGGCGGCAAGCTGATCAATCGTACGGCGGAAAGCGGCGCGGGCATTCGAGCGAACTCGCGGAGTGCTGTGTATCTCGACTTCGATCATGACGGCGATCTGGACGTCGCGGTGAACAACTTCCATGCCCCGGCGCTGGTGTTGCGTAACAACAGCGAAGCACACGGCAACGGCTGGCTGACGGTGCGTCTGGTCGGCGATCCGCGCCGGAAGGTGAATCGCGACGCGATCGGCGCCCGTCTGATCCTGACCGGTGCGGACGGGCTGCAGGTGACGCGCGAGATTCAGGGCGGGTCGGGGTATCTGTCGACGCATCCGAAGACGCAGCATTTCGGCGTGGGTGATGCGAAGGCGGCGAACCTGACGGTGTTCTGGCCGAACGGCGACACGCAGCAGTTCACCGGGCTGAAGCCCGGCAACGACTACACGATTCAGATCGGGGACAAGCGGGCACGGCGGGTTCAGCCGGGCGCTGCAGCGGCGCGTCGGTGAGCGCGCCGCCGGGATATTTGATGAGCCTGCTGAATTGACGGGAGGGGTTGCAGGTGCGCGGTTGACGCTGGTCCGTCAGCGGGACCGGGTGCGATGCCACCGGAGACGCGCGCCATCTTTGCGTGGGCGTGCGATCAACGTCCGGCCGCCTCGGGGGAAGAATTGCAGCGGCCGGGATCAGATGAATGCCACGGGCTCGATCTCACAGAGCAGTTCAGGTCGACACACATCGGCGCGCACGCAGATGGTGGGGAACTGCGGCAGGCAGAGCTGGCGGACAAGCCGCTGGTAGGCCTGGTAGGTTTCCTGGTCCTTGAAGAATATCGCGGCGGTGCAGATGTCCTCCAAGCTGCCGCCCTGATCCTCGAGGACGGCGGCGACGGCCTGCAAGGTTTCGAGGCATTGGCATCCGGGGTCGTCCAGATGCATGGTGCGTCCTTCGGCATCGATGCTGGCGGTGCCGGAGATGAAGACGGTCTTTCGTTCCTCGAGGGCAAGCGTCACGCCGCGCGAAAACGCCGAGCCGTACGCGAAGGCCTGGCCCTGATGTGAACTGTTGCGTATGGAGTCGACGGCGACGGAGGTGGCCGGGGCGGGATCGACGGCGAGCACGTCCATGAAGCATTCATAATCGAGCGATCGTCCCTGGATGCCGGTGCTGGCGGGGAAGGTTGAGGATTCCAGATCCCGGCCGATGCCGACGTTGGCGTGGTGGAGCGTGCGCACGCGGTTGAACTCGCCGTACCAATCGAGAATCCGGGCGAGATAGATCCAGGTGCGAACGACCTGCTGATAGGAGAATCCGAGGCTCTCGAGGGCCTGGTTGGCGTTGTCGAACATGCGCTGGGCCTGTTCGGTGGTGCTCAGGGCGACCTGGCCGTCTTTGCGCGTGCCGGCAAGGGCGGGGAGGTAGAGCATGCGTGATCCGTTGACGGTCCACATGCGTCCGGTCCAGCCGTTGCCACATTCGACGGTGGCGACATCGGAGGCGATCGGATCGTGGGGGACGATGCCCCAGATCTGCAGTCCGGCGATCGGCTGGTCGACCAGGGGTTTGCCGTCGACAAAGGTGACGGGCAACGCCGGGTCGAGGCCGTTGGCAAGGAAGGCCTTTTTGCGCACGTCGAGCGCGTGTTCTCTGACTCGACGATGCGCGTAGATCTTCTCCTGAATCGGCTGGATGGAATGCTCGGCGAGAATGCGCGCAGCATCGGCGTACATCGCCTCGATCGGCTGCGATGTCGAGATATAGCGTTCGATCGTGCCGGTGATGCAGCAGTCGGTGAACGAGTTTCTTGCCAAAGTGCGCACGGACATGGCACTATTCGTCTTTGCGTGGATTGCTCGGTTCAGCATCCTGCAATCTCCTCTTAATATCCCTGGCGCATCGGAATCCGACATCCGCGTGCCAATAATTGGGGTTGCTCCACAGTCTCCGTGTGGTTCGCATGTTGAAGGGCGACAGGTTCGAAGGCCCAGACCAGCCGCCGCCGCGAATCACTTTTCTTGTATTGTTTGAGCGTCCCTGCTCGGCCTTGCTCAGCAGCGCATCTTCAGAATAGGGGTCGGGCAATCGCCCGTCCTTGAGGCCTTTGGGTCCGAGGGGATCGCGGGCATCGTCTACTTGAGTGTAGTACCGTTCTCCGTACCAGTCCGCGGTCCATTCCCAGACGTTTCCGGCCATATCGAGACAGCCAAACGGGCTGGCGCCGTCGGGATAGCTGCCGACGGGCACGGGTCCGCTTTGGGTCGTGGGCGATGGGGGGGCGTAGGGATCAAAGATCGTGGACTGCGGGGGATCGACGCTCGCACGGCAACGCTCGGGCATCCAGTTGTTGCCCCAGGGGTACAGGCGCTGATCGGCGCCGCGGGCGGCGAGTTCCCATTCGGCTTCGGTGGGCAGCCGCTTGCCGGCCCAGCGCGCGTAGGCGGCGGCATCGTGCCACGTGACGTTGCGAACCGGCATTTCTGCCTGGGTTTTGATGAGATTCCGCACGGCATCGGTTGAAGCAATCTCAGTGATCCGGGTTTCGTTGGCGAGCGGCTCGCGTTCGTCGACCATGTGGCGCAACGCTTTGATGGCTGCGTTCCAACGGGCGGCATCGACGCGGCGGAGCCGTTGCTGTTGCAGGTCATCGGTTTCTGTCACGGAGAACGCGTTGAACGTTGTGCCGTGGCGGGCTTCGTAGTGAGCGATCAGGTCGACGGCGCCCTCGACGCAGAAACGGAACCACGCGCCTTCGATGGTGTCGTGGCTGTTGCTTTGGCGCACGAAGTGGGCGAACTGTGCGTTGGTCACCTCGTGGCGATCCATGTAGAAGGCAGAGATGTGTACCTGATGGGCCGGCCGCTCATCGAAATTGCCGTCGTCGAGGCCCATGGTGAACGTGGCGCCGGGCACGAGGACCATGCCATCGGGCGGACCGGCCGTCGCGGGCGGCGGCGGTGTGACCGCGATCAAGATTGAGAAGATCGCAAAATACATGGCCTACTGGTCCTTCGCACAACGGAAGCCGAGGGTGAAGTTTCTGAATTCCGGTTCATAGAACGCACGTTTGGCGCAGCGGACGCTGTTGGCGGCGCGCTGCGAACTGCCGCCGCGGATGACGCGGGCGTCGCCGGTGGCCGGTCCGGGGGGATCGTGCTGCGGCGCGCGTTGGTAGTAATCATTTTGATACCAGTCGGCGCACCATTCTGAGACGTTGCCGGCCATGTCGGCGCACCCGAAGGGGCTGTTGCCGGCGGGATAGGATCCCACGGGCGCGGCGTAAATGTAGCCGTCTTTTTCTCGGCCCGTCGCGCTGACGTCCAGTCCCTTCTTCTCGCCGCCGGTGTTGCACAGTCCCCACTGCCAATCGTTGCCCCAGGGCCAGCGACGACCATCGGTTCCGCGGGCGGCGAGTTCCCACTCGGCTTCGGTGGGGAGTCGTTTGCCGGCCCATTTGGCATAGGCGTAGGCATCGAACCAGTCGACGCCGACGACGGGTTTGTCGTCATCGCTGAAGGTGTATTGGTGGAACGGCACGATGCGGCGGTAATTGGCGTGGGCGAGCAAGGGGTTGTACTGGCGCCAGTAGCGAGGGGTGTGATCCTTGTCGCTGGGCTGATCGGGATGGCGGTAACGTTCGTCTCCGTTGGCGGCGACGTCATCGAGGAAGCGGCGATACTGGGCGTTGGTGACTTCGTACTTGTCGATCGCGAAGGACGACAGACTGACGGTGCGTTGGGGTCGCTCGTCGGCATGCCGCCATGCGGCGTCGGCCCGGGTCAGCAGTACCTCGTAGGGGCGCAACGGCTTGTCGCCCAAGGGCTTGTCGGGTAAGTCGGGGTGAGATTCGTTGGTGCCGCGCACGAACTGCGTGGCGGGGATCACGATCATTTCGGAACCGTCTTTGGCGTGGATGATGGTGCGCGCGTCGGCCGCGGGATCACTGGTGATCCCCGGCTCGTCGGCACTACTGCGATGGGTGAGCCAGACGGTCGCAGCGGCGACGCCGAGGCACCCCGCGGTCAGCAGCATTGTTAGTCGTCTTTGCCGTTTCATCATCATTCAATCGAGTTGAGGAAATTGACCAAGTCATCGACCTGTTGGCGTCGGAGCTGCGCGGTTCCACCATGAGTGTCGAAGCCGATGCGAGCGCCGGACTGGAGGTGCAACTGCACCTTCTTGGGTTCGCGGGTTGGCGCGACCATCGTCATGTTGAAGCCGACTTCGCTACGGCCCGGGCGCTCGGGGACTCCGCCGATCAGGGGTTCATACTTGAAATGCCTCAGGGCCGGATGCCCGGGCATGCAGAGGATCTCCCTGATGTTGCGGGCCATGCCGCTGTGGAGGAAGGTCGGGGGGCGATCCCAGATTCCACGCAGCGGGAAGACGGTGAATTTGCCCTGCTGCTCTTCGGCGCGGCCGACATCCCACGGCTCGAGGTCGCGTCGGACATCGTTGATGTAATCCTCGCGGTTCTTGCTCATGAGCGTGAACGCGCCGTCGCGCACGGTGAACATCACCTGGGCGGGGATCGCCTGGTTCTTGACGTCGGGGAAGTCTTTCTTGGCGAAGTGCGGGGGCGGATGACAGGACACGCAGCCGACCTGGGGGTCTTCGAACAGGAGTTTGCCGCGTGCGACGGACACGCTGGCGGGGTCGAACGGATTGGGCAGCAGGCGCGGTTCATGCATCTGCCACTCACCAACGAGCCGCTGGAAGTCCCTTAGTTTGAACGCCTTGCCGAACAGGCGCATGGACATCTGGCGGAACATCTCGTCTCGCCGCTCTTCATTTGACGAGTCGTATTGGACCTCGGTTTCCATTTTTGACTGCAGATCGTCGATGCCCTCGACGACGTACTGCGCGCCGATGTGGGTGAAGTCACCGTGGGGATTGGGGGCGGCGAAATCGTCGGACGGGCAGTGTTCCATGATCATGGAGCGGGGCTCGTAACCGGAGATGACGCCTTCAAAGAAGAAGGGCTGAATCGCGAACAGGCCGCGCATCTGGGGGACGCTCATCGTTCCGCCGATGGTCAGGTGGCCTTGCTCGGTCTCGAGGTCAAGGAACTCCTGGCCGAGCACCTGGCTGACGCCCCACGGCCGGCCGTCGGACATGTCGAGGTAGTGGCAGTGGAAACAGGAGGTGTCCTGGTCTGAGGAGAATAGGGCGGTGTGGGCGAGGATTTCCCCGCGCTCGGCGTTGGTCGCGGGGACGGGCAGTTGCTCGACGGATGGATCGACGATGACCTGACGGGAGGTGTTGGTCGTGGTATCGATCACCGAGATCGACCCACTGAGGAAGTTGGCGACAAAGAGCATGTCCTGGGCGGGTGTGCGCGGCGGGCCGGCGGCGATGCCGATGGGCTGGAAGCCTGTCTCATAGACGGCGACGGGCATAAGGAAATCGCTGGGCTCGCGCGCGGTTGGGTTAATCCGCCATTCCTGTACCTGATTGCTGCATTGCATGGTGACGAACATGCGATCGCCGACAATCACCATCTTTTCGGGGAAGGCGCCCACGACGCGTTGGAGATCGGGGGGGAACTCGCCTTTGATGTCGCCGTAGGTGGCCTCGGCGGTATCGGACGTGTAGCGCACCCACGCGCGATGGGCCTCGTAGCGATTGGCGACGAGCAAGTATTCGAGGCCGCGATCCTCGACCTGCCTAGGCATATCCAATGCACCGACGTCGATGAACAGCAGGTCGTTTTGGATATCCCGGAACTTGATCTCGAACGTGCCGTCGACGGCATCGAACGGGCCAAGCACGGTCTGCTGGTCGCGCGGCAGGCGCTGCATCGTGTTGGTATCCCGCCACAGCGAGTATTGCGCGCCGACGTTCGATCGATCCCAAGATTCACCGGTGTAGGGTACGCGCTCCTTGACGGTACCGAAGCCGATGCCCTCGGTGGTGATCAACAGATAGTCACGATCGGTTTGGGGCGCGTGATAGATGTGGATATCGTTGACGACGTTCTGGATGTAGATGCCGCCGATCTCTTTGCCGAGTTGCAGATCGATGATGGACACGTCCTGCGTGCCGGTGTTGCCGACGAAGAGGTAGCGTCCGTCGGTGGACAGGGCGCTGAGCTTGGGCTTGCTGCGCAAGTTGCCGACGGGGATGCCGGGCCCCGGGCCGCCGGCGTTGATCCAATTGGCGATCTTCTGGTAGTCGGGGTCGTCATCGGGTCTTTGGAAGACGACGGTGCCGTAGTTGTGGCTCTGATACTTGGGGGTGATGTCGGCATATCCGCCGTAACGGGTGCGTATGGTTGAGCGGAGCAGGCGGCTGTTCTTGGCGTCCCCGGGCGTGATGTGGTCGAGCACGGAACGGAAGCTGGCCATGGCATCGTCGCTGGTGACCAGCCCACCGCGCTGATTGTCATGACACGCGCCGGCGCCACAACTGTTGATCAGGACGCGATGGATGCCCCCATCCACACCGTCACCGAAGAACGCTTTGTCATCGACCCCGCCGAGGACGCGCATGGCGGCGCTGAACTGCGCGGCATCGATGTCGATGTCGATGATGAACACCTGGTCGAGATAACGATTGCTGACGTACGCGGTGCGTCCGTCTTTGGCGAACGTGATGCCCTGACAGTAGAAGTCGGTGGGGATCTCGCTGATGACGGCGTCGATGTGCGTGTCGATCACGCTGATGAAGTTGGAGAAGCGATTGGTGACCCACAGGTAGCGGCCGGCGGGATGCATCTGCAGTCGATAGGGACTGAGCCCGGCGGGTCCGGTTTCGCTATTGGGTTTGAGCAGGATGCGTTCGACGACACGATCGCTGACCACGTCGTAAACCGACACTTCATTGCCCGGGTGCAGTTCCGATCCCTGGAGGGCGACATAGACCTTGGTGCCCTGCGGGTTGATCGTGACATCGAAGGGGTGATCCCGGCGCGGGTTGGGTTCGGGCGCCGGATGGGGATTGGCGACGGGGGTCAGATTCTGTCGGGTATAGGTTGCGCCGTAGGCCCATCGTTCGCTGGTGAGAATGCCGAACGGTGACGGGGCGTTGGCGTTGCCGACGGCATCGTTCGGATCAAGCCGCGCCGCTTCATTGCTGCCGGGGAAGCCGACCTGCGCCACAGCCGCGATCGCGAAGACCCAGAGGATCAGCGTCCACAGCAGTGCCGGCCTATGCAGATGAAGGCGCGTGGGGCGCATTAAAGACTCCTGAGGTACGCGATCAGATCATGCAGTTGCGATTCGGACAGGCCGTTGGTCAGGCCGTGCATATTGCGCGGATTGTGATCGGTGAAGATGTCGCGAAGCGTTTGAGCGCGTCCATCGTGCAGGTACGGGCCGGTTCGATAGCATTCAATCAGTGACGGGGTATCGAAGCGCGAGCGGAAGTCGACTTCGCTGGTGTATCCGGTCAGACCGATGTCGTGCTTGAGCTGGTCGGTGAAAGCGGTTGGGATATGACAGATGTCGCATCGGGCGCGATAGAAGATGCGTTTGCCGCGTTCGAGCGTGGCGGGATCGGCGTTGCGATAGGGGTTTGGCGCTCGCTTGGGCTTACCGATGAACTCCATCAGCGCCTTTTGGACGTCGTCATCGGGCAGGAATCCGAGGAAGCGCTGTCCGGCCATCACGCCGACATTCTGGTTGGCGTGGACGCCGGACCACATGGCCGGCGGCGTGAAGATGCCATTGTGCATGGACTTGACGTTCTTGGGATTGCCGATCCCATCGTTGACGAGATCCCAGTTCAGCGAATCCATCGTGCTGTCTTCCTGATGGCAACTGGAACAGCTATACCAGTTTTCAAAGCAGATGCGTCCGTCGTTGAAGCGCATTTCGCCCTCGCGCCACAGCGTCATCGGCTGCTTGGGGCCCAGGGGAATGACGGTCTTGACGCTTCCGGACTCGGCGTCGAGCACGGCCACCGAATCACTGAAGTAATTGGCGACGAGCAGTTCTCCGGCAGGTTCACACAGGGCGAGGCCGCGCGGACCGATGCCTCCGGCGTCGACGCGGCGGGCGATCTTGAGGCGTTCGAGGATCTCGACGTCCTGCGACAGGCGCTGCCGTTGCTCGGGGGTGGTACGGGCGACGAGATCCATCATCAGCGGCACATCGACGATGGCGACCTGGTGGATTCCGGCGAGCGAGACGTAAAGCCGTCGCTCGTCGGATCCCATCGTCAGCGCCCAGGGGTTGGTCGCGCCGGTCAGGACGCGGTCGAGCAGCAGTGTCACGACGTGGCCGGGCTCGTGCAGGTCCATGACGATCAGGCCGTTGGAGTTGATCCACCCGCGCTCCATCTGCATGGTGATCATTTCGTCGTGGCCGACCAAGGTGGTCATGATGGCCCAGCGGCTGTTATTGGAGCAGATCACGTCTCGCATCTGAGCGCCGCGATCGACGCTGCGGGTTTCGATGACGCGGCCCTGCGCGGGATCGATAATGGTCACGTCGCGCGAGTGTGCGTTGGCGGCGACGAGTCGTGTGCCGTCGGGCGTCTCGGCGACGTACCGGGGCATCCGGCCGGCGGGGGTTTCGGACAGCGGATCGCCGGTCGCGGTTGAAAAGACGGAGACGGTGTTGGCCAGAGCGTTGGCGACGGAGATGCGTTGGCCGTCGGCGGACAGAGCGACGCCCATCGGCTCGAATCCGGTCTTGATCCGCTGGACGACCTGCTGACGTTCAAGGTCCACGACATCGATTGTGTAGTCGTAGCTGCAGGAGACATACAGCCGACGTCCGTCGGGCGCCACGGCCGCGTGGGTGGGTCGCCAGCCGACGTTGATTTCGCTGATGACGGTTCTGGCCGCGACGTCCAGCACGGAGATTGAGTCGGCGGATTGATTGAGGACGTAAGCCCGCCTGGCGTCGGGCGAGAGGCAGATGTAGGTCGGCGAGCGGTAGATCGGTTCGTCGGTGATCTGGCGGGCGGGGCGAGCATAGATGGGGACGTAGGGCGGCGCGGAGGCGGCGTCGGCGGTGCGATTGTCGACGGCGGATGTTGAGGCGTTTGCCTGGCCGGAATCCTGGCGCAGCGCGACCCCAGCCCATACCGCGGTCAGCAGCAGGACACCGACGATTACCATCCATCCGATCACGTCACGGCGTGACATCTCAGCGGCTCCTCACAGGGATCGTCCCGATCACGGTCTCCGGCGCCGCGCGCCTGGAGTCCGGCTCCGTGCGATCTTCACGAAGCCAGTTGATGTATTTGACAAGCAGCTCCAACTCGGCATCGGAGAGGTGATCGTGGTAGGCGGGCATGGGTGTGGATTGGCGCTCGAGGAAGAAGCGGGCGGCGGGGTTGTTCCAGAGCCTTTCGGTCTTGCCTTCAAGAATCCATTCGCGCAGCTCGTCGTCATCCTGGACGAGCTCGTCGAATTCCTTGCCGTCCCACGGCGGGATGTGGCCCTTGAAACTGCGCGGGTTCGGCACGCCGCCCATGCCTGATGGTCCATGACAGCCGAAGCAGCCAAGGCGTTGGGCAATCTTGCGGCCTTCGTAGGCGTCATCGGGAATCTCATCGCGCCAGCCGGAGACGGCCAGGAAATACGCCACGAGATCGTCGAGTTCACGGTCGGACAGGAGGCCCTGGTAAGCGGGCATGGGCACGAGGGTGGCGTGATCGTCGATGGCGAGCCGGGCGGTGGCGTTGGTGGGTTTGCCGTAGAGGATCCACTCGCGGATGTCCTGTTCGCTCGAGATGAACATCTTGGTCGTGGCGTAATGCCAGTCGACGATGGCGCCTCCGGGTGATGTGGGGTCGCTCACGCCGCCCTGTCCCTGCGGGCCGTGGCAGCCGAAGCAGCCCAACCGACGTGCGACGGCCTCGCCCCGGATCGCGGGGGTTGTCTCGGGGGTCCGGCGGACCCACACGTACAGACCGACTCCGACGAGAATCAGAATCAGGATTACAATGGTCACGAAAAGCCGGACTCGCCTCACGCCTCACAACTGCTTCTCCTCACATGTCGATCCACCGTCTGGACGCGTCCCGGCTGGCGCGTCCGCAAAGGGTCGAGCCTTGGTCCCCGCCGCCGTCATCGTTTCTGTCGATCCAACGCACTGATTTGATGTGCCAAGATGCAACGCCCTCTTGGGATGCCAAGCCCTGGACGACAGCCGATACTAATTTATCGTCATATAGACATTATAATATCCGGATGGTGGTGCGGCGACAAGATTTAATTGCGTTTGGAGGGGATTGGGGATTCTTCGTAACGTGTTGCCGATAACTGTAATATGGCCAGGGACGCTCGTGCGGTGCGCGATCTGATCGCGCGGCAATTGTATGGGCGCAAAGAGACCTCTGAGCACCAGTATATTGATGATCTCCCGGCGGGATGTGCGATATCTTGGGGGTGCGGTGGGGACTCAGGCGGGCAATTTGGGGTAGTTCAATTTGAGGCCGCGGGCGGCGACGCCGTCGAAACGATGGATGACGAGATTGTCGAGGGACGCGGCGAGCAGGACGTCGCGGCTGGGGCCGGCAAAGATGACGTCCGTCGGGCCGCGCAGCTGCTCGCCCTCCCAGTCTTCGCAGAACAGCTCGAGCCGGCGTGATTGCAGATCAAAGGTGTAGATCGCATCGGGGCGATGGCAGGCGATCCACAATCGGCCGTCGGTGTCGAACGCGATGCCGTCGGGGATGTGTCGCGGCATGTGGACGACGCGCTGCAGATCGCCGGCCGAACCGTCGGGGTTGATCGCGATGCGTGCGACGGCATTGCCGAAGGTCTCGACGAAGTAGAGGAAGGTCTCTTCGGCGTCGAGGGCGATGGCGTTGGGTGTGTCCACGGCGTGCGGATACCACAGTTCCGCGTTGCCGCCGCCGGGCGCGATCTTGAGCAGGTATCCGTTGATGGCGCCGGACCAGTCGCCGCTTTCGGATAGGTACATGTTGCCGCCCTTGTCGAAGGCGGGGTAGTTGGCGCATGACATCGCTCGGCCGCCCGGCCCGCGTGCGTACTCGCTGACGATCCCGTCAGTCGTGATTTTCAGGACGCCCTCGCCGGCGCAGTGGGCGATGTAGAGGTTTTCATCGGCATCGATCGCCTGACCGAGGCATCGGCCCTCGGTGGTCGCGAACTGTGTGGCCTGCTCGTTGGCCAGATCGATGCGATAGACCTGACATCCGGTGCCCGCGGTGTAGACGGTTCTGCCATCGGCTGACACGGACAGCGATTCGGGATGGTCGACGTTGCGAATGTGTTTGATGTTCTTTTTGTCGTAGCGCATCGCAGACTGTGTCTTGCCGGCTCAAGTGTGGATTTCATCAGCCCGCCCGCTCGTGGACCGGATCACGCGCGGACGACCCATGCTACCGCGCCGGCGCTGCAGCGGCGCTGCGCGGCGATCAGCTGTTTGCCCCGATGCGTCGGCAGGCGGCGATGAAGTCGTCGAACATCACGGAGTCGCCGAAGTGGGATTCGAAGTACCGCAGTGCCGATTCGGTGATCGTTCTCTGATCGAACGTGTCGGGATACTCCACGCCGAGGGTCGCGTCGCGCATGATGAAGAGGCGGTACCCGAATTCGATCATTGGTTCGATGCCACCGGGCGCGCGGAGCACGCACATGTCGGTCGCGAAACCGGTGTAGATGAGATTCTCGATGCCGCGCCGTCGCAGGGCCCGATCGAGTTGTCCGGTCTGATGGCAATAGACGTCGCCGGGCTGCGGGGCGACGATCGCGGCGCGATCCATTTGGGTGTAGGGCGATCCCTCGAGGTATTTACCGTGTGCCCGATCGCGCATGGCCTCGCTGTGACCGGGCACGACGGGGGGCGGGGTGTGGGACGGCGGTGGGTCGGGGGGGTCTTCATCTTCGCATGCTTCGGGATGCTTGCGGGCGATGATCGTCGGCTCCACGTGACAAACCGTCATCCCGACCTGTCGGGCCGCATCGAACGCCGGGACGATGCGATCGGTCATGATCTTCGCGCACGCCTGAGCGGTGAATTCATAGACCATGCCGACGGCGAAGTTGGGATCAACGGGCGGGCCGTCGGGGCAGCCGATGTTCCAACAGTGCATGCCGATGATCGCGGTCCTGGCGGGATCCAGCGCGATCGGTTCGGTTACGAAACGCGAGTCGGTGGATGGGATCCACCGATACCATTGGCCGGTCATCTCGAGCATCATCGGCGGGGCTCCGGTTTGATCACGCGCGGCTGGTTGAGATCGACGTCGATCAATCCGCGATTGATCTTGACTGATTCTGCGTCGACGGTGACTGTTTGGACATTGTCGGGCAGACGCAACGTCACGCTTCGCCGCCGCACGCCCTCGGGTAGAGCTTCGGTGGAGACGCGCCAACCGCCGTCGACGGATTCGATGCGTGCATGACGGCGCACGTATCGGTAGTCCATCGCGTCTTCAACGCGGGCCAACCAGAGATCTTCACCGCCTTCGCTGACGATGGTTTCAATTCGCCGCTGAAGCTGGTCGGCTGAGCAGTCCTTGTTGCGATGCACGGGCACTTCCAACGGGCAGTGGAGATAGTCGATGAGCCAGCCGCGGTCGTGGCGGGCATGGGCGATGTTGCGGAACGGATCGAATTCCGAAAAGAAGGGACCGTAAGCCTGATCATGCAGGAACGTGCGGTTCATCCACAGCAGGTTTTCATCGTCCGGGCGGTTCAGGGCGTCGGTGAGGCTCATCGCACCGAGGTAGCCGCAGGCCCGGCAGGCATCGAGGACGTGATCGGACATGTTGCTGTTGTCGCCGGCCGAGCAATACACGGTGATCGGTTCACCGACGGCCTCGGCGAGGACGTCGCGGGCCTGTCGTATTTCCCGGTCGACGTCCCGGGGTTGGATCTGTTCGTGGCTCCAGGTGTGATTGCCCACGCCCCAGCCACGGGCGATCATTTCCCTGAGTTCGTCGGCGTTCATGTGGCGGTAGCCGTTGAAACTGGATTGGCCGATCTGACGCACATTGCCGATGTGCCCGACGACAACTTCGAGATGGCCGGGCACGTTGTGCCGCTCGAGGATGGGGATGGCGAATCGATGGAGGTCGGCCAGGGCTTCGTCAAACGTGATGGAATACACCCAACGCTTGTCGCCGGGCCAGGGGCAGATGGTTGGCGCGTCCGGCACGTTCATGCGTGACATCCTCATGACGAAGCGGCGGCGGAGTCCAGGTCGATCGCGATCTCGATGCGTCCGTCGTCCGGCTCGATGCACACGACGGGGTATTGGATCGGATCATCGTCGGGCAAAGGCAGTTTACCCATGCCCACGACGTTGGGCACGCGGTATTGCTGCGGATCGAATCTGGTGATGCGTCCGCAGATCACCTGTCCCCGCGCGCGGTCGGGCCAGATCAGAGTGTTGTCATGTCGCGCCATCGGGCCGTGGCTCCAGCAGGCCAGTGGCTCGGCTAGATCTCTTCGGAGTTCGACGTGATTGTCGCGGCGCACGGTCATGTTCAGGCGACCCAGTTCGGGGGCCTGGCTGTCGATGACGGCGGTGTTGCCATCGTCCTCGTGTTTCAATTCCACGACCGCGGGCTGCTGCGATTCGATGCCGGCCCACGGCATCGCGCGATCTTCAAGCAGCAATCCCATCCCGCCACCGTGGACCTGCAGGGACAGGGCGTCCAGCGCCACGAGCGCATTGCCGGGCTCCCACCCGGCCCGGGCGTAGGCCTGTCCAATCGAAGGGAACACGAACGCGCAGGGCTGTGGTATCGCTTCGTCGGGGAGCTCTGGATCGAACCAGACACACGCGTATCCGCCCAGTGTAAACAGCAGCGTCTCGCGCGCGTTGGGCGTGGTGTAAATGGTCCGCTGAATGCCGCCGAGGCTGTGATCCCACGATGCCAGCCGCAGCATCGTGGGATCGTGATACTCCGCGGCCAACTTCAACAGGACCGGTGCGAGATAATCGAGTTGCCCGTAACTCGGATGCATCGCGACGCTGCGGTTGGACTCCATCCGGCCCGGGCGGTGTTCGGAGGTGACACACGCCATTGCAAATCGACCGGACATCTGATCGGCGAACCGGCCAAACAGATCGTGCCCGGTCACGCGGCGCAGCGCGTCCATGAAGAACAATCGATACTGCATCGTTGACGCCCAGAAGGTCGTCCCCTCGGTCTGGGCGCCGTCGTCGGCGATGCCGAGCGGCAGCAGGTGATGCTCGAACTTGCGAATCGAGGCATCGAGCCAGTCGTCGGCGTCGGTTACGTCACCGAGCAGGGACAGCGCGGCGACGCCGAAGCCGGCCCACTCGACGATCGCGTGATGGGCGCAGAACGATTCGTCCTGTACCGGCGCGGTCGTGAAATACCCGCGGAAGTAATGGCGGCACAGCGCGGTGAGGGTGGATTGCACCTGGTCACGCTCGACGCCGGTGAAATGCTCGGACAACAGATCGTGCGCCACCGCCAATGCCTTGATCAATCGGCAGACCGCGTAAGTCTTGGCGTCGTCCGGCTCGCCGTCCGCTTCGCGACCCCATACCCGCGCGCTGGTCAGCGCCCACTGACGCGCCGCATCGTGCATGATCGCATAGAAGCGGTCGTACAGGCGCTCGTAGATGGGGTCCTGATCCTCGGGCAGCGGCGCGATCCACGCTTCGCGCAACGGTTGTGTCAGGCACCACTGAGCTGAATCGATCAGATTTGACCAGATGCGGCGCGACAGCGGGGAATCTTTGCGTTGACGCAGTGCGGGCAAGTCGTCTGTTGTGAAGTAAAGGCGCGGGCGACGCGGCGGGGTGGAAGTTGGCGGGTTGGATCGAGCGGCGGATGTCATCGGCGATGGCGCTCCGCGATATCCCTGATGAGGCGTCCCATCAGGTCGACGTGGTTCATGTCGTACTTCTCGGTCCAGAACCAACGGACCCATCGTTCGAGGAAGTCGCGCGCGTGCGGCACGGCGTCGCCGGTGTAACTGTCGGGGTAATAGTCGTAACTGGCCGGCGGCTGTGAGTAGGGGAACTGCCGGGCCAGCGCCTGGTCGCGCAGGAACGGCACGCCGTCAGCCAGGAGGTAATAGCGGCCCAAGCCCGCGGCCTGGATCCCAGCGGCCTCGACTTGCTGGGCGAACTGGTCGACGGTGCAGGTGAACGCGTCGGGGTCCACGATGAAGCCGTACATCCAGTAGCTGTGGGTGTGGCCATCGGGCACGTTGTAGCTGGACAGGCCGGGGATGTCATCGATCAGCCGATCGAGCGCCGCGGCGGTGGCCTGGCGCTGCTTGACCTGGGGCGGGAGGATTTCGAGGTTAGCCAGCGTCACCGCGGCCGAGCATTGGGGGATTTGCAGGGCGAATCCGCGGTTGAGGTAAACGCGTCCGAAGCCGGGTTCGGTCACGGCGCCACGTCCGGGCACGCGCTGTTCCAGTCGCTTGAAGATATCGGGATCGTCGGTCAGCACGGCGCCCCCGACATCGCCGCCGCATGTTTTCTCGGCGTCGAATGAGAAGCACGCCAGATCCCCGAAGGTACCGGCGATCTGTCCGTTGCACTTGGCGAGGATCGCCTGGCAGACATCTTCGATGACGATCAGATCGTTCCGTCGAGCGATCGCCATGATGCGAGCCATGTCCGGACACAGGCCCAGCTTGTGGACGACCATGATCGCGCGTGTGCGGTCGGTGATGCGCTGTTCAATCGAATCCGGATCGATCAGGGCGGCGCCGGGCGCGGCATCGGCGTAGACCGGGATGTAGTTTTCGAGGAGGATTCCGGCGATCGTGCCGTAGTCGGAGATGGGCGAGACGATGATCTCATCGCCGGGCTCAAAATCCATCGCGATCATCGCGGCAAAGATGGCCTGGGTGCAACCGGTGGTGCCAATGCAGTATTTTCGGCCGTGCATTTCGGCCAGATAGTCGGTGAACCGCTGGATCATGTTGGAGCCGAGGCCCGAGTCGATGACTTCCTGCAGGTACGCCATCGCGTTAGGGCCCATCTCGCGGGGGAAAACACCGGGCAGCGTGTCGGTGGCCGGCGCCATCGCGTCGGCGCCGAATCGGGCCTTGCCAGCTTTGGTGCGATTTCCGGTCATGTCACGCTCCTGTGGGCTGTGGTGGGATTTTAGCAGACGCGGCTGCGGACGGCTTACGGATTGGTTAAGTTGTGGGCGTTGAATCAAGGAGGGAATTTGGTTGTCCATGCCCGCAAATGCCGCCGTGGTGACCGGCGCGTCGGTGACCTTCTGCCGGCGCGCGTTTGCGTCGCCGTTGACGCTGTCCAGTGGCACGATCACCCATATCACCGAAGCGTGCGCCGAGGTGCACGTGGCGGTGGGCGGGCGCGAGGCGATCGGTCACGGGTCGATGTATCTCAGTGACCTGTGGGCCTGGCCGGAGCCGACGCTTGCGACCGCAGAGCGTGATCGTATTCTGCGAACGATTTGCCAGCGCATCGCTGCCGATCTGGCCGACCACGTCGGCGGCGGCCCGGCTCACCCGCTGGAACTGGGGTTACATCTTCATGAATCCTGCTGCGAGCGGCACGCGACCAATCTATACGGTGATCTTGTGCCCCGAGGCGCGGAGCCGACGAAGTTGGCGGTGGCGATGTGCGTCAGTCCGTTCGATGCGGCGATCCACGATGCGGTGGGTGTGGCGTTGAATCGCAGTGCGATGGACCTTTATGACGATGGCGCGGCCTTGCCCACGGCGGACCGGTGGCTGGCGGGCTCGGGTGCGTTGGCGATCCGCGAGATGCTGGGTCGACCTTCGGATCGCCGGCTGCCGGTCTGGTGGATCGTGGGTCCTGGTGACGTGCTGCCCGATGCTCTGGCCACGCCGGTGGGCCAGTGGGGCGTGAGCCGTTTCAAGATGAAGATCATGGGTCGCGACGCTCGGGCTGATGCCGAACGCACTGCCGCGGTTTACGCCGCGGCGCGTCAACTGGGTGCGTCGGACATCACGATCAGTGTCGACAGCAACGAAGCGAATCCCGATGCGGAGAGCGTGGCGGATTATCTTGAGGCACTGGCATCCAAGTCGCGTGAGGCGTTTGAAGCGCTGGCGTATCTGGAACAGCCGACGGGCCGCGACATTCAACAACATGCGTTTGACTGGCACACCGTCGGCGCTCGCAAGCCCGTGTTGCTTGATGAAGGTTTGACTTCGCTGGGGCTGCTGGACGAAGCGAAACGTCAGGGGTGGTCGGGACTGGCGATGAAGACGTGCAAGGGGCACAGCTTCGTGCTGGTGGCGGCGGCGTGGGCGCTGGGGCACGACATGGTGATTTCGCTGCAGGATCTGACGAACCCCGGCCGGGCCGCCATTCACGCGGCGCTGCTCGCGGCGCGGCTGCCGACGATGAACGGGGTGGAGCTCAACTCCCGGCAATTCACGCCGGAAGCCAACGTCGACTGGCTGCCGCAATATGGCGGACTGTTTGAGCCGCGTGACGGCGTCCATCGCCTGCCGGCCGGGCGCGTGGTGGGGCTGCATGTCGAGGCGCATTGATCGCGGCTACTCGAGTTGCTCGATGCGCCCGCTGTGCACGCGTGACTTGTTCGCGGCTTCGATGAGTTGCACGACCTGAATCATCTGATCCTGCGGCACGTCGGACTTGCCGGCCGGCAACGCGCTCAGGATCGATTCCAGCATGGTGGCGTAGCCCGGTCGCGAGACGGCGGTCAGATCGACGTAGCAGCTGCTGGATTTGCCGTGCAGTGTCACGCCGAACTGCCCGTTGCCCGTGCGGGTTCCGCGGATCGTCGCCACGCGACCGTCGTCCCAGACGGCGGTGACCACATCAAAGTCATCATTCTTCATGGTGCGCACATGGGCGCATCCGGTGCCGAAGACGGACATGACGATGTCGACGGTGTGAATGCCGTACCAGAACAGGCCGGGCTGCGTCGGCTCGATGGACATGGGCCCGAAGGCGTCGCAGCCGACGATGGGATTGTCCCGGTCGAACGTCGCCCGCGCCTCCAGGAGGTCCTGGTAGTACCGAAGCGATGAAGCGCTCATCACGGCCACTTTGGCATCGTTCGCCAGACGCATGATCTCGCGGGCGTCGTTGGTTGTGACAGCCAGCGGTTTGTCGATGAACGTCGGTTTGCCAGAGGCGACGGTTTGTTTGAAAAGATCGAGGTGCACGCGGCCGTCGCACGATTCGATGAACACCAGATCGACGGCATCGGCGACGGCAGCGGGGCTGTCCATGATCTGGACGGCGAATCGGTCGCGCAGGTCGTTGGTGTAGCCCTCGAGGCGTGACGCGCTGAGATGGAAATCGGGCGAGCCGCCGGGGAAGCCCGCGACGATGCGGGCCCCGGGCACGTGATGCGCGTGGTCCGGATCGTTCAACAGCTCTGTGAACGCAATCACGTGCGACGTATCCAATCCGATGAGTCCGATACGCAGGGGATCGTTCATGTCGTGTGCCCTCTTGATTCGATCGCCGCGATCACGCCGGTCCCGGCGCTCGGGGCCGTGGCGATGTCGCTCGGCGCATGATGATGTCACTATACAGAATAATCCGGCATCCGGATGGGAGCCGACGATGATCGGACATTCGATCGGAATGGGTTGGCGCGTCAGTTGTACCGGTGACGCCCGGTCAGGTGCGCGAGGATGCCGCCGCGAGGACCGTGTGGTGACCGTCTCGTCCGCAGCAGTGCGAAGCACGTCGCGGTCACGACGATCACCAGGCTTAGTTCGACGGCGAGTCGCATCCAGTAGATGCGCTGGCCATAGCGCGTCTTTGCGGCGAACACCTGGTAGGCATGGCGGTCGAGCACGGACGCGCTCGGCCCGGTGGGCAGCTTTCGGTGACCGGCGTAGGCGAACTCCCCGTCGGGGGCGGAGCGGCCCTGTCACGGGGGCATCAGACAGATCGCTGCGAAGGCGATCACCGCGCCGAACAGGCAGATTCTTTGCATATCATTCATTCGACGGTGACCGTGAGCGATCGCCCTACCAGTCTGTGTCGGTCCGAAATGGGGTATCCATGAGGCGGCATCCGACATCGGGCCTTGTTGACCCCAATACGACGGTTTGTGATGCACACCGCGCCTCACATCGGTCCGGCTCGCTACAATGCGGCCGCGGATCGCCGGCAGGATGCTGTGCGGGATTGGACACGATGGCGCGATGACCGATCAGGACCACAATGCGATTCCAGGATTCGTCCGGCCCGAAGAGTTGCGGGCGTTCCATCGTGACAATCGCAAACCCATGGGTGACAAGCGCTGCACGGCCCGCGAGGCGGTCGAGCGTCTTGTTAAGGACGATGATTATCTGGGCATCGGCGGCTTCGGCACGAATCGAATCCCGACGGCGATCCTTCACGAGATCGTGCGCCAGCGGCGCAAGGGCCTGAGCTTTGCGGGCCACACCGCGACGCATGACTGTCAACTGCTTGTGGCCGGCGAATGCATCGACCACTGCGACGTGGCGTATGTTGTCGGGCTTGAGGCGCGCGGCCTTTCGGCCCATGCCCGGCGGGCGTTTGAGAGCGGCCGAATCACCGTCACCGACTGGTCGAACGGCGCGCTGGCGTGGCGATTGCGGGCGGCGGCGATGGGCGTGTCGTTTCTGCCGGCTCGGACGATGCTCGGCACCGATACGTTTGAGCGGAGCGCCGCGACGACGATTCAATGTCCTTTCACGGGCCAGACGCATGCGGCCCTGCCGGCACTGTCGCCGGACGTATCGGCGATCCACGTGCATCGTTGCGATCCATTGGGTAACGCGCAGATCGATGGCATCCTCATCGCCGATCCGGATCTGGCGCGGGCGAGCAAACGGGTCATCCTCACCTGTGAAGAAGTGGTGGAGACGGACCGCATTCGCGCCGAGCCTTGGCGCACCGTCATCCCGGGCACGTGCGTGGACGCTGTGGTCGAAGCGCCATACGGCAGCTATCCGGGCAACATGCCGGGCCTGTATTATTCCGATGAGCCCTACCTCGCGAACTGGCTGGAGATTGAGAAGGGCGAAGCTGCGTTCGCCCGGTTTATTCGCGAACAGGTCTACGACTGCGCGGATCACGCGGCGTACATCAGATTGAACGGCGGCGAAAAGCGGATGCGCGAGCTGGCGGATATCGAGCACAATCCATGAGCGATGCCTACAACGCCCTGCAACTGATGATCGTTGTCGCATCGCGCCAACTTAAAGACGGCGCGACGGTGGTCGTGGGGACGGGCGCGCCGTGCGCCGCGGCGATGCTCGCGCAGAAGACTCACGCGGCCGACCTGCTGATGCTCTTTGAGGCCGGCGGATTCTCACCGATCCTGCCGACGATGCCGGTTTCGGTTGGCGATTCGCGCACCGCGCACCAGTGCCTGGTGGCGACGAGCATGACCGAGATTTTTGAGATGTGCGCCCGCGGCGAAGTTGACTATGCGTTCCTCGGCGGCGCGCAGATCGATCGGCGCGGCAACCTTAATTCCACGTGCATCGGCCCATGGGCACAGCCGAAGGTGAGGCTCCCGGGCAGCGGCGGCGCCAATGACTTGGCCAGCTTGTGCTGGAATACGCTCGTGTTGACGCCGCACGACAGCCGTCGATTTGTCGAGCGTTGTGATTTTGTCACGACGCCGGGCTATCTCGAGGGACCGGGGGCTCGCGAGCGCGCCGGGCTTTTTCCGGGCGCCGGGCCGAAGACGATCATCACCGATCTGTGCATCTTTGATTTCGATGATGACAAGCAGTTGCGCGTGATCAGTCTGCATCCGGGCGTTGATCGGCAGCGTGTCGTCGACAACACCGGCTTTGAGCCTCGCTTCGCCGATGATCTGACCGAGACCGATCCGCCGACGGCCCAGGAACTGGGCATTCTGCGGAACGACGTCGACCCTCACGGCTTCATCATCGGCCGATGACGCTCTGCGTTGCGCTGAATCAAGACGACGGGCCGCCGGTAATCCGACGGCCTGTCGCCTGCGTTCGATTACGCGCGCTTGGATTTCAGATCAGCGATTCGCCCCGCCGTCGCCCTTGTTCGGATCGACGGGCGTGGTCCAGTCATTGGGTGATACCGGGCGCGGGCCGGTGGATCGACTGCCGTCCGAGCCGCCGCCTGCGGGCTTTGAAGCCGGTGCGCCGTTGAGTGATCCAAGGATCTCGGGCAGTTCGATGCCGGCCTGACCGGCCAGCTCGTGCATCGGGGGCAGCGACCCGATGAGGCTGCTGAGGAATCGAGCGGTCGATCCCTGCTCGCCGTCGCCGTGTCCCGGCGAATCCCACACGGTGATCTTGTCGATCTTGAGATTCTGAATCGCCTTGACTTGCTCGGCGATCAGGTCGGGCAACTTCTCGATCACCAGGAGCGTCGGGGCCAGTTCCTTCTTCTCGCCCACGCTGTCCAGCAGCTTCAGGTATCCGTCCGCCTTCGCGGTGAGCACGGCGAGCGTGCCTTCGGCTTCGGCGTTGTAACGGGCGAGGATCGCATCGGCGTCACCGCGGGCGATGCGGCGCTTCCGCTCGGCCTCGGCCTCGGCGTCGATCTCGACCTTCCGCTTGTCGATCGTCTTTTGGGCGACCTCGGTTTTTTCGAGTCGCGCGAGTTCTTCGTCCTTCTCGGCGGTCAGCACGTCGCGCGACGCGTTGGCCAGGGCCACTTCGCCGCGACGTTTCGCCTCGGCGCGACGCTGTTCCAGTGTCGCTTCGTAATCAGCGATATTGGCTTTCGACTGGTTTTCGCCTTCGACGGCGGTGGCCTCCAGTTCGGCGACGCGGACGCGCTGCTCGGCCTCGGCGTTCTTCTTGCCCTGCACGGAGACGGCGGTCTGCTCGGCGACGACGATTTCCTGCTGCCGCTTTGAATTCGCTTCGCCGGACACGCCCTCGGCCTCGTATTGTGCCACCGCGACGCGCTGATCGCGCTCGGCCTGCTTGCGGCCCATCGCCGCCTCGGCGAGCTGTTGGGCGACCTGAACTTCCTGGTCGCGGTTCGCCGTTGCCTGGCCGATCTCGCCGCTACGGTCGGCCTCGGCGACTTCGACCTTCGCCTGGTTGATCGCTTCGGATGCGGCCTTGCGTCCCAACGCCTCGATGTAACCGGACTCGTCGGTGATATCGCGAATGTTCACGTTGATCACTTGGAGGCCGATCTTGTTCAGCTCCATATCGACGTTCTTGTTGACGAGATCCAGGAACTTCTCGCGGTCCTGGTTGATCTCCTCGATCGACAGGGTTGCGATCACCAGACGGAGCTGGCCGAGTATAATGTCGCGGGCCTGATCGTTGATCTCCCGCTCGGTAAGGCCGAGCAGACGCTCGGCGGCGTTGTTCATGATGACCGGCTCGGTCGAAATGCCGATCGTGAACGTCGACGGCACGTTCACACGGATATTCTTTTTCGACAGGGCGCTGGTCAGGTCGATTTCGATGGTCAACGGTTCCAGCGACAGATACGCGTAATCCTGCACGAGCGGGATGACCAATTTGCCGCCACCGTGCAGACACTGTGCGGCCCTTTGGCCGCGGACCTTGCCGTACACCACGAGGATACGGTTCGAAGGGCATCGTCGATATCGCTTGATCAGGTAAGCGATGCCAAAAATAATCACCGCGATTGGCACGCACCACAGCGCGATCTGCACGGGACTGGCGAGCGTTAAAACAGCTAGTGCCTCGTCCTCGTTGATTTTTCGGTCATATTGTGGATGCATCCGATGATGGGAAGGTTCTGATCTTTCCCGCACGGAGGTCCATC
>NYZD01000096.1 GCA_002685935.1 Planctomycetaceae bacterium | reverse complement strand
GGTTTGAGCACGATGATTCAAGATCAGGCGATAGCAGCGTCCGAGGCCGGAGCCGAAGAACAGGTGCCGGACCGCGATAGAATCCTCCTCGAAGTGATCGCGACGGACTGCCGAGAAGGCAGGCGACCGACACCGTCCGAAGTGTTGGCGGCGGCCCGCAAGATGGACCCTAGCGAATTAACTGGATGCGGCGCAGGGATGGTGACACGCTGTTTGAAGAAGTATGGGATTGCACCCCCTCGGAAAAGTAACAACCGCAGAGAGTTCCGGGACATCAACAGTAAAGTGCTACATCGTATCGAGCAGCGTTACGGGATTGATTTGGGATTCGGGTCGGACGATTCACAAGGCGATGGAGCGTCAGATAAACCGTCCCAAACGTCCCTACCGTCCCTGGAGACCGGCGACGGCAAGGGGCGTGGACAGGAATTGGGACAGTTGGGACAGTAGGGACGGTTCTATGAGGTGATACCTGAGGAAAGCCGATGCCCAAGAAGCCCCAAGACATTGTCGAACAGCTGCGCCGGGCGATCCGTGACGCTGAGAAGCGCGGCCTGAGCCAATACGCCATCGCTAAGGCAGCGGGCGTTCATCGGGCACAACTCATGCGTCTGATGACAGGCACGGTCGCACCGAGGCTCGATACCGCTCAGCGAATGGCGGATGCAGTGGGCTATGACTTGGCCCTACGGAAGCGCGGCAAGCGTTGATAATGCGCAACGGTTATGGTACAATCGAGGTCGCACCTTAACCAGGAGATTCATTCGTGGCGTCAGTCTTCAAAAGATACGGCCGGTATTACGCGAGCTTCCGCGATGAAACGGGAAGACGCGTTACCCGCAGTTGTCGCACAACCGATAAGGCTGCGGCCAAGCGTCGGGCTAACGCTTGGGAGGGCGAGGCAACTCGACCGTCGGGAAGGTCGAGTAGACTCAAAGATTGGCCGCTATCGCATCGCCGAAGCGAAGCGGCTTGATGAGCACGTCGCAGACTTCGAAGCGATGCTTCGCGGTAAGGGCAACACGGACGCCCATGTCAAAGAGACAACCGCTCACATTCGCCGTGTCGCCAGGCTCTGCGGTGCGGAACGAGTCAGCGACCTGACGCCCGATGCCGTGCTCAAGGCCGTCGCGTCGATACGGGACAGTGGCCGGGCTCTGCGCACCTGCAATGCGATCCTCCGGTCAGTAAAAACGTTCGCCGGATGGCTGCAGTCTGACAGCAGGACGCGAGATAACGATCTAAAGTACCTGAGCGCTTACAGGGAGGCGACGGACCGCAGACGCACGAGACGCGACCTGTCGATGGATGAATTGGTGCATCTGGTCGATGCGGCGGAGGACGGCGGAACGGCGCAGGGCATGGCGGGCGTGGATCGTGCAATGTTGTATCGCCTGGCGGTCGGCACGGGCTTCCGTGCGTCTGAGCTTGGCAGTCTGACGCTCGCTTCGTTTGATCTGGACGACGATATGCCCAGCGTGACCGTTGCCGCAGCCCACAGCAAGCACCGACGAGACGATGTGCAGCCCATCGGTGACGATCTGGCCGCCATTCTGCGTCCGTGGTTGGCTGACAAGGCAAAGGGAGAGCGGGTGTTCAACTTGCCAGAGAAGACTGCCAAGATGATGAGGATGGACCTGCAGGCGGCGAGGGACGGCTGGATCAAACAGGCCACGACGAACGATGAGCGGGAGCAACGGGATCGATCTGACTTTCTTGTGTACGTGGACCATGGTGGGCGTGTGGCTGACTTTCACGCACTGCGTCACACGTTCATATCAGCCGTCGTCAACAGCGGCGCATCGGTGAAGGCTGCCCAGGAGCTTGCCCGGCATTCGACACCGACGCTGACTGTCGGACGATACACGCACACACGCCTGCACGACCTGCGTCAGGCCTTGCCGCCTATTCCCGGAAAGCGCGCGGCCCACGGCGAGTCGAACACATTGAGGGCAACGGGCACAGATGACGTGCCCACGGCCGTTCCCCGCGCAGCGCATGCGCAGCACACTGGAAGCGAATCACTGCGACCTGATGCGAAGGGGTGCGAACGAAGCGTGGATCCCAAGACCAACAGCGAGAGCCGTAAGTCATTGAAAGCGCAAGAGAAAACCGCACCGTGCGAGACAGTGCGGCTTCAAACGAAAGCGAGGCGGACGGGAATCGAACCCGCAACCTCCGGATCGACAGTCCGGTGCTCTAACCAATTGATCTACCGCCCCGGAGCGGGCCGCGGTCGGCCATCGGGACCGCAAATGTTAGCACTGCGGTGCCCGCTGTCAACCGCCGAGGGTCGGGTGAGGCGCGGAAATCCGGGGGTCGAGGCGAGCGGCGGCTTGTGAGACGCGGCCTACTTGCTTTCCATCCAGTTCTCGGCCCAGGCGACGTCCACCTTGATCGGCACGCGCAGGTCCATGGCATCGGTCATCTCGGATCGGGCGACGTCGGCTTCAGTTTCGACGGCCTCGATCGGGACCTCGAAGACCAGTTCGTCGTGGATCTGCAGCAACATGCGCATGGGGCGCGGGTCGGATTCGATGCGGCGCTGGAGTCGCACCATCGCCAACTTGATCAGATCGGCGGCACTGCCCTGGACGACGGTGTTGATCGCCATGCGCCGACCCAGGGCCTGGACGTTGCCGTTGCGAGAATTGACTTCCGGGATCGGGCGGCGGCGCCGGCAGATGGTTTCGACGTATCCTTTGGTCTCGGCGGTCTGCACGCACCGATCGAGGAACTCGTTGATGCGCGGGTATCGCTGCTTGTAATTGTCGATGATGCGTTTGGCTTCGTCGACGTTGTCCGACGCTTCGGCGCCGGGTGCGAGTCGGCGGGCCAGACCGTAGGGGGTGATGCCATAGACGATGCCGAAGTTGACCATTTTTGCGCTGCCGCGCTGCTCGGCGGTGACCTGGTCGAGGGGGACACCGAACACTTCGGCGGCGACGGCGGCGTGAATGTCCAGATCCTGCTCAAAGGCTTCGGAGAGTCCCTCATCGCCGGAGAGATGCGCGAGCAGGCGCAGCTCGATCTGGGAGTAGTCGGCGCTGAGCAGCACATGCCCGGGCTGCGCGACGAACGCGCGGCGAATCTGCCGCCCCACTTCCGTGCGGATGGGGATGTTTTGGAGATTCGGATCGCTGGATGACAGTCGCCCGGTGGCGGCGACGGTCTGGTTGAACGACGCGTGGATGCGGCCGGTCTGCGGATGGATCGCGCCGTGCAGCGCGCCGAGATACGTTCCGGCGAGCTTCGCGAGTTGGCGATACTCGAGGATCAACGATGCGACGACGGACCCGGGCGGCGGCTGCTCGTCGGCGATGCGATGGAGCACCTCGACATCGGTCGAAGGCCCGGTCTTTCGGCGCTTGTAGACCTTGCAGCCGAGTTGATTGAACAGCACGTCGGCCAACTGCTTGGGCGAATCAGGATTGAACGTCGTCCCCGCGGTCTCGATGACCTGATCGTGGAGTTCGCCGATGCGTTTTTGAATCACGTCGCGCTGTCGATCGAGTTCATCGGGGTCGACGGTGATGCCGTTGAACTCCAACTCCGCGAGGACGTCGACGACGGGCATTTCCAGATCGTGCAGGAGATCGGTTAGGCCCATCGCCTTGAGCTGGGGAGCCAGGACGTTCCGCAAGCGCAGCGTGATGTCGGCATCTTCGGCGGCGTAGGGCACGGCCTGATCGAGCGGGACCTGATCAAACGTGATTTGGTGCTTGCCCGCGCCGAGCAGTTGGGTCAGCGGGATCATCTGGTGACCCAGGAAACCGAGGGCCAGATCGTCGAGGCGATGGCTGGGGCGCGCGGCGTCAATCAGGTAACTGGCGACCATGGTGTCGAACGCCGCGTCGCGCATCTTCACGCCGGCGCGGCGCAGGACGTTGATGTCGAACTTGAGGTTTTGTCCGATCTTCGGCACGGCGGGATCTTCGAGCAGCGGGCGCAGCGCTTCGACGACGGTATCGGCATCGAGGTGTTGCGCGGCGTCGGGACTGCGCACGGGGATGTATACGGCGGCCTTTTCTTCCCAGGCGAGGGACACGCCGCACAGTGTCGCGAGCATCGGCCGCACGGAATCGGTTTCGGTATCGATGCTGATGACACCGCCGTCGGCGACGTGACGGGTCAGCGTCTGAATCAAATCATCGAGTTCGGCCTGCGTGGTGATCGCGCGGTAGTCGCCGTCGGTGGTGATGGGCGCGGGGGAACCGGTCTCGGCCGCGGCGACGTCGGCAAACAACCCCCCCACTTCTGCTGGCGCTGGCGGCGCGGGTTGAGCCCCCGTGGTGTCGGCTTCGCCGAGTGCTTCGAGATCGCGCAGATGGCGATTGAAGCCCAATTCGCGGAATGTGGCGCGCAGGGCTTCGGTAGGCTGAGCCGTGACGGCGGCGGCATCGAGATCGAACGTGACCGGCGCATCGGCGCGCAAGGTGACCAGCTCGCGCGACAGCGACAACTGATCCTGATGGGCTTCGATGTTGGCTTTGAGTTTCCCCGACAGGTCATCAAGATGGGCGAGCAGATTGTCGAGTGTTTCGTATTGGCGGATCAGCTTGGCGGCGGTCTTCGGGCCGATCCCAGGGACGCCCGGCACGTTGTCGACGGTGTCGCCCATGAGCGTGAGCATGTCGACGACCTGCTCGGGGCGAATGCCCTTATCGGATTCCATCGCTGCCTGATCGAGGGTCTCATCCTTATGGATATCGAACATCGCCGTGCGCTCGTCAACGAGCTGCTGCAGGTCCTTGTCGCGCGAGATGATTCGGATTTGCAGGTCTTGCTCGTCGGCGAGTGCGTGACAGACGGTCGCGATCACGTCGTCGGCTTCAAAGCCCTCGGCGGACAACACGGGCACGCCAAACATGTTGCACAATTGCGTGCAGCGTTCGACCTGCGGATGCAGATCTTCCGGGGGCACGTCGCGGGTCGCCTTGTAATCCGGGTACAACTGGGAGCGGAAGGTCCCGCGATCGCCCGAGATGTCCAGCGTCATCACGACGTAATCCGGTTCGCACTCGCGAAACAGACGCAACAGCATGCCGACGAAGCCGAAGGTGGCGTTGGTCGGCTCGCCGGTGACGGGCGAAGCAAGCGATCGGATCGCGTGATAGGCGCGGAACAACTGTGCGTGGCCGTCGATGATGTAGAGCGTGCGCGGGCGTGATTCGGTGTCGGCCATGCCTGCATTCTAGCAGCGCCGGCGTTTGGCCGGGGTTGTGGTAAACTGGCAGATCGAATTGCACGTCAATTGCGAGCATCAGGAGCAGACACATCATGGCGGAATCGAAAATCGAAGTCGGCAGGAAGGCGCCGGCGTTCACGCTCGTCGATCAGAATGACGACAAGGTCGCGTTAAAGGATTTGGCGGGCCAATGAGTCGTGCTGTATTTCTATCCGAAGGATGACACGCCGGGCTGCACGACCGAGGCGTGCCAGTTCACGGCGGGCATCAAGGGATTTGAGAAGCTCAACGCGGCAGTCTACGGCGTGAGTCCGGATTCGCCGGCGGCCCATCAGAAGTTCATCAAGAAATTCAAACTCAAAGTGCAACTGCTGTGCGACCCGGACAAGAAGATGATGCCGAAGTACGGCGCGTGGGGCGAGAAGAACATGTACGGCAAGGTGACGACGGGCGTGATCCGCTCGACAGTGATCGTCGATCCGTCCGGCAAGGTGGCGCACCACTGGAAGAAGGTCGAAGCCGACGGGCACGCCGATCACGTCAAGGCAAAGCTCCAGGAACTGCAGAGCGCATGATCGCGCCGCGCGGCGGGGGCGCTGCGATGATGCGCCTGAGTCGATCAGCGATGGCTACTTACGCGTTTTCGTCGGCGACTTCGGCGTCGTCGTTATCCGTCGCGCCGGCGGGGGTGGTGAGTCCTTCGATATCTTCGAGTTCACTGTCGGCGTCGGCGGCGCCATCCATCGGCTTGTCGGACACGACCCAGACTTTGATTTGGGTCTTGAGGTCGTCGGCCAACTGAATGGACACTTCGTATGAATCGAGGCGCTTGATCGGTTCGCCCATGCGGACGTCGCGCTCGGTGACGGCGAAGTCCTCTTCCTGCAGGGCGACGGTCAGATCATGTTGATTGACCGACCCGAACAGCACGCCTTGTTCGTTGGCAGAGCGTTGGAGGGTGAGTTCAAAGCCCTCGAGCCTGGTGAGCAGTCGCTCCTGGATTTCACGTTTCTCGCGGAGCTGGCGCTCGACTTCGGCGCGGCGTGCTTCGACGGCTTTCATGGCCTCGGGCGTCGGCTCGGTCGCGAGATTCATGGGCACGAGGTAGTTGCGGGCGTAACCGGACTTGACCTCGACGACATCGCCGACGATGCCGAGGTTGTCGATGTTTTCGGTGAGCAGCAGTTTGACGGATCTTGCGGGCATGGTGTCCTCCAAAGGTTGGGGAGTTAGACAGCGACCGCTTTGTTTCCGCGGGCCGCCAACATGTCATGGGTCAATGGTTTCAGTGCAAATATCAGGTCAAGCGATCATCACGGTGATGACGCGATTTCAAAACGGAATATCGTCTTCGCCGGGCGCGGCGTGATCGCCGGTCTGCGGCGGGCCGTCCGCGGGCGGCCCGGCCGATGCGTGACTGGGCGCGCCGCGGCCGCCGCCGCGATAGTTTGAGCCGGACCCGCCATCACCACCGCCGCCACCGCCGCCGTCACCATCTCGGCTGCCGATGAACTGGAAGTTTTCGATGATGACGCGGATCTTCGAGCGGTTCGATCCGTCCTGGCCCTTCCACTGCTCAAGCTTCAGGCGACCTTCAAGAAACAGGGGTCGTCCCTTGCGGCAATATTCGTTGAGCACCTCGGCCTGACGACCATACGCGCGGCAGTCGACAAACAGCACTTCCTCGCCCTGTTCACCGTCCTGTCGGCGGAATCGCCGGTTGACGGCCATGCCGATCTCGACCGATGGCGTGTTGCTCTGCGGCAGGTAGGTCAACTCCGGGTCTCGGGTCAGGTTGCCCATCAGGATCACTTTGTTGAAGCCGGCCATATCGCTGCTCCGTGGCTTAGTTGGGTGATGGTTGGTTGGATCAGTGTATTACACGGTCGGTTCGGTTTCGGCATCGGGCACGGGCTCGGCCGCGACGGCGTCATCGGCCTTGGCGATCGGCGCCGCGGCCGGATCGGTCTGTTCGGCGGGCGGTTCAAAT
>NYZD01000095.1 GCA_002685935.1 Planctomycetaceae bacterium | reverse complement strand
GGGCACATTGAAGGGGGCAGACGCGAGATTGCAGGACAAGGTGACGGTGCTGGTGCTGGGCGGGGCGGTGTGGGGCGCGGTGGTGGGGCTGATCGCGGCGGACTCGGCGTCGCCGTATCTGTTGCTGGCGCTGGGGTTAGGGCTGGTGATCGGCATGGCGTTGTGGGTGGGGCAGCGGACGATCTGGATTCCGTGGGAGCGGCTGCTTCAGCTGGGGCGGGCGGCAGTGCCGACGCGACCGCAGGACATCGATGCGCTGCCGACGGAACGGCGGGACGAATTGGGTTACGTGGCTCGGGTGGTACGGCACTTGAGCAAGGCGGCCAGGCGCCACGAGCGCGACGCGGCGCAATTGCGGCGGACAATCGATCACCGCATCGGTGATGCGACACGGGCTGCGACGCAGCACCTGACGCAGATCGCGATGCGCGACCCACTGACAAATCTGGGCAATCGACGGTTTCTGGATGAGCACATCGACGCGGTGGTGGATTCATGTTTGAAGTCGCGGACGCCGCTACAGTGTGTGATGATCGACCTGGATTATTTCAAGCAGGTGAACGATCAGCTTGGCCACGAGGCGGGTGACGCGCTGCTGATGTTTCTGGGTGATTTGATTCGGTCGAACGTGCGTCAGGACGATCTGGCGATTCGCATCGGCGGGGACGAGTTCGTGGTGCTGATGCCCGGCGGGCGTGTCGCGGACGCGATGCGGCTCGGCGAGAACCTGCGTGGCTGGTTCGATCAGCATTGCGCGTCGCGCGTATCGAGCAAGCCGCCGCCGGGCCTGTCGATCGGTATCGCGTCACTGTTGCGTGAGAAGCTTGCGAGCGGGGCGGACCTGTTGCGCCTGGCGGACACGCGGCTGTACGCGGCGAAGACACAGGGCCGGGGCGCGACGATCGGTCCGTGATGGGCGGGGATGGGGACATCGTCAATCCGGGGGGGGTGGCATTCTTGAATCCGGGTCATCTTCCACGCAACGCAGCGGCCAGGGCTGATGAGGCGGTTTAGCCTCTGTCGGTCGGAGTTATCGGTCTGATCAATCGCTTGTTGGCGGATCGGGTTGGCACTACACTGGGCCGCTGGTTCGGGCGAAGCTGGCCGACGACGCGTGGTGCCCATCAGGGCGGAATCAAACATGACACGACATTGTCGATTGACCTTAACGCGCTGGGCTGTATGCCTACTGGCGGCGGCGGCTTGGGCGGGCGGTTCGTCTTCGGTTTGGGGCCAGGGCCTAGATCTGGCGGATCGGCTGGTGAGCCAGGTGCGCGTGGAAGGTGCGTCGGATTCTGAGCGGCAGCTTGTGATGAATCAGCTTCGGATGCGATCGGGGGACGTGTACGACGCCGAGGTGGTGGCGGGCGACATCGAAAACATCACACGATTGGGTCGATTCAGCCCGGTGAAGGCGCGGGTGATCGAGAACGCGGACGGCAGCATCGATCTGGTGTATGTCGTGCGTGTACAGCGAGTGCTGGCTGACGTTCAGGTGGTCGGCAACAAGGCCAAGTCGGATCAGGACATTATTCAGAACGTCTTGGTTCGACCGGGCGATCCGATTGATGAGTTCCTGATCAATCGAGATCGAGACAACATCGTGAAGTTTTATCGAAACGAGGGGTTCGCGCTGGCGGACGTGTCGGTCGATCAGCAGACACTCGAAGAGAGCGACATCCTGGTGTTTCAGGTCCGTGAGGGCCCCAAGCCGCGCGTGCGGGATATTGCGTTTGAGGGCAACGCGGCGTTCACGGCCAAGCAGTTGCGCAGTCAGATCAAGACTGAGAAGTATCTGTTCATTCTCAAGGACGGCGCGGTTTCCGACGAGCAGTTGGAAGTCGACGTGGCGGGGCTGCGAAGGTTCTATCTCCAACGAGGTTACCTGGATGTGCGGGTGGGCCGGCGACTGGACCTGAGCGATGATCAGCGCGATGCGACGGTGGTGTTTTTCGTTGAAGAGGGTCGGCGGTACACGGTGGCGAAGATTGAAGTCGAAGGGAACGTTCAGTTCTCCGATGCGCAGATATTCAATGCGATGTCGCTGAAGGTCGGCGATGTTTTTTCGGATGATCGCATCATCAGCAGTAACGAGACACTGCAACAGCTATACGGCAAGTTGGGTTATATCGAATCGACGGTGCAGATACGGCCGATCATCCACGACACGGAACCTCAGGTCACCGTGTTGGTGCGGCTGACCGAGAATAACCGGTATATCGTGGGCAACACGATCATTCGGGGGAATTCACAGACGCAGGAGAAGGTGATTCGCCGGCAGTTGCGTGGACTGGAACCGGGTCGGCCGTACGACTGGTTCGGCATCGAAGTGACTGAGAATCGCATCAAGGGCACGGGCCTGTTTCGCGAGGCGCGGGTCACGGTGATCGGCCCGCTGGATGATCTGGTCCGGGACGCGCTGATTGAAGTGAAGGAAGACAAGACGGGTTCGGTGAGTTTCGGCGCGGCGGTGAGCAGCGATACGGGGTTGTTCGGCGCGTTGGGCTTGACGCAGCGGAACTTTGACATCACTGACACGCCGGAGTCGTTCGGTGAATTGCTGAAGGGTCAGGCGTTCCGGGGGGCGGGTCAGTATTTCGCGATCACGCTGCAGCCAGGCGACGAGTTCCAGCGGTATCAGGTGTCGTTCCGCGAGCCGTACATTTTCGACACCAACTTTTTCCTGGACACGAATGCGTTTTTCTTCACACGGCAACGTGAGGAGTTCGATGAGGAGCGCGTCGGCGGGGTGTTCGCGGTGGGCAAACGTTTCGGTGACGTCTGGTCGGCGTCGATCACGAATCGCTATGAGCAGATCGAGTTGCGGGATATCGACCCGACGGCACCGGTGGATGTGTTCGCGGTGACCGGGCAGAGCGAAATTGCCGGATTGGGATTACGGACGTCGCGCTCGACGGTGAACAGTCGATTCTTCCCAACGCGGGGCACGATATTGAATCTGGGCATCGAGCGCATCGGCGCGTTTTGGGGGGACTTCGATTTCACGCGAGCGACGGCTGAGTTCGCGGCGTTCATGACGGTGGACGAAGATTTCTTCGGCCGCAAGACGGTGCTGAGCGTGAAGACGGAGACGGGATATATCATCGAAGAGAACGAATCGCCGCTGTTTGAGCGGTACTATGCGGGCGGCCACCGCACGTTTCGCGGATTCCGTTTCCGCGGGGTTGGGCCTCGGGGCATCGCGGCGAATACCGGAGCGCTGGGTGATGATCCGGTGGGCGGCGATTTTCTATTCCTGCTCAAATCGGAGTACAATTTTCCGGTGTGGCAGGAGGTCGTGCGGATGGTGGTATTCGCGGACACCGGCACGGTGCAGCAGGAGATTGGCCTGGACGAGTATCGCGTAGCGATCGGAGCGGGTTTGCGGCTGACACTGCCGTTTTTCGGGCAGGCGCCACTGGCATTCGATTTCGCTTTCCCGGTCCGAAAAGAGGATGGCGACGAGACACGATTCTTCAGCTTTGACATTGCGCTGCCGTTCTAGGCGGGCCGCTGCCGCGGTGGCGCGAACCGCGCGTGCCCGGCCGGCGTCTTAGACGGTGGACATGACCCGAAACAAGGAGCTCTCGTAATGAGGCATCAGAAAGTCATTTGGATGGGTGCGGCCGTGTTGCTGGCCGTGGTTTTCAGTGGTGTGGTGGACCTGTACGGACAGGCGGCATCGAAGGGTCGACCGACCGCGGTGGCGACGCTGGACGTCAGCAAGGTGCTCAACGAACTGGAGGAGTTGAGTGAGCTGAAAGCAAAGTTGCGGCGGCGCCAGGAGGACATCTTCACGGAGAAGGCCGATCGGGAAGCCGAGATCGGTCTGATCGAGCAAGATCTGACCGTGCTGACCGAGGGCACGAAGTCCTACAAGGATGCCGAAGATCGACGAGCGCGGAAGGTCATTGAACTGGATGCGTGGTTGAAGTTTCACCAGGCGCGGCTTCAGATTGACCAGGCGGTGTACATCGAAGACATCTATCGCACGATCGTTTCGACCGTGGGCGTGGTGGCGGAGCAGGATGGCTGGGACATCGTGCTTTACCTGGATGACATCGATGCGGTGAGAGGTCAAAATGTTCAGCGGGTTCAGCAGCAGATCGTGCTGCGTAAGCTGATTTATTCCGCGGCGGACCTGGATATCAGCGATCGCGTGATCCAGATGCTCAATAACGAATTCGAAAACAAGACGCCTGATACAGACGGATAACCGGGAGCGGGCCACGACGGTCGTGCGGATCGACGGGCCCATTTGGCATCCCACCAGGCGGCGGCAATGTCTCTGACCACCGGCCAAATCGCGGAGATGACCGCCGGCGAACTGTGCGGGCCGGGTGACCTGCGCATTGATTCGTTGGAGACGCTCGAACTGGCGGGGGCACATCAACTGACGTTCATTGGTGACCAGAAGTATGCCGGCGCCTGGGCGGATTGCTCGGCGAAGGCGGCGCTGGTGGCGCGCGCGATTGACGTGGCGCCGGGTGACGGACGGGCGGTGATCCGGGTCGACGATGCAGACCTGGCGGTGGCGACGGTGCTTGATGCGATCGCAAGGCCGACCGTCGTGCCGGAGCCGGGCGTTCATGAATCGGCGGTGATTGCGGAGTCGGCGCAGATCGCGGACGACGTGACTATCGGCCCGCATTGCGTGATCGGTGACGGCGTGCGGATCGGTCCGGGCTGCGTGCTTCACGCGAATGTGAGCATCCTGGACGAAGCGGTGATCGGGCGCAATGGGCTGGTCTGGCCGGGCGCGGTGATCCGCGAGCGTTGCACCATTGGGGACAACTGCATCATTCACGCCAACGCCACGATCGGGGCTGATGGATTCGCCTATCGTCCGTCTACGGACGGTCGGTCTTTAGTGAAGCTGTCGCACGTGGGGACGGTACGGATCGGTGACGACGTGGAGATCGGGGCGGGGTCGTGCATCGATCGCGGCAAATTCTCGGCGACGACGGTCGGGGATGGGACCAAAATCGATAATCTGGTTCAGATTGCACACAACTGCCGGATCGGGCGGAGCGTGGTGATCGCGGGGGGCTGCGGAATTGCCGGCTCGATCGAGATCGGCGACGGCGCGATGCTGGGGGGGATGGTGGGGATCCGCGATCATGTGAGCATCGGGCCTGGGGCGACGCTGGCGGCGTGTGCTCAGGTGATGAGTGACGTGCCGGCGGGTGAGACGTGGGGCGGGTCGCCGGCGCAGGAGCTGCGAGCGGCGATTAGAGAGGTTGTCGCGATCCGGAAACTGCCTGATCTGATGAAGCAACTGAAGAAACAGAAGTGATTCGGATCGGCCGCCCGTGCCGGGGCGACCGTAGCGACATTGCCATCCCGACATGCGATTGACTAGACTCATATGCAGGTGACGGCGTGGCGTGGTGTTTCCCGGGACGGTGCGACGCCGCAAACGGCCATGATGGAGAGACGCGTCCAACAAACTGTTGCGAATTCCGCGACTTTGACCGGCCGCGGTCTGTTCGCCGGCGAGAACGCCCGGGTGCAGTTCAAGCCGGCGCCGGTGAACCACGGCGTGGTATTCGTGTGCACCGACGTGCGCGATCACGGTGAACCGGTCCGCATTCCCGCAGTGGTCACGAACGTGGCGCGCGCGCCGCGGCGGACGACGCTGCGCAATGGGCAGGTGTCGATCGACACGTGCGAGCACTGTCTGTCGGCGCTGGCGGGTCTGGGGATTGATAACCTGATTGTGCAGGTTGAGGGGCCCGAGCTGCCGGCGGTGGATGGCTCGGCGCGGCCTTATGTCGATGCGATTCAGGAGGCGGGGATTGAGTCGCAGGATCAGCCGCGGCGGGTGCTGACCGTGACCGAACCAATCGTGATCGAAGAAGGCGATGCGATGATCGCGGCCCTGCCGGCAGATCGGCCGGGCATGCAGGTGATTTACGATCTGGACTACGGCGCGAGCGGTCCGGTACCCAAACAGTTGTACGCGTTCAATGCCGAGAACGGCAATTTTGTGGACGAGATCGCACCGGCGCGCACGTTTGTGATGGAATCGGAGGCTCAGGCCCTGCAGGCGCGTGGGATGGGCAAGCATTTGAGCGCAAAGGACGTGCTGGTCATCGGCGCCGGGGGCGCGCCGATGGGCAGCAATGCGCTGCGATTCGATGACGAGCTGGTGCGTCACAAGATTGTGGATCTGATCGGCGACTTGTATCTGGTGGGCTGCCAGATACACGGTCGGATTGTGGCATACAAATCGGGGCATCGGCTGAATCACCGGCTGGCAGATCGACTGGCGCGGCTGCTTGCGGTTCAGCATCGCGCGTCGATCCTGTCGACCGAGGGTGTGGTCGACATCCGACAGATCCAGCGCATGCTCCCCCACCGCTATCCGATGCTGTTGATCGACCGGGTATTGGAGTTGGACGGCACGAAACGCGCGGTGGGCGTGAAGAATGTGACGATCAACGAGCCGTTTTTCAGCGGGCACTACCCGGGGACGCCGATCATGCCGGGCGTGCTGATCGTTGAGGCGATGGCGCAGCTGTCGGGGGTGTTGCTGTCCAGCCAGTTGGAGCACACGGGCAAGCTGGCGGTGTTGCTGTCGATGGACAAGGTCAAGCTGCGTCGGCCGGTATCGCCGGGAGATCAACTGGTGTTGGAGTCCGAGGCGATTCGGGTCAGCACGCGCACGGGCCACACGCAATGCCGGGCGTATGTGGGCGCTCATCTGGCGGCGGAGGCCCAGATCAAGTTCATGATGGTCGACGCTGATCAGGACTGAGTCGGTGATTTGCCGTGTGGTCCGGGTGATGGGCCGACTGACGGACTGATATTGATCGCTGCTCATGCCGCACGTTCACCCCACCGCGATTGTCGATTCCAAGGCCCGGCTTGCGGCGGATGTGCAGGTCGGTCCGGGCTGCATCGTGGGACCCGAGGCCAGGTTGGGTCCGGGTACACGATTACACAGTTATGTGGTCATCGAGGGGCACACGACGCTGGGGGCGCGGAACGAGATATTCACGCATGCGACGCTGGGTCAGCCGCCGCAGGATCGCAAGTTCGACGGATCGCCCACGCAACTGGTGATCGGCGATGACAACATCTTCCGCGAACACTGCACGGTGCATCTGGCGACGCAATATTCGCCGCAGGCGACGCGTATCGGGTCGGGCAATCTGTTTATGGCGTCGGCGCACGTGGCGCATGATTCGTGGATCGGCGATCGGTGTGTGCTGGCGGTCAACGTGATGTTGGGTGGGCACGTCCATGTGCACGATCATGCGATTATCAGTGGTGGGGCGGCGATTCGACATTATGTGACGGTGGGACGACACGCGATGATCGGCGGACTGGCGGGGGTGGTGCACGATGTGCCACCGTTCATGATTGCCGACGGCCATCCGGCCCGTGTGCGGGGGGCGAATCGCGTGGGAATGCGGCGATGTGGCTTCGAGGCGGACGAGATTGACCGGGTCAAACAGGCGTACCTGGCGTTATGGGGACGCCGCGCCCGGAAGGCGGAGCCGATCGCGACACCGCTGGCACGTCTGACACGACGCGCGGCGGGAGATCCGCTGGTGGACGAGCTGTGCCGATTCGTTGCCGCGAGCGCGTCAAGCGGCTGCGGTCGTCAGATGGGCCCTGAGCGCGCACAGCCGTAATGGGATGATCGCTCGCTCGTGGGTCGCGCTGTGATCCGAAGCGCGGCGGGATGGGGTTTGGAGTGTTCCCGATCCCGTCGTCGGGAATTCTTCGTCGTCAAACTAAACCGCGCGGCGCAGGGGACCGAATGAGTCGGTGGAGCAGGGGCGAATACGGCGGTTGAGGACGGCACCGCGACAAGTTCAAGGCAGCAGGCCGAACGACGGGGCGGAGGAGATTCGGGGTGAAATGAAAGATCGGCGTCCTCAACCGCCGCCCCACTTCCCTTTCTGATATCGAGACGATGTTGATTGGATGACACGCACCGGCGGACGGGCGTGTTGTTTTATAGCATCGTCTTATCCGGAACCAGCAGATAGTCCATCGTCGGCAATTGGCGATCGAGGATCGCCCGGAAGTAGGCGCACAGGAGGCGATTGGCCCGCAGGAGGTTCTCAGCGGCCTGAGGCGGGATATCATCGCCGGCGGCCACGGACCGCAGGGCGAGCACGGTGGCCTGTCGGACGCGCCAACGGTCATCAGCGCCGGTGTCGGCCACGAGTCCGCCGGCGATGGGATTGAACGCGAGGGTGAGGGCGTTGTCGTCGATGGGTTGGCCGGTCTGGGCGTCTCGATCCAATACCGGGCGATAACCCAGATCGTCGGCCAGCGCCCACTGGAAGGTCAGCAGGGCGGGGGCCTGATCGTCCGGGCGGGCCAACTGCAGCAGGAACCGCCGCAAAGCCTGATAAGTGCGTGGATGAGCATCGCGGTCCGACAGAAGGTGGTGGACGAGGTCGGCGGCATACATCGCGGCCTCGAACGCCGACAGGTCGTGTCGCAGGTGCCAGTGGCCCTGGTGCAGATCCCATTCGGTGAGGTTGGCCAGGTCGCTGGCGGGCCTGGCGATCAGCACGGCTTCACCGGCGGCGAGCAGGTCGACGCCGCCGCTGAATTTCTCGATCGTGCTGGTTGTCTGTCGCTTGGCGCCTTTGGCGGTGGCGGAGATCTTGCCGTGCTGTTCGGTGAGCAATACGACGATCTGGCTGGTCTCCGACCAGTCCACGCTACGAATGCAGATCGCCTGATCTTTGATGGTGGGCATGGTGATGTCCGACGGTGCTTGATCCGGTCGGGCATTCTACCACGCCGCGTGGAACTGATAATTCGGGTAGTCAGCGACCTATGATATGGACGTGAACGATTCGGCAGTGCAGCGCGAGCCCGAAGTGTCGTTTGTGATCCCCGCATACAACGAGCGGGATGAACTGCCTCGCACGGTGAAAGCGATTGGCGAAGCGGCGGCGGAGTTGGGGCGTCGGTATGAGGTGATTGTCGTCGATGATGATTCGACGGATGACACAAGCGAAGTGGCGAGGGGGTTGGGGGCCCGGGTGGTCGCGGTCCAGTGTCGGCAGATCAGCGCGGTCCGGAACGCGGGGGCGCGGACGGCGCGGGGGTCGGTGCTGGTGTTCGTCGATGCCGACACACGTATCAATGGCGAGGTCCTCTCGGCGGCGTGGGATGCGCTCGATACGGGCGCAATCGGGGGCGGGGCGGAGGTACATTTCGAGCCGTCGGACAAAGTGGGGTGGAGTGGGACGGGAAGTTTGTTTGTGTGGCGGGTGGTGTCGCGCTGGCGCTGTCTGGCGGCGGGGTGTTTTGTGTTCGTGCAACGCGATGCGTTTGAACGCGTGGGCGGTTTTGACGAACGGTATTTTGCGGCGGAGGAGATTGAGTTGTCCAAGGCGCTGAAGCGCGAAGGTCGATTTGTCATTCTTCGCCAGCCGGTTCACACGTCGCCCCGCAAAATGGAAGGCAAATGGGCGGGGCGTTACGGGTGGATATTGATCAAGACGGCGCTGACATTGGGGCGGAATCTTCAGAAGCGTGACGGGCTGGACCCCTGGTATGAAGATCAGCGCGGCAGGTGAGGGTCACTTGCGGTAGTAGGCCCGCATTTGACGGTCGACGGCATTGATCGCGCCAAAGGTCTCGATGAACATCTGCTCGAATTTCTGCTCGTCCTGCACGACGGGGAATTGCGTATTGAGCTTATGAGTGAACTCGCGCAATTGCTCGCGACGTTCCTTGAAAAGGAAGTGCCACAGCGCCCACGCCTGAGCATAGGTGATCTCGACCCGGTCGGATTTGGCATCGTTGGCCAGGGATCTGGTCTTGATGAGTTTCGTGAGCGGGATGAGGTGGCCGGCGGCCTGTGCCTTGAGGAAGCGGTCGCGCCGATGGCGATTCGCGTGCAGCGGTCCGTAGGAAATTGAGGTGTTGGTGGTCTCAAACGCCATGGCGAGACCTTCGGTAAACCAGAAGGGGTAGGACAGGCCGCGTTTCTGGATGCCGCTGTTGAACGCGAGCTGGTGGGCGGCTTCGTGGATAGCGGTGGCGATGTTGCTGAGCCCGGTCTGTCGCAGGTAATGTCGCCGGCTGTGCTTGATTTCCCGCTCGGCTCGGGCCAATTGGCTCTTCAATCGGCGGGCGGTCTGTTGGTCCTGGCGATCGGCGGCGTCTTTGGCACGCAAACGCAGCCCGTCGATCTTGTTCTGGAGTTGATCCATCCGATTTCGATGGGCGTTTTGATCGGGCCCGGTGTGACTATTGTAGAACACAGCCTGATTGTGGCGGACGGAAAAATAGCCGTCCGCCCACGTGATCTGTTTGCCGTCGTTTTGGAGCGCGTGGTTGGTGTAGTCGGCGTGATCGTTGAACAGCACGCAGACCAGCCGTCGTTCGAGCGGCATCGGTCTGAACCCTGCGCGGCGCATCTGCTGATAGAACTGTTCGTGAACCTGCTGCAGCATCTTGGTGCGGAGGTCGGCCCAAAAGTGACTGGTGTCGTAGACGATCAGGTAGTGATCGGTCTGGGCAAGGTAGAACCCATCGGGGAACTTGCGGGCAAGGGCGTCCATGCGGTGGGGTGATTCGGCGGGCAACTTGGCGCGCTGGACAAGGGCGAGAAGTTGGTCGTACGCCTGACGATGATTCGGATCCGACCGCAACACGAGCCGGTAGAGCACATCGGCCTCTCGGGACAGGCCTTGCTGCTCGCACCAGCGCCCGAGGTTGACGCGCCCGTCCAGATCGTTGTTGGGGATCTGGCGGAGACGTTGGCGGTACTCGGCGAGCGCTTCAGGATTCGCGTGGGCCGGGTCGGCGATCGCGATGATCCCGATCACGGCGACGATGGCCAGTCGCGTGGGCGAAAGCCGTGGTTTCGTGTTGTGGGGTGAGGCGTTTGGCATGGCTGTGACGGATACTTCCGCCAAATGAGTGTATGCGACGGATCGCGATGAGTTCGCACATAAATACCGGAACTGGCGATTTTGGGCTTGTCCTGCGACCACGGCAGGACTTAGAATGGAAGCATTGGACTCGATGGCGGGGGACGATTTCGGGCCTCCGGGAACACGGCGAGGCGTCATGCCATGTCGGTCAATCGAATTCTGACAGTGCTGGTTTTGGTGCTTGGGGCGGCGGGATCAGTGTGCGCCGGTCCGACGGTCACATTCGGGACGGATCCATCGGTCGGGGATGTGGTCTTCCAGTTTGACAATGCCGGGACGGATCCGATTACCGATGACACGCTGACGGCCCAGAGCGGCGGGTTGAGGGTCGGCATCGACACGACGGCCCTGGGCGGCGGGTTGAATTACTTCGACAACGCGTCGCTGGAGATGGATGCGTCGCTCACTGACGTCTCGGTCGTCGATCAAGTGCTGCTGACCAGTTTGCATCTGGCGTTTGACGGTAGCGCCTCGATCCGTGACGCGGGCGGCGAGACCGTGTGGGTCGCGACGTATCACGGATTGACGATTCAGATCCTGCTGAAGGATGTCGGCGGGAGTCACCTGACGCAGCTCGATATCGTGGACGGTCAGGGCGGTGCGTCGTTTGATATGGCTGCGGGGCCGGCGCTGCAGGGCCTGCTGGGGCCGTGGGAGCTGGCCAGTCCATCGGAACTGCACGTGACCGGTGAGGCCAGCGGCTCGGTCGGCGGCGGCTCGATCGACTGGCAGGATCTGGGTAACGGGGCCGTGCGTGTGGAGGACTTTGTCCTGAACGGGCACGTGACAGGTCAGAGCAATACGCGCAATGTCACGATCATGCCGGAGCCGGTCAGCGCGACCGCGCTGGTGTTGGCCGGTGGCTATGTGGTGTTTCGACGTGCGAGGCGAACATCACAGCGCGATCAGGGCGGAGCGAGCGCCCAGCTATTTCGTCGCGGCCCGTAATTCCCGAGCGTCAACAGGTGCTTGCGGGGCGCGGGCCGACTTCACACGGATTCATGTGTCATCGGATGTGCCGCGATCGGCGGGGTCGGGCGTGGTGGCGTCGTGGGCCGGGTCCACGGGCTCGGTAGGCGGGCGGCGGAGCACGTCGAGGCGATCGCGCTGATCCTGGGTGAACCCGTCGGCGGGGAGGGTGAGCAGATACTCGATGATGGCTTGAGCGGCGTCGGGGCGATCGGCGACGGCTCGCCCGGCGGCATCGATGAATCGATCGAGCACATCGGCGGCGCGCGATGGGGAGGCGAGCAGCACGTCGGCAATAGCGATGGCTTCCTGGAGTTGGTCGGAGGCCAAATGCACTTCGATGCGGCCGAGTTGAAGCGCGACGGCCTGATCGTCGGTGATCGCGTCAATCAATTCCGCGCGGCTATAGGCGGCATCCGCCATCGCGGGGCGTGCGGTCTGTTGGTATAGAGCGCCGAGGCGGAGCAGCAGGTCAACATGGTGAGTGGTGTATTGGGTGGGATCCGGGGTGCTGTCGCCATTGTTAGCGACGGCGGCTTTGAGGATCGGTTCGCGCAGGTCGCCGCCGGCCGACTCAGAGAGGAGCAGATCATCGAGGGCGCGCAGGTCCACCGGTTCAAGGCGCGACGCGACGGCGAACATGGCGGACCGCCACGGATCAGATGCGTCCTCGGGGCCGGGCGGGGCGCCGAGCATCGCCACGGCGACGTCCAGTCTTCCGCCGCGTTGCTCGATGGCGCGCAATGCGATCGGTCGGAGCACGGGGCCGGTCAGAGCCGCGAGAAGCGGATCCAAGGGCATCGCGCCGTCGATGTAGGATTCAGCGGCAGCGCGCCGGATGTCCTCGGACTCATGATCCAACATGCGTCCGAGGGTGGGCCAGTCTTCCGCCTGACCCAACCGGCCCAGCAGGATCAGCATCTTGACGTTGGGCGCGTCACCTTTGAGATGTTCACGGGCGTGCCGCAAGGCTTCGGCGGTGTGCTTGGGACTTAGACGTCCGGTGTCGTGGGCGACGATCAGGAAGCTCGCGACCGCGGTCTGCAGATCCGGCTGATCGATCAGGGCCAGGGCGGGGGAGCAAGCCTGCGCGATGGACCGGCCGACGGCATCATCGACCGTCTGTGTGACGGGGGTGAGCGTGAGCAGGACCAGATAGGCGCGTTGGACGGAGGGTTCGGTTTCTTCAAGCAATCGGGCGACGACCAGGGGCGGCGCGGCGATATCGCCCAGATCGTGGAGCCGCATCGCCGCGTCGGCGCGGACGGTCGCATTGGGATCGTGGACGAGCTGTCGGCGCATGGCCCGGCGCACATCATCGGTGATCTGATCGGTCTGTGCGTTGAGGATGGCGCGTTTGATCAGTTGCAGGGCTTCGATGCGAACCGCGTCGATGGGGTCATCGAGCATCCCGATGAGCAGCGCCGGCCGATTGTCGGGGCTGGTGGCGTTATAGAGCTTGCCATGCAGATCGGCGAGCCGATGCGACAGTTTGAATCGTTGCCGCCGCAGGTCGTTGGCGCGGTCCGCGAGTTGGCGGATAAGTTCGGCCTGCCACTGGTCGAGCGAGAGTTGTCGGCTGTGCTGCCACCAGTCGGCCCAAGCCTGGGCGTCGGCGCCGAAGCGCGCGATGCCGGTCAATCGAGCCAGCGCCGTGAAGGCAGCCTGTTGGATGGAGCGTGGTTGCGTGGGGGCGGTCAGGGCGACGAGGCGTTCGGCGACCTGGGGACGGCGATACTCGGCCAGAGCGTCGATCGCCGCGAGCTGGGTTGATTGATCCCGCTGAGCGCGGCCGGCGCCTTCGGCGAGGGCGAGCAGATCATGGACCACCTTGGGATCGTCGTAACCACGTAGGGCCGATGCCACGGCCTGAGCGGTTTGGGGGTCGGTGATGCCGACCAGATCGATCAGCGGGTCCCTCAACTTCGCAGGTTGCCGGTCGGCGGCGGCGACGGCCAGAGCGATGGCGCGCAGTCCGCCGGGGTCGGTGGCGGGGTCGCTGAGCATCCGGCGCATGGCGTCGATCGCCGGATCCCAGCCATGGTTGATCAACTCTCGGGCGGCCCCGCGGCGCGGGTCGGGTTTGGCGGTGGCGTCCTGAAGCAGGCTGACTTTCCACTGCAATTCGTCGGCATCGTTGGCTGAGAGCCGATCCGTTTCGGAACGCGGGGCAACCTCGGCATTCTGGGCAAGGGCGAAGGTGCTCGCGGCGCACGTCATCGCGATAAACACGCCAAGTCGGGGAAGATCGGCGAACAGCCTCCAGCTTCGCGGGCACGGGTCAATATGTCTTTGGCAAATAGGCAAAGTTTTGCTCACCGGCCGGTCGGTTGCCGCTACAATATAACGCTCAAACAGGGGCTTGTGTTCTCGCCGCATCGCAGCGGCCGAACAGATCGGGCGCCCCACATCCAGCGAGCCGCCCCATGAATTCGTGGTTTGATGCTGAGCGACATGTCGAGCGGGCCCACGAGCTGTATGAATCCGGTCGATGGGAAGAGGCTCTGCGCGAGCTGAAGGCGGCGCTGCATCTGAATCCCTATCAGGGCGAATGGCATTTCAATCTCGGATTGACCCTCGATGCCCTGGAGCGATTTGAGGAGGCGATCGCCTGCTATCGCGATGCACTGAAGCATCAGGGCGACGATCTGGAGATTCTCAATCATCTGGCGCTGGACCATCTGCGGATCGGCCAGCCCAAGGAGGCGATCGAGCATCTGGAGCGTTCTCAGCGGATTGACGCGCAGGACGTGACGTCGTATTGCCACCGGATCGCGGCCTACTCTCAGCTTAACGATCACGAGCAGGCGGAGGTGATGTTCTACCTGGCGACGCAGATCAACGATGAGGATCCGCGCTGCTATTTCAACATCGCGATGTCGCTGCTGGATCGCAAGCAGTTCGACCGGGCGATCTGGTGTTTGAGACAGGTGCTGCGACTGGACCCGCTGCACGGCGAGGCGTACGCGCATCTTGGCGAGGCGCACTGGGCCAAGGGCAGCCGCGAAGAAGCTTATCGGTGCTATCTGCAACAACTGCGGCAGGCGCCGGGCGACGTGGAGACGATGATCGACGCGGGTAATCTGCTGATGGAGATGAATCGCCCGTACGAGGCGGCGGAGAAGTTTCGTCGGGCCGCGGAGATGGATCCGGCGTATCCGGAAGCGCATTTCTGCCTCGGCGAACTGGCGGTGCGCACGAATCATCTGGAATCAGCGCAACTGGCGTTCGAGCAGACGTTGCGGCTGGATTCGCACTATCCGGCGGCACATCAGAAGCTGGCGCTGATCGCGATCAAACAGGATCGCCGGGACGAGGCGCGGCAGCACCTGCAGCAGGAGTTGGCGCTGGATCGCTATTTCGAGCACGAGCCAACGGCCGAGGAGTTCGGGCAACTGTTGCTCGAAGCGCGAATGCCTCAGCATGCGGCGATGTTGTTTGCACGATTGCTGGAGCGCAATCCGCGCGATGCGTCGCTGTGCCATCAGATGGCGGTGTCGCTGTTCATGGCGGAACGATACGCGGAGGGCGCGCGGTATTGTCGCCGTGCGCTGCGCGCGGACCCGAGCCATGCGCACGCGTTGGGCGATCTGGTGGCGGCGCTGCTTCAGTTGGGGCAGTTGCGGCGAGCGCGGATCTGGTTGAGTCGCGGGTTAAACCAGCGGCCGAATGACAAATCGTTGCGAGAGCTGCGCGTGCGGCTGTGGTTCGCGTATTGGCGGCGACTTTGGACCCGGCGGAAGCGATCGACACAGACGGGGTGATCGGGACCGGTGAGATCAACAGAGGGGGCGCAAGAAAAACGCCGCGGTTCCGCGGCGCCTTTCAATTCCGTTTGGTGTACGTCTTGGGCAGGTCGACTTAGTCGGTCGCGTCTTCAAGGCCTTCCTTCGCGTCTTCAAGGCCTTCCTTGATGTCTTCGGCAGCTTTTTCCTCTTCGCTTTCGCACGCGGTGAACGTGAGCGGCATCGCGACCAGTCCCAACACCATCAACAGTTTCGCCAGAGTCTTCATAGGGGTTGCTCCTTAGGCTTGTTTGACTCTCGACACCCGATCGGACGGTACGTCCGCCCACCCGGCATACCTATATTTTCTATTATTTTGTACCAATATCCGCGGCGGGTCAAGCACCAGGGGTGGTAAAGGTTTAAGAATGATTCCCACGATCGGGGCTGGAGCGGCGCCACAGCCAGCCCAGTTCACCCATCCTACACAGCGTGGCACTTCCGATAACCATGCCGATGCCGACCGCCACAGTCAGAATCAGCCAAAATATCGTCGCGGCGTGGGTCAGGGAGGACAGGTCGGGAAGCTGCAGAAAGAGGATGACAGCCGCCGCCATCGCCACGGAGATCACGGCGGTGAGGGCCCAGCTTCGGGCGACGGCGCGATCCACGAGGGGGCCGGTGTGCCGCCGGGACAGCCGCAGGAGGATCGCACACTGGATCATGGCGCAGATGGCGGTGGACCAGGCCAGACCGGCGGCCCCGAGCGTTTCTCCGCCGCGCACGGGCAGCCAGATCAGCGTGAGGTTCAGGACAATGTTCAGGGCCACCATGACCAGGGACACGCGCATGGGGGTGACGGGGTCGTGGTGGGCGTAGAAGCCCCGGGTGAGGACATGGTTCATCGAATAGGCCCAGACGGCGGGGGCGTAGCCGAGCAGGACCGAGGCGATGCGGGCGGCGTCAGCGGCGACGATGGAACCGTGGGCGTAGTAGATGGCGCGGGTGAGCGGCTCGCGTACGAGCATCAGGCCAACCGACGCGGGCAGGCCGATGAAGACGGTGAGGCGCAATCCCTGCCGCAACAGACCGGTGAAGGCGTCGCGGTCGCCGGCGGCGCGGGCCAGGGCGGGGAAGATGGCGGTGGCGACGGCGATGCCGAACACGCCGAGGGGGAATTCGTAGAGCCGGGCGGCGGCGCCGAGGACGCCGACGGCCCCCTCGCGCATGGGGTAGGTCAGTTCATATCCGAGCAGGGCGAACGTCTCGCGGCCGGCGGGGGCGGAGAAGCCCATCGCGATCAATGCGTCGGCGAGCACGTTAATCTGGAACACGGCCAGCCCCAGCACGGTCGGCAGCCACTGGCGCAGCAGGGCGGACCAGGCGGAGCGGACCTGATCGCCGAGGGGTTGGATCGCGGTGAACAGCCGGACGCCAGCCGCGCGCAGGGCGAGCAATGCCCAGGTGATTTGAATCAGTCCGGCGCAGAGCACGGCGACGGCGACGAACTGCGCACGACCGGCAGAGGATAGCGCGTCACCGATCGCCAGTGCGCCGATCAGGGCGGCGGTGATGATAAGAATGTTGAGGACAACGGGGGCGGCGGCGGCGGGCGCGAATCGGCTGTGCACCTGAAGCATGGCGCCGACGATCGCCACGCCGCAGACCAGCAGCATGTAGGGCAGCATGGTCATCGTGAGTTGGACGGTGAGCAGGCCGCGCGTCTGGAATCCGCCCCAGATGTGCATCGCGGCGAGGATCAGCAGTCCAACGCCGCAGATCACCACGAGCAGGGCGCCAAATCGCAGCAGGACAAGAGCGGCAAACCGGCGGGACTGATCGGGATCCCGCTGGTGGAGCTTGGCGTAGTGGGGGATGAACGCCGCAGCGAGCGCACCTTCGCCGAACAGGCGGCGGAACAGGTTGGGGATCATGAAAGCGATGACCCAGGCATCGAGGACGCTGGTGAAGCCGATGGCGAACGCGAGGGCCCAGTCGCGGACCAGGCCGAACACGCGGCTGAGCAGCGTGAGGGCGGCGACGATGCGGGTGTGCGCGACAAAGGACTGTGGATTGGTGCCCTGCGGTTGGGGATCGGGGCCGGGATGTTCGTCGGCGTGAGTGACGGTTGGATCACCGGCTTGGCGCAGCTGCTGCAACTGATGCCACAGAAACCAGCAACCGAGCCCGATGGTCAGGCCGATGCACGAAGCGACGTAGTCGAGAAAGGTGACGGATCGGCCGGGCACGAAGTGTTGGGTCAGCTCATCGATCAGGGCATAGATCAGCAGGATGGCGACTGCGGGGAGGATGGCGGCGCGCATGCCGCGTCTGCCGAAGAAGCGTGCGGACAGCAGCAGGAAGATGAGTCCCGCGTAGCCGCCGACGTGGAGCCATTTGTCGACGCCGAACGGCAGGGCGGCGTTGTCACCGAGATACAGTCGCGGCCAGTGGGAGCCGACAGCCAGGGCCAGCCAGTAAACGATCAAGACACGGCGGGTCAGCGTCGGGGCGGACCGGATCATAGCGGGACTTTCTCACGTGACTCCCTGTCTTTGCAGGAGGTTGCACTACGTTGCACTGAGCCACGAAACGCGGGTTTGCCTTCGTCGCGCGAAGTGTTCTGGTGCTCGGTGCAGCCCTGTGCAGCTGGGTGCTGCATCGCATTATGCAGCGCGCCGCCCTGAGCCGCCTGCGCGAAGTGGTCCTCTGTCACTTGAAGGTAATGCTTCGCGGCGATCACCTGCGAATTGCCAATCCAGGCGCAGACGACATGCATCGGATACGACTCCGCAAGTTCCGTCTCCCGGGTGCTACGCAGATTCTGGAATAGCTTGGGCCACGGCTCAAGACCGGCCCGGCGAATGATGCGCACCAGGCGTTTTCGTCGGTTAGCGCCCCGGTTTCTAGTGATGACCCACTCCACGCCCGGCTCGGCCTCCTCAAATTGCTGCCTCAGGTGCGGAAGCAGTTCCGGGAATATCGGGACAAGACGCGACTCCCCGTCTTCGTGATGCTCGGTCTTGGAACTGCGCACCGTGATCCGGCTGGCTCCCCAGTTCACGTCGGTCCACCGCATCGCCATCACCTCTGACGGGCACCGCAAGCCACCGAAGCGGCACAGGGCGAAGATCAGACGCCACTCAGTGTCAGGGCACGCATCGATGACCTTCTCGGCGTCCTCAGCGCTCACAAAGCGGAGCCGTGCCGTGTTTGAACGGACAGCAGCCGACAGATCCGCGAACGGATTACGGTCAACCAACCCTCTGCGCTGTGCAGCCCGCAGGAATTGCTTGGCGAAGCCGCACCGGCGACGCGCGGTATTGTCCGACAACCCCTCGCGAACAAGGTGCAGGCGGAACTCGTCTGCATCACCCTCTGTGATGTCACGTAGCGGCCTATCGTGGCCGAAAAAGTCGATCATATTCCGGCGAGTCGGCCCCAGCACAGTGATCGTGGCGGGCTTCAAGTCCGTTCTCGATGCTATGTAGGAGTCAACGAAATCGCCAATGGACGAGCTGGCCTTTGGCTGGATCAGGCCCACAGCAGCAAGCCGCTCGGATAGCCCGTCGTCAAGTCCCCTTACCCATCTGCTCGTCTCGTCGTCAATGGCATGACCGGTGATGGAAGACGCCACTAATGCCTCGACGCGCAGTTTCATCGACTCCGCCGTCCGCTGCGGCACTTTGCCGAGTCGGATCGATCGGCGCTTCTTGTCGGGACCGATGAACTGAATCATCCGCCTGCCGTTGGGTTGTTTCGTGATGCTCGCCATGTCATTTGCCTTTCCGTGGCTTCGCGGGGCCACGTGCTTTCACTTCAAGTCCTATCACTTCGCCGATTCGATCCAGCGCATCGATGCTGAACCCCATCGTCCCATTCATGAAGCGCGACATGGATGCTTCGTCGATGCCAGCCTCTTTGCAGATGCGGTAGCGGGTGAGGCCCGAGCCGTCGATAGCCGTGCGAAGCTGGTCGCTGAAACTGGGTTGCTTTCTGGCCATTCATCGCATTATACCCATCACTTGCGTGTACGTCAAGCACTGCCATCACCGTTCATTCGCCAGCATCAAATATCAGGTCGTACTCCAACGTCTCATCCCAATCGGGGAACAGCGCCGCCCGCAGCCGCCGGGTGCCGTTGACATCCAGCGGGTCTAGCCTCGCTTTGAGGGTCAGGGCGAATTCGTCAGGAGCACTGACACGCGATGGCACGCGGTTTTTTCTATTGTTATCTCTACTCATATTCTTACCTGTCATTTTGCTACACGTGCAATGGTAAATAGCGTGTTCCTTTGCGTGCCAAACCGTCATATCAGGCCAATATCGTCGATTAGGTCGATACCCTCCCACGCACGAAACCTGCCGCCGTTGTCGTCTCGCGGCTGCGATGTCTTGAGTTGTGGCAATACGGCACGCAAGTCGCGCCCAAAAGTCTGCACCGTGCCTGGGTGGTCCCGGCCTTGGTTGGTACACCATTTTTTCCACTCGTCATACAGCCGGGCACAGGTCACGTGCCGGCCATGTTCAACGACGCACTTGTCTCTCAAGAACGCGGCCGCAGGCGACGACAGGTCGGCCAACTCGTCGAGGGCTTCGGCGCTGGAGTCGGGCAGCACGAAATATCCGCGCTGCTGAAACCGGTGCCAGCCGTCAATTGCCCAATTGAATATGCCCGGCAGCTCCGCCAGCAACCTGTCGGTCAGCGTCACGTCCTCCTTGCCGTAGAAGCTGTTTTGCAGCATCAGTAGCACGAAGCGGCTTGCGAACGCGCCCGACGCATCTGCCACGCGGGGGATCTCGTTGCTCAAAATGAGAAACCGGGCAGTCAGCCGACCGGTCCATGCGGGCAGAAACTTACGATGAATGGTCAACAGGTCCTCGCCGGACAGGGCGAGCAGACGTTCGGCAATGGCTGCTTGGTCAGCACGTCCGGATAGTCTGGCATCGGCGATGATCGCCACACTCTTACCGATGAGCGGCGCGAGTCCGAAAGGCTCTGACATTGAAGCCAAGGTCGGCCCGGCAATGTTCTGCGGCCCACACAGCGCCGTCAGCACGCGGCCGATAGTGCCTTTCCCGGAGCGTTTCGGTCCGATGACGCCGAATATCTTCTGCTGGGTCGTGTCCGCCGTCAGCATGTAGCCGAACATTTCCTGCAATGTCGAAATGGCCTGAGGGTCATCCGGCCACAGCTCATCAAGAAACGCCAGCCACCGAGCGGGTGAATCCGCATCTACGTCGTAGGGCACGGTGGTCGCCGTGCTGTTGAAGAACGCCGGTGTCGGATCGAACAGCGTCCGTGTCGGCAGGTGGAGCAACCCGTTCCCGCACGCCACCAGAGCGAGCGGGCTGGGCAGATCCGGGTCATCGCTAAGCCAGCACGGCACCTGGTAGCTGGCCGGTAGGTTGGTCTCAGCCTTCAGCGCATCGAGCACGTTATCCACCCGCGATCGGTTGGGCGTGAAAGTTGGCTCGACGAACCGGTAGATGCCCGCCCTCAGCGTCCCTGTATCCGACTCCGGCCAGGACGATCCATCCCAAGCGCGGAAGACTCCCTGATGGCAGTGCAAGGTCGGCCCGGCTGTGTGTGTGTGGAATTCGCCGACAAAAGCCCGTGCCGTGCCGAGCGGGTCGTCGTGGGTGATCTCAACCAGCGCGTCGTCTGGCGCCCCATGGACGTCGTGTGGGGTGACCGGATCGGCCGCATTCGCCGCCGCGATGATCTCACTGCGGGTGCATCCCGCAGGTGACGTGTGCCACTCTCGCAGATCCTTGCAACCCTCGGGCGGGTAAATGACACGTACGGATGCGGCCACATCAGCCAGTCCGGCCGCGATCTTCTCTGCACCTGTGTGTCCGGCCCCACCGTCGTTCTCGCCGACGATCAACACGTGCCGGCCTTGGAGCAGTTCGCGTAGATGCTCCAATCCGCCTGTTGCCGACGGTCGGCCTATGGCGGTGAACCCAAGTGTCATGGCGGTAGCGGTGTCGGTCGCCCCCTCAAGAAGCACGATAGGGTCGTCGGTTGACGTGCCGTCATAGGCACAGATCGGCCAGGACATAGTCAGGCCGCGCTTGCTGCCCGTCACCATGTGCTTCTTGCCGGTATCGGGTCGGATGGCGGTGCCGATCCGCTCACCTTGGGCGTTGTATTCCGGGAACTCCCAGCCACGGCCGTTACGAGTCGCGCCGATGGCCGTGAGTGATTCCACGCTGACGCCGAGTGATTCGGCGAAGCCGTGGAGATCGGTAATGTCGCCGGTTCTTGTGGTCATCGACGCACCAAAGGCAACGGCTCCCGTCGAGCGTGCCTGGCGATGGTGTTCAAACTATGCGTGTCCGCATCGAAGAACTGGAGACGATTGAACG
>NYZD01000094.1 GCA_002685935.1 Planctomycetaceae bacterium | reverse complement strand
GTCTGCATCCATTCGTCGCATTCTGCAATATCGCCAATTGTGATGTACGCGCGTGCGATATCGGAAAACGCCCCTGTGCGTTCACTGACCAACGTGCCGGATTCTGCCAACTTCCTCATTTCAACTATTATCTGCCTGCTCGACCGAATGTCATCAGGTTGTATTCGCGCAATCAATATCTTCATGAGAGCAAAGTCCCTGACCTCCGACCTTTCAATCAGTGCGCAAGTTACTCTCGTCCCGTCCACGTCTTCGCTCTCGGCCTGAATCTTCGCGATATCTCTGAACGCCCAATCTTTAATCCTGTGCAACGATCGCGCGCGCCGTATTGCAGTATCGATAGATCCTGCGCGTGCATGAGCGACGGCTATGCTAAGCATAGGCCAGTCGTTCCCACCGTCTTCACCATCCACGGATGCAAAGATCGCTTCTGCTTTCGCTATTGTATCGCGATAAGCCGCATCGTCCCCGGAAGCCAGTAGCACGTCCCCAATATCTAACATTGCATACGTCATAATAACAGGATCCGTTACTGATTCCGCAGTGACTGTCGCGGCCTGGACGTCACCAAATAGCGCCTGTAGGTGCGCGACAATCCGCATAACCTCGTCTCTTGCACGGTCCCCTTGAACTTGTTCTCCTATGTTCGTGATTGCTCCTAATGCCACTTGTGCTTCTTCGAGCTTGCCGTCTATCAAATGGAGCCGCGCGGTCAAATGAAGCGCTCTGCTTCGGGTGAACAAATCTTCGATTGACAGAGCCGTGGTGTGTGCAGCGGCTGCATCCCCCTTTACTACTACAAAAACAGAGACTGGCGACTAATGGCTATCTGGCATTATGGGACGTTGGTCATCTGGAAGATGGAGCCACACGCCAAGTGCCCACCCATTGCCGGCACCTCACCGCAAGTATACCGAGCTTGGGGGGCGAGTCCAATCATACCTCCGAGTAATGTTCATTTATTGGAATCGACGTCGATGTGGCCGGGCGCGCGGCGATTCGCATCGGTCTTCGGGATATCAGGCTGATGGGGTTGGCCGTGAGCGGCGTGGTCCGGCGGCGGCGCGCGTGGATCTGATCAGCGGACGCCCTTTTCTCGTAGCGTGGCGCGTTTGACCCCGAGTTGCCTGGGGTGCATGGCGGTGCTCAACCCGGTGACGCCGCGGCCGACAATGATGCCATTCGTGCTTTGGCTCAACGTTCGCTCCTTCCCATCGTTGCAGAGGGAGGTGACGCCTAGGCGCGGCGCAGGACCTTGCGGGCTTCGCTGGCGAGTCTTAGGCCGACCTGTTCTTCCTCGTCGACAACCGTCTCGGCGCCGGCCAGGTGCAACTCCCACCGCCACATGTGGTAGCGGGACCGGACGAGCAATTGCGCATGCGGGTTCAGGCTGCGGACCAGTGCGCAGGCCTGCCGGGCGGACTCAATGACGGGCAGCGTGATGATGACGGCGGTGGCGCGACGCACTCCGGCGTGCTGTAACACCTCGGGGCGCGTGGCGTCACCGACCTGGATCGGCAGATTGTAGTTGCGTGCGACGACGGCGTGGCTTGGGTTCGTATCGATGATGGTGATGCGGTCGCGATAGTCGCCGACCAACGCTTCGGCGACGCGCTGGCCGGCCGGGCCGAAGCCGATGATGATCACGCGGTCGTTCGGTACTTCGGATGCGGAATCGTGCAGTTCGAATGACTTACCCCCACGTTTGGCGGCCATCCATCGAGCGGCGCGCGGTCCGAGCGTGACCAGGTAGGGAGTGATGAATAGCGTGGCAATCGTCGCTGAGACGACGAGGTTGTACGTGTCGCCATCGACGGTTTTGTAGCTCCATGCCGTGGCCGCGAGGACGAACGAGAACTCCCCGACCTGGGCGAGGCAGAATCCGGTTGCGAACGCGGCGTACCAGGATTGGCGAAGCACGCGCATGATGACGGTGATGATCAGCGCCTTGCCCGCGACCAGCAGGATGACCACGGCGAGCACGTAGAGCCAGTGGTCTGAAATCCATTTTGGATCGCCGACCATGCCGACCGACGCGAAGAACAGGGTGACCAGCAGCGTGCGCAGCGGCGCGACGTCGGCGCGGATCTGCGTGGCGAACGGCGACGCCGCCAGCAGAATGCCGGCGAGGAATGCGCCGATCGCCGGTGAGACGTCAATCCGATGGGCCACGACCGCGGATCCCAGCGCCATGACCACGCCCAGGAGAATCGGCAGGTCCCGGTTGCGCACCATCGGAGCGAGGCGCAACACGTACGGCGTAATGACGTTGAACAACACATAGAACGCCGCGACCATGCCGGTGGCGTACAACACTGTCCACCCAAGCGATGCGGCGATGGCCGTTGGGTTGGCGTCGCCATGCAGCGCGCTCATCAGGAGCATCGCGGGGACGACGGCCAGGTCCTGAAGCAACAACACACCCACCGCGTTGCGGCCGTATTGCGTATCCAGCGCGGCGCGGTCGGTCAGCAGGCGAAGGACGGTGGCGGTGGACGACAAGGCGACCATCGCGCCGATGGCCAGCGCGGCGCGGGTGTCCACGCCCAGCGCCGATGAGACCCACGCCGCGGCGCCGAAGGTGATCAGCACCTGGCCTATGCCGCCGATCAACGCCACCGGTCCCAAACGGATCAGGCGTCTTAGCGAGAACTCCAGGCCGATGCTGAACAGCAGCAGCGCGACGCCGAGTTCGGCGATCACTTTGACACTTTCATGTGAGGGGACCAGCCGGAACACGTTGGGTCCGACGAGCATGCCGGCGACGAGATATCCCACGATCGCATGCTGGCGCAACAGCTCCGCAACGGCGCCGAGAACCGTCGCGGCGCTCAGCAGGACCAACAGGCTGATTAGTGGCTGCCATTCGTTCACGACATTGCGTCCTGAATCACAACACGGTTTGTTCGACCGCCTCTTAGCAGTGTGACCGGCTCGCGCCGGTCATGCAACAGGCGATTGGGGGCGGCGACGGCCGCTCCTGCTTCGTGCCAGTTCGTGGCGAATGTGATACGCTTGATTGCGACGGCAGCGGTAATCTTCGCCCAACGCCGACTGGGGCGGACATGTCCATCCGCTTCACCATCAAGTAAGAGCAGGACGAGCGCACGATGGGTCATTTACTTCGACAGAACCGGGCAATTGTGGCGACGGGCGGCAGTTGCCCGATGCTGGAGCGACTGAGCAACGGGGATCTGCTGGTCGCATATCGGAAAGACACTCAGCCACGGGTGGGTATGGTCGTGACTCGCTCGACGGACGACGGGGACACGTGGCGGAAAGAGCACATATTCACCAAGGGTTCTGGCGCGGATGACGAGCGCATCTTGCTGGTCGATCACAACCAACCGCCGCCGCGTGTTTGTGATCGAGATTTTGACGGGGTGTTCTGTACCGAGCAGGTCGATGATCCGCCGGCGAACACCGGGCTAACGTACGCGGCATGAAACGAGGAATGACGGTAGTGGATCAGAAGCGTAGTCAGGATGCCGGGTCCGCCCGTGGCCAGGCGACGGGCGACCGCTTGAAGGGCAAGGTCGCGATCGTGACCGGCGGCGGGTCGGGCATCGGACGGGCGGGTTCGATGCTCTTTGCCCGACATGGATGCGATGTTGCGGTGGCGGATGTTAATCTGGTCGGCGCGCAGCGTGTCGCGGATGCGATTACCAGTCAAGGCGGGCGGGCCGTGCCGGTGCAGGTGGATGTGCGGCGGTCGGATCAGGTCCGGGCGATGGTCGAGACGACCGAGCAAACGTTCGGGGGCGTGGACATATTGTTTACGAACGCCGCTGACGTGCCGCTGGTCAATTCGCAGGATAAATGTGTGGTGGAGCTCGATGAATCGACGTTCGACGCCATTCATGATGTCGTGCTGCGCGGCGTGTTTCTGTGCGCCAAATACGCGGGGCAGGCGATGATTCGACGGGGCGGCGGGGCGATGGTCCTCATCGCCACGGTCGATGCGCAGGTGGGCTGTGCGGGCCTCGATGCTTACACTGCGGCCAAGGGCGGCGTGATCGCGCTGACGCGATCGATGGCGGCGGGATTGGCCAAGCATGGGATTCGCGTGAATGCGATCTCGCCGGGATTCGTGAACACCGAGTCGCAGGCGCCGTTCATGCGGGATGCGGCCGGGCGGAAACAGATTCAGAGCTTGCATTTGCTGCCGTTGCCCGATCCGGAGGATATCGTTCCGCTGGCGCTGTTTCTGGCTTCGGATGAAGCACGCAGCATCACCGGGAGCATCCATCAGGCCGACGCCGGTTACACGGCATTCAAGTCGAGCGACGTGGACATCATGGCGGTGATCAATCCGGAGCAGCCATAACATGAGAATCACCAGCGTCGATTACACGATTGTCAGCGTGCCGTACACGCATCGCGAGAACTCCAGTCAGGTCAATCGCGACGGCGTGACGGACGTCGTCGTCAAACTGACCACAGACGATGGTCTGGTGGGCTGGGGCGAGAGTTGCAGCGGCGCCAACGTCGCATCGGTTCACGCGGCGCTGCAGTCGTTCACACCGATGCTCATGGGCCGTAATCCGTGGAACCGCGAGGCGATCTGGCATGATGCGTATCGCAAAGGCATCTGGTTCTACCGCGAGCCAACGTTCAATCTTGCGTGGGCCGGCATCGACATGGCGCTGTGGGACCTGTGCGGCAAGGCGTGCGGGGAGTCGATCTACAATCTGCTCGGCGGTCCGCGCCGGCGGGAGTTGGAGTACTTCTGCTATCTGAGTTATGGCGATGATCTTGAACAGCTAAGAGCGGAATGCCGAAAGGGCGTCGATCGAGGATACAACGTTTACTATCGCAAGGTTGGTGTGGATATCGATGCGGAGTGTCGGGCTTTGGAGTTGATTCGTGAGATCGTCGGTCCGCGGGGCAGAATTCGTATCGACGCCAATGAAGCGTGGACCGTCGCCCAGGCGGTTCGGAATCTTGATCTCCTCAATCAATGGCGGATTGACTTCGCCGAGCAGCCCGTGCCGGCCGACCCGATCGATAACATGATCGAACTGAAAGCGAAGACACACGTGCCGCTGGCATCGAACGAAGGGCTGTGGCGGATTGATGATGCGTGGCGGGTGATCAAGCAACGTGCGTGCGACGTGTTGTGTTTCAGCCCGTATTGGGTGGGGTCGATTGGGCAGTTCCATCGGTTGAGTCACGCCGCGGCGATCGAGGGGCTTTCAGTCTGCAAACACACGCACGGCGAACTGGGGCTGGCGGCAGCGGCGGGGCAGCAGGGGCTGGCGACGCTGCCTCGCATCGTCTTCGGCCATCAGCAGACAGCGAGCATGATGATGGACGATATTCTCACGGAGCCGTTGCCGATCGCGACCTCGCCGAAGTGGGAGTTACCCGACGGGCCGGGGCTCGGCGTTGAGGTCGATGAGCGAAAGATCGATCAATACCACGAGCATTACCGGCAGCATGGGCAATTTCTGCCCTACTCCATCGATAGCATGGGCACCGAAGACGCGCAGTGGGATGGCTCGTGATTGGTGGGGACGCGTGATTCTGTGCGCCATGGCGTTTCAAGCCAGCGCTATTCGAACAAATGATCGAGGCCGAGATGGATTTGAATCTCTTGTCGCGCCATCGCCACGTGTTCCGGGTCCACGCTGCGCCATGGCGGCAGGACGCGACAGAACGTAGGCTCAAGGAATCCTGACGCCAGACCCATGAGGCGATCCATAATGCCCTCGCGGTAGCCGAGCGCTCGCATCGGGTCTTTGATCTGTGTGTGCACGATGTCCAGTTTATCACTGCCCGCGGCGATACCGGCCACGTCGTTTGCTTCGAGTGCGCGCCACAGATCCCCGATCAGGCGCGGGAAGGCGTAACTGATCCATGCTGCGATCGATCGCACGCCGTGCGGCCACAGTGCGACGATGCTCGGCTCGCCGCCGAGAATGTTGAACGTCGGTCGCATCTGGATGATCGACCGGACCAGCTCGGGCGTCGGGTCGGTCAGCTTGGCTCCTGCGATGCACGGAAATCGCTCGAGCAACCGCATCCAAAGCGGTTCGCCGATGAGTCGGCCGCATTGCGCGTTGTCATAGAGATAGAGGTGCACGCCGGGGAAACGGCCTGTCACGACATCAAAGAACGTCAGAATCTCGTCATCCTGTAGCGGCATCCAGCCCGGCAGCGGCAACTGGATGTCGTTGCAGCCGGCACCGGTTGCGAGCCGAATCCGTTCGCACACCTGTCGTTGTGAGAACCCGCCGCAGCCGGCTTGCGCGCCGATAGTGGGGTGGCTGCACATCTCACCGACGAACGTCTCGATAACGTCGGCGAACTGGGCCTCGCTCATGGCGTGGAACTCGCCGGTCGTGCCGGCGACATAGACCCCGTGGCAACCGGTGTCGACGCACTTGCGGATCGTGCGGGCCAGCGCATCTCGGTCGAGTTGTTCGGTGTCCGTCCATGGCATGGGCACGCCGGACCAGATGCCCTTGATATCCTCGTCATTCATGAATCGATCTCGCTGGGCATGTGGCAGCAGTATGCGACAAGCTTGGAACCATGGCTTCACCCACGCGTCGTCATCTGACCGTGTTGCGGACGGTGCGGGCCACTCACCAGCGTATTTCCCCGATGTCTGATCGGCAACCCGCGTTGACGTGACCGGCGTGTGCCACGATATACCGCGCCCATGCTCACGAGCACCGACCGCATGCGGATGCCTCTGTGTTGGGGGAACTATCCCGGCCCGCATCATCATGATGCGCCCCAGATAGACATCATGGATCCGATCGTGCGTGCGCGGCCGCGCGATCGCCATCGAGGCGGCCAATCCGCGTCATGCCCGCGAAGGGGAGGTGTGGCGATCACGTGTTGCAGGTCCGAGGCAATTGCCGATGGCGTGCGACGCGCAACCGAGCTTGCGCGGCAAGCGCGACGTTTTGTCCGCACTTCAATTCCCCGCGGGCGATGTCGCTGGTACACGCCATGCGGCTCGCTTGCGGCCCTTGACTTACGCGGCGGCGTTCCTGTTGCGGGATAACACCTTGCCCACCACGACGATGACCACAACGGCGACGACAGCCACGATAATCCAAATGAAAAGAAATCCACCAGCCTGTGGCGCATTGATCGATGCTGTTAGTTCCCAAGGTCCATCGTCCGTCATCATGTCGGCGAGGGGTCTGCGCCACTCGATGTAACCTTCGTCGTTGTTCACTTCACCATTGGTCTCCACGACATCGGTCGTGTGCAGTCGGACCACATACGCCTTGCCCGCAAACATGGCCTTCACCATCCCATCCATTCCATCACCGTCGGCCATGCTGTTCTGATCGCCCCGGCGCCCATGTGCACCAGGCGCTGATAATGGAATACGTCGCCGTCGTTCGTAATCGTGATCTTGTTCAGATCGTCGGTCTCCTCAGGTGTCGAGGGTTCCTCGTCCATCGAGTCCATCGTTTCGTTGATCTGGTCGAGCGTCGATTGAAGTTGGGTCATGTCATCGACGACAATCTTGAAGCCGGTGTGATAGCCGTCGGCGTCCTGCTCATCAATAATCTCTGCGGACCGCACGTTGTCGATTTCTTCCAGCGAAGCCTTGCCGTCTTTCATCTGCTTCCGCATTTTCTCAATCGGATCCTCATCACCCATCGACATGAGTCCCAATATCTGCGTGCCAATAGTGAATCTAAACGCCATCGTGGCCGACCCATCGCTGTGTAGCGTGTAGTCCTCCTCGACTTCAAAGCAGCCGGACAGTGAGAGGCCGGCCAGTCCCAGGCAGATGATGGTCAGTGTGCGTCGCGCGTGTTGCATGTCGTATCCCCTTGATTGTGGTGTTCGCAGTCCGAACCGTTGAGCCATCGCAATACGCCGATACTACCACTTCAATTCCGGCATGACATCCTTCTGCAAGTCACACATTTCATCAATGAGGGCAACGGCGTTTCTGTACGAGTGGACGGTCGGATCCAGCAGCAGCGCTTCAAGCAGTCTGCGGCGAGACCTTTCGGCGAAGGCCTCGACGAGTAACTTCTGATTGCTGCCTTGCAGCCGCAACATGGCGGTGATGACCTCGGGCAGGCGTCCCATCTGCGGCGACCGGACGCCACCGGTGTCAGCCGTCGCGGGCACTTCGACGACCACGTCATCATCCATGCCGGGAATCGCGCCCCGGTTGGGGCCGATGACCGCGGCAAGCTCCTGACCGACGTCGCAAGACACCGCTTCGATGATCGGGATAGCCAGTTCGCCGCTCGGCGCCGGTTCTCGATCCTCGGCACGTGGATCAGGCGCGGCGGGCTCGGCCAACACCAGGGCGGTCGTCGGTAGCGATGACGTCCGGCATATGGTTCTTGCTCATTTTTCTTGGTCTGTCTGCCGGTCGCGTTGCAGTCCCAGCGTGGACATGGCACGCGACACACGATCCATATTACATTAGTAAATCAAGTAGGATACAAGAAGGTCTGGCCGCCCATCGAATCCCGAGGATAGTGCGCGCCGGCGATGGACTGAGTCCGTCTCAATACAGAAAATCGTTGACTTCGCCTCGCTCCGTGGATATACCTCTTACAGTGGCGTGAGCCTAGCAGTCCGTGGTGGAAGTCAGATTTCGCGTGACTGTCGTCATGCGGCCGTCGGCGGGGCCAGGCGCGC
>NYZD01000093.1 GCA_002685935.1 Planctomycetaceae bacterium | reverse complement strand
GGTAGCGGCGGGCGCAGGCGGGCGACAGACGTGGTTTGCTGATGGGATTGTCTTGGGTCGACTGATCGGCGATACTGGCGCTAAATTGAATCCCTTTTTACCGGAGTCGGGTCGCTGATGTCCAAACAACTTGAGAAGATCACGGCTGAGCAGTGCGCGTTGCCGCCGGCGAAGTATGACGATTTGTCGGCGCTGTTTTTGAATTGCACATTGAGCCGCACGCCGGTGTTGTCGCATACGGAGGGGTTGATTGGGGTGGCGCAGGGGGTGTTTGAGGCGAACAAGGTGAAGACGAAGGTGATTCGGCCGGTGGATTATGAGTTGGCGGCGGGGCTGGGGCATGACATGACGGAGACCGATGAGTGGGAGCGGGACGACTGGCCACAGATTCAGAAGGAAGTGGATGCGTGCGACATATTGGTGTTGTGCACGTCGGTGTGGCTGGGGGAGAAGACGTCGGTATGCAATCGGGTTTTGGGGCGGATGTACGGGTACACGCACTCGTTCAATGACAGGGGGCAGTACCGGGATTACGGGAAGGTGGGGGGCGACGCTGATCACGGGGAACGAGGACGGGGTGAAGCATTGTGCGATGAACATATTGTTTTCGCTGTCGCATATTGGTTACACGATTCCGCCTCAGGCGGACGCGGGCTGGATGGGTGAGGCGGGACCCGGTCCGAGCTATCGGGACGAGGGATCGGGGGGCCGGAGAATGATTTCACGAATCGGAATACGACATTTCTGGTATGGAATTGTCTGCATTTAGCGCGGATGCTGAAGGATCAGGGGGGGATACCGGGGCATGGGAATCAGCCGGACGTCTGGGACGCGGGCTGCATGACGGGGTTTCACAGCCCGGAACATAAGAGGTGATCGGGGGAGGGGTCTGGGGGACGCGTGGTTGTTAGCCGATGCTGTTTTTGGCTTTGCGGGGCAGAAGCACTTCGGAAGAGCATGTCATGCGCATTTTGATCGTCGGTGGGGACGGGGGCGCGGGCGACGTATGGGGCTACGCCAGCTTGATGATTTCGTAGGCGCGGACTTCCTGATCGGGGACGCCGAGGGAGGTGCGGATGTCGATGCGTCCGCGGTCGGCGACGGGGCGCTGGGCGGATCTCCATTTGCCTTTGCTGTCGAGGACGCGGATTTGCGCCTGGGCGGCGCCGTCGAGCAGCGGGAGGTGGAGGGCGAATTCGTTGGCGTCGTCGAGTCCGAAATTGGCCAGGCCGAGGAAGATGCGATCGCCGTCGCGATGTTCGCGGTAGACGGCCTGCAGGTCGAAAGCTTCGCCGTAGCCGAAGCGTAGGGGGAGGGGTTGTCCGGTGAGCCACTCGAGGATGGTTTCGAGTTGATTCTTGCGGAGGGCGGTGAGGAAACCGTGTTCGCAGTCGTGTTCATTGAGTGAGAAGGGGAGGACGGCGATCTTGCCGCCGGACCATTGGCGTGTCCAGGTGCTGATGCCGAGGGGCTGACGTCCCTGATCGTCGAGCCAGCAGAGGGGTGTGAACTCGGGGCTGTCGGGGATGTGGTAGAGGGCGAGATTGTGTCGGACGACGGCGAGGGGTGCGAGGTCGACGGTTTGGGCGGCGGCTTTGCCGTTGAGATCGGATTTGGTGTAGCGTTCGGCGGCGGGGAAGCCGGGGTTATCGATGATGTTGGCGGGGCCGATGATGTCATCGCGATTCATTTCACGGAGGATGGCGAAGGCATCGCGGTCGATGATCATGCCTTCGCGGGCGAATTGTTGGAGTTCATCGGCGCGGGCGAGGGGGGAATTGCCGACGAGGACTCGGCCGCAGCCGCCGGCGGGCCAGATGGGCAGGCCGGTCCGGGTCATGAGTCGCGCGGCGAAGTGTTCGAGGGTGAGGTGGTCGGCTTTGGTGCGAAGGCCGAGGGTATTTTCGGAGAGTTCGAGGCTGACGCCGCGCGTCTGCCAATCGGGCGAGGTGACGAAGGGCGTGATTTCGGTGATCTGGGCTTTGGCGTTGGCGATGGCTTTGAGGATGGGTTTGTCGCGTCGCGCGCCGCTGAGGGTGGTGGAGACGTAACCGTGAATCGCGCCCCAGGCGAGCTTCATCTGGACGACGCGCGCGCTGTGGTTGAATCCGGTGCCGGGCCAGGTTTCAAGTTCGGGCCAACCTTCGTAGGTGTCGCCGACGGCGCGTTGCATGGCCCAGGTTGGGCAGTAGGGTCCCCAGGCGACGCGGTCGATGTCGCTGTATCCGCCGTACTCGGGCCGGGCGAGGCCTCTGGTGTTGGGGTTGAGGCGTTGGCAGATTTCGCGGACGGAATCGGTGCCGTAGAAGGAGACGTTGTGGGAGGGGGGCATGAAACCGATGCGCAGGTGGGGGGCGACGCGGCGGACGGCGTCGGCGATGGCGCCGGCGCAATCGATGAGCGCGCGGTTCTGCACGTGGCCCCACTTCACGGCGAGGTCGGTGGGGACGAGGGTGTCGGAGCGGAGGGCGTCGATGACCTGCCGGCGGGTCCAGGGGCGGCCGGTGTCCTGGGCGAAGGCTTCGAGATGGAGGGGGCAGAAGCATTGGCCAGCTTTGTTCTTGTAGCGGAAGTCGTCGTCGATCCAGATATCGTCGATGCCTTCGACGGCGGCGAGGATGGCGTAGGTTTCGGCGGTGTAATTCTGAAAGCCCGGATCGAAGGGGCAGTAGGTTTCGGTGAAGACGTCTCCGTCGAAGTCGACGGTGTGCTGGGCGTTGAGGGGGACCTGGCGCGGGGGCGACATGTTCATGCCGAGGGTGACGTGGATGTTGACGCCGACGCCGAGTCCGGCGGCGCGGAAGTCGCGTGAGGCGTGGCTGATGATGTCGGCGCGACGGCGAGTCTCGTCGAGGTCGAGGTGGCCGGGCTCAATGTGGCCGTAGGTGTTGAAGAGCATGACGCGGGTGGCGCCCATGCGTCGACACTCGGCGATGACTTTTTTTCGCGCTCGCGCGGTTTCGAACTCGCCGATGGCGATGCGTTGAACGAAATCGTTGGCCATGACCACTCCCATGTCGGACGCGAGGTTTGGTGACGTCATTCCTGTCGATCGCGCGGACCGGTGGACAGTCTATTGGGGCGTTGGCCAGGCGTCCATGTTGGGGGGATGGTGGTGCGTTACTCGATGAGGCGGAAGAAGTAGGCGCCCGAGCCGGCGTTGAAGGTGACGTCGTCTTCGGTTTCCCGGGCGCCGGTGATGCCGGGGACGCCGCGGACGAACGCGCTGTTTTGCCAGAGGGTTTCGCCGCTCTCGGTGATGGTGAAGTTGGCGCGGTCGAGTTTGGGGACGCTGATGTGCGCGGTGGTGTTGGTGGGGATGGTGACGTTCATTTCAAACGCATGATCGTGGTTGTGCCAATCGACGGCGGCGGGGCCTCGGACGGTGAGCAGCGATGCGGAGGCGGAGGTGAGGTCGCCGACGACGTGGGGTTTGACGTGGATTCGTTTGTAGCCGGGCGCGGCGGGTTGGATGCCGGCCAGGTATTTGTAGAAGAACTTGTCGCAGCAGCCGAAGATTTTCATGTTGAAGCTGAACTCGGGGTGTCCTTCCCAGGTTTCCCACAGGGTTGTCGCGCCTCGGGCGATCTGATCGCCCCAACTGGGGAAGGTGGTTTGCGTGGCGATCTGGACCATGACGTCGGCGGCGCCGTGTGCGGGGAGGGCTTCGGACAGGGCGTTGGTGCCGACGAGGCCGGTGGTGAGATGGCCATCGTGGTTGATGCGGACGTCGTCGATCAGGTTCTTGAGGACGGCGGGTTGGTGTTGGTCGGGGACCATGCCGAACATGAGGGGGGTGGCGTTGGAGGTCTGGGAGGCGGAGCCGTATTGGTTTGTTGCTGGGTCGAAGAACTCGGTGTTGAAGGCGTGGCTGATGGTTTGGGCCAGTTGAGCGTAGTGTCGGGCGTCGTCGGTGTGGCCAAGGCGCTGGGCGGCGCAGGAGAGGATCTGGGCATCGCGGAAGTAGTAGGCGGTGGAGGTCAGGGGGACGGGGGTGTGGTTGGGCGAGGAGCCGGTGGTGCCATCGGGCTGGGGTTCCATGTGGTCGCCGTAGCCTTCGTTGATGATGTGGTTGACGGCGTGTCGGCGGAGGTACTCGACGAGTTTCTTGATGCCGTGGTAGTGTTGTTCGAGGATGCGGGTGTCGTCGTAGAGCCAATAGAGTGCCCAGGCGACGAGGGGGTAGGTGCTTTGCCAGACGGGTACGGGTTCGGGGCCGTAGACGTCGTGGGTGGTGCGCCAGTGCAGTGGGCTGACGACGGGGAGCTGGCCATCGGGTTTTTGGGAGTCGGCGATGTCGTCGAGCCACTTGGCCCAGAAGGCGGCGGTGTCGAAGTTGTGGATGTAATCTTCTGCGATGGGGTCGCCGAGCCAGGCGACGCGTTCGGATCGTTCGGCGGCGTCCTGGGGGATACCTTGTAAGCTGCTGATGAACGTCCAGCGGACGTTTTCGTGGATTCGATTGATCAGGGGGTTGGAGCAGGTAAAGCGTCCGGTTTGTTCGACGGCGTTGCGGACGACGCGCGCTTCGAGATTGTCGAAGTCGGGCGTGCCGGGGAAGCCGGTGACTTCGGCGTAGCGGAAACCGTGTAGGGTGAAGCGGGGTTCCCAGACTTCATCGCCGTTGCCGCGGAGGATGTAGGTGTCGGTCTGCCGGGCGCCGTGGTGGGTGCGGCCGCCGTCGCCGACGCCGCGGACGTAGTCGGCGTGGTTCTCGGGGGGTCGGTGGTAGTTGGCTCTGACGTCGAGGGTGTTGTCGTCGTGGATGTTCGGGGCGTGTCGCAGGGTGATGGTGGCGCCGGGCGGGCCGTTGACTCGGAGGCGCGTCCAGCCGGAGAAGTTCTGGCCGAAGTCGTAGATGTAGACGCCGTCGGCGGGGTTGAGGATGCGGCGGGGCTCGATGGTTTCGACGACCTTCGCCGGTGGGAGCGATTGCGCTTTTCGTTGACCGTTGGGCGGGTCAGCGAGGATCGGGGTGAACCAATGGGCATCGTCGAAGTCGGGGGTGTCCCAGTTGGGGATTTCGCGTCGGGCGTCGTAGGTTTCGCCGTTGGAGTAGTCGTTGTATTGGATTGGGCCGGGGGTGGTTTTCCAGGAGTCATCGGTGGTGATGATCTGGGTGGAGCCGTCGTCGAAGTCGAGGTGCAACTGGAGCAGGAGGATGGGTCGGTCGCCGTAGGGTGTGCGGTGGCTGGGGGATGGTGGGATGTCGGGTTCGGCGCTGTACCAGCCGTGGCCGAGGATGACGCCGAGGGCGTTGGCGCCTTGGTTGAGGTGGGTGGTGACATCGTGTGTGGCGTAGAGGACGCGGGAGCGCAGGTCGAGGGGTTGATCGTTGTGGTAATAGGTTGAAGCGGGGTTGAGGACGTGGTCGGTGACGGGTCTGCCGTTGATGGACAGTTCGTAGTAGCCGAGGCCGGAGACGTAGGCGGTGGCGCGGGAGATTGGCTTTTCGATGTTGATGGTTTTGCGGAGGAGTGGCGAGGAGGTGGCCGGGTCGGGTGCGGCGATCCATTGGGCCCGCCAGTCGTCTTCGTGGAGCAGTCCCATTTCAAAGGCGGCGGGGGTGCTGTAGGTGCTGGGTCGTTGGTGCTGGAGGGTTTCGACGAGGAGGGGGTCTTCGTTGCATTCGGCGCCGATGGCCTCCTCGAAACCGGACTGGTTCCAGCAACGGACCTTCCAATAGCCGCGTTGGCGGCTGGCGAGGGAGCGGCCCTGGTAGGGGATGTTGATCGACTGGTCGGACGTGACTTTGCCGGTGTCCCATAGGTCGCCGATGTCTTTGTCGAGATTCTGTTCGGATGAGGCGACGAGGATCTGGTAGGCGGCCTGGGTTTGATCGCGGCGGGTGGATTGGAGTGTCCAATTGAAACGCGGGTTGGGGGTGTCGACGCCGAGGGGTGAGGCGGCGTATTCGCATTTGAGGTCGACGGGGGTGACGGCGAATCGATGGGCGATGGATGCGTAGGGGTTGTCGGCGGGATGCTGATCGGCGGCGGCGGGGAGGTCGACATACCGCTGGAGATCGCGCATGGCGATGACGGTGCAGTTTCGATCGTGCAGGTATTTCATGTCGCGATCGAAGTGGGCGGGGTCGGTGCTGCAGTGGGGGTGGGTGTCGGGGACACCGTGGAAATCGAGCACGGCGATACGGCCTGGTGTCGCGCGGTCGATCGCCCAGACGAGGTGATCGAACCCGCAGATGGGGCCGGACATGTAGGTGGCGGGCACGAGCAGAGGGTGATCGACGTTAGGTTGGTAGTGTGGTCCGGGGCCGCAGTTGTTGATGAGGGGGTACTCGGGGTTCGCGCCGCGGCGGGCAAGCTTGTAGCCGCGCTCGGTGAGGACCTGCATGGACTTGCGATCGTGATGGCCGCCGGGATAGGCGAAGCTGATCGGTCGGGGGATGCGGTGTTTATCGCAGCTGAGTTCGATGGCTTGCAGTTGTTGGTGGAGCTGTTCGGCGGAGAGGCGCAGGACGCTGGGATGGTCGGCGGTGTGGCTGCCGATTTCGAAGCCGTCGGCGTGGAGTTGGGCGACATCGTCCCAAGTGAGGCGGTGTTGGAGATCGGTGTTGAAGCCGAAGGCTTCGGTGATGAAGAAGGTGGCGGAGAAGCCGTACTGTTTGAGTCGCGGCGCGACGTGGGTGATGTCGGATTTGTTGCCGTCGTCGAAGGTGAGGACGACGAGTCGGTCGGGGATCGGCAGCAACGGCATTGGGGTTTCCTTCGATCAGACGCGCACGATCTGGAAGCCCATCGCCTGGGCGAAGGCGTCGAGGGCGTCGCTCTGATCGCCGGCGCCGAGGGCGATGTGGTGGGAGGGTCCGGCCTGGCACCAGGCGTCCATAAACTCGTGGATGGGACGTTCGACGCGGATGCGGGCGTTGGGGTTGCCGATGCTGAGGATGGTTCCGGGGATGACCTCGCCGACGGAGTAGATGAGTTTGAAGCGGTCGCCGGCGTCGAACTGGGTGAGGTTGAGGAGGGTGACGGGGCCTTGTCGCATGTCGAAGTCGATGCCGAGGCCGTGTCCGGACTTGCCGTGGTGGACGTCGAGGTGCATGAGTCGTGCGCGGCCCTGGGCCATGTTGATGTTGGCCGGGCCGTCGTGACCCATGAGGATGAAATCCTCATCGAAGTCCATTGAGAAGAACTCGACGAACATGCCGCCGGCGCCGAGGAGATCGAGGATTTTCATGGCGATGGCGGTTTTGACGTCGCCTTCGGTGACGCCGGGGCGGCCCATGGCGGCGAGGCGGGACACGGCGAGGGCCGACTCGCTGCGCAGTTGGGTGATCAGTTCCTTCTCGCCCCACCAGTAGTATCCGAAGGCGTCGATGTTGTGTTTCTGGGCGATGATCTGGTCGTAGGCGACGGCGATCTGGGCGGACATGCGCATGTGTTCGTTGGTGACGGTGTCGTCGACGTCGTACATGTCGCGGAACTGGCGGTACATCGAATTGAGCTGATCTTCGGTGACGCGTTGATAGGCTTCTAAGATCTCTTCGATTTCGGGGCGGATGAGGAGTTTGCCGGTGGAACGGAGCAGGCGGTGTTCATCGATGGGCATGTCCGACATGTTGGTGTAGATCTCACCGATCAAGGCGATGTTGGCGGAGCGGATGGCGCGGGCGGCGGCGACACCGGCGCAGTCGGCGCGGAGTTCGTTCCAGAGTCGGTCATCGCTGAACGCGCCGGTTCGGACTTTGAAGGGCTTGTGGATGTTGACCAGGGCGCCGGATATTTCCGGCACGCAGCAGACGCCTTCGTGATGGAGATAGACGGTGGTGTCGGCGGTCTGGAAGTCGTATGAGCTGTCTTCGTGGGCATTGAGGATGCGGATGGGCACGTCAAGCCGCTGTACGGCGGGGAGGACGCACATGCTCGGGGTGTAGCCGAAGGGGAAGACGATGAGCAGGTCGATGTCCTGTTGGCGGAAGAAGTCGCCGGCGTGGCCGGCTTTTTCCATGGTGTCGACGAGGTCGGATGCGACGACGTCGCCGATGGCGTCGAGATGGGTGCGCAGTTTCTTGAACATACGTTGGCCCATCTGCTTCAACTCGGGGAACTGGTCCCAGTAGTAGAAATGTCCGATGGGCAGCAGTCCGATGCGCGGCCGGGGCATGCGTTGTGACAGGTCCATCACGCGACTCCTTTGTCGAATCCACGACGCGCCACGATAACGCACCTACGGTGATGTCACCACCATTTGGGAGGGAGGCGCGGGTGGTGTAACATGACGGGTTCGAACGACATCAATTGGTGGTGCGCCATGGACCTGCCGACTGAATTTGTGACCGCGCCGCGTGAGTTTACGGGGCTGCCGTTTTGGTTCTGGAATGACGATCTGGACGCGGACGAGCTTCGCCGGCAGATTGCCGACTTTGACGCGCACGGGGTGCACGGTTTCATCATTCATCCCCGGGTGGGTCTGCCTGAATCGCTGGGCTGGATGTCGAATGCGCTGCTGGATTTCTACGAAGTGGCGTTGAAGGTGGCGGCGGAGCGGGACATGCTGGTGATTCTGTATGACGAGGGGATGTACCCGTCGGGTTCTTCGGCGGGGCAGGTGGTGGAGCGGGACGCGTCTTTTGCGACGCGGTGCGTGCATCACATTGAACTGGACGGCGATCAGGCACCTGGCCTGCCGGCGGATCAGAATCTGATCGCGGTGGTTCGGCGGGGGAACGGTCAGCACGTGGCGGTGGTGGATCGGCCGTCGGGGTCGCACATTCGCGGGCTGCACTATCTGGATGAACACGGAGCGGAGTTTCAACCGCCGTCGGGCGATCTCTTGAATCCCGATGCGGTGGCGACATTCATCGAACTGGTGTACGACCGGTTCGCGGAGCGATTCGGCGAATACTTCGGCAATACGGTGATGGGGATCTTCACGGATGAGCCGTCGATGCTGGGGCGCGACCCGTTCGACGCATCGGTGCTGCCGGGCACGACTGGGATTCTCGAGCATGTCAACGCGGCGCTGGGGTATGACTTCACGCCTCATCTGCCGGCGTTGTGGTACGACGATGAGCCTAACGCGGCGCGGCATCGCCACGATTACAAATTCGGGATTCAGCGGCGGCTGGAGCAGACGTTTTTCAGTCAGATTCGCGACTGGTGCGCGGGGCACGGCGTTCCGGTGATCGGGCATCCGCAACAGGCGGACGACATCGCGGCGCAGCGGTTTTTCGATATTCCCGGTCAGGACATCGTGTGGCGGTGGGTCGCGCTTGGGCCGACGGCGACGGAGGGGCAGGAATCGACGCAGGGCAAGTGCAGTTCGTCGGCGATGATCCACTATGGGCGGCGTCGGAATTCGAACGAGTGTTGCGGCGCGTTCGGGCACGAGATGACGTTCGACGAGATGAAGTGGGTGGCGGACTGGTGTTTTGTGCGGGGGGTGAATTTGTTGTATCCGCACGCGTTCTACTATTCGGCGCGGGGGCTGCGGCGGGATGAGCGTCCGCCGGCGGTGGGTCCGAACAGTCCGTGGTGGGATCGGTACAAGCCGTTTGCTGATTACTGTCGACGGATCTGTTGGCTGAACACGGACGCGACGCACGCGTGTCGCATTGCGATTCTGGGGGATCCGGATCACCTATCGTGGGGGGCGGCGAAGGTGCTGTTCGAGCATCAACGTGATTTCAACTACGTCGATGTTCAGCATCTTGGCAGCGAAGGGCACGTTGATTCGACGGGGGTCGGTCTTGCGGACATGCACTATGACGTGTTGATTATCGATGATCTGGAGCGGCCGACGCCGGCCGTTGAGAAGCTTTTGCAGCCGCTTGCGGGGACGGGGCGCGTGATTGCGTGGCAGGAATCGCCGCAGCTTGCGATTGCGGGCATGATCACGGCGGGCACGGAGGCCGAATTGGTTGCGGCGATCGATGCCCATGTGGAGGCCGATCTGATTTGCACGCCTCGGCACCCGGAGGTGCGGTATCGGCACATCATCAAAGATGGTGCGCACTACTTCTTGATCACGAACGAGGGTTTCGATCCGGTGGAGACGACGATCGAGACGAACGTGGCGGGGCGGCGGTGCTGGATCGATCCTTACGGGACGGAGGTGAGTGAAATGAGTGACGATGAGGTCGGCGTCTTGCCGCCTTATCATCTGCGGTTGCTGCAGATCACGGGGTGATGGCAGTTAGAACGGCGCAAAGGTGCGGCGTTGCATGGCGGGTATCGGGGTATACTGGCGCTGCGACCGTGATGGTGGGCGGGACAGGGCAGGCGGGGAACGCGGGTCGATCGGGTGTGTGTGATGCTTGAAGCGGGGCGGGGTGTTGCCGGGGTGAAGCGGCAGGGAGGTGTTCGATGCGACGGAGCCAGTTGGCGATCAATCTGGTCTCGACTCGTCACGATTCACTGGAGCAGGCGTTCGGGGCGTATGCGGCGGCGGGGTTCGCGCACGTGGAGATGGTGATTCCGCAATTGCGGGATTACCTGGATGAAGGGCACACGGTGGGGGACCTTGGGCGTCTGCTGGAGGATCGCGGTCTGGACTGCATCGGCGGATTCGACACGGTGCTGAGCGGATTCGGGACGGCGGCGGCGCGGGGCAAGAACCACGATCAACTGGTCCGCAACGCCGAACTGCTGGCGGGTCTGGGTGCGACGACGATGGTGGTGGGCACGGACGGCCCGGCGCGGCCGATGTCGGCGGAAGCCGTGATCGACGATCTGGCGAAAGCGGCGTCGGCGGTGGGCAAGCGGATCAAGGGCATGGGGGTGACGCTGTGCATTGAGTTCAACTGGTCGCCGGTGGTGAAGTCATTGCGGACGGCGGCGCAGATCGCGCGGCGGTCGAGGTCGAGCCATGTGGGTGTGCTGTTCGACCCGGCGCACTATCACTGCACGCCGAGCAAGTTCGATCAGCTTGACGCGGAGAACGTGGCGATGATCAAGCACGTGCACGTGGACGACATGGCGGACAAGCCGGGCGAGTTGAGCGACTGCAACGCGGACCGGGTGTTGCCGGGCAGGGGCTGTCTGGATTTGAAGGCGATCTTCAATCGCATTGAGAAGCTGGGTTATCGCGGGTATTACTCGATTGAAATGTTCAGTGATCGGCTTTGGGCAATGACGCCGCGGCGCGCGGCGAAGCTGATGTACAACGCACTGTTGCCTTACTGTCGCGGCGTGAAGCGGTGACGCGTTTTGGGGGGCGGCGGGTCATCGAGCGGCGCGGGCGTGGGCCACATCAAGGGAGCGATCTGATGAGTGTGACACGGACGGGCGGGTTTGGGATTGGGTTTCGACGACTGGGCGGGTGGCAATCGGATCTGGGGGCGGTGATCGCGTGGGCGAAAGCGAACGAATTTGAGTGTATCGACGTGGGGGTTGAGGCGTCGGATGTGAAACAGATTATCGACGCGGGGTTGGCGGTGGGGTCGGCGGACCTTCCGGGGTGGAGCGGGCTGATCACGGCGGACAAGGCGAAACGGACGGCGGCGGTGGCGGAGGCGACGGCGACGATCTCGGATTGCGTCGCGGCGGGGGCGAAGTCGTTTTTCTGCGTGATGTTGCCGGACGATCCGTCGGCGGCGCGGAGCGATAACTTCGGTTACATGGTGGAGGGTTTCGGGGCGCTGATGCCGACGTTGGAGCAACACGGCGCGCGGCTGGTGGTGGAGGGTTGGCCGGGTCCGGGCGCGTTGTGCTGCACGCCGGAGACGTACCGGGCATTTTTCGAGGCGATGGGGTCGGACGCGGCGTGCGTGAATTACGATCCGTCGCACCTGCTCCGGATGGGGGTCGACCCGCTGATGTTCCTGAGCGAGTTTGTCGATCGCGTCGGTCACGTGCACGGGAAGGACACGGAGATCATGGCGGAGCGTCAGTATGAGCTGGGCACGGAGCAGCCGGCGACGTTTGCCGAGGGTATCGCGTTCGGGGGTGGGCACTGGCGTTACACAATTCCGGGGCACGGCGTGACGCGGTGGTGCGAGGTGTTTGCGATGCTGGAGACGGCGGGCTACGACGGGTACGTGTCGATCGAGCTTGAGGACGCGAACTTCAACGGGACCGAAGCCGGTGAGAAGCAGGGATTCGTTCTGAGCCGGCAGTACCTGGCAGGCTGCTGACGGGGAATTGGATGAGGCGCGGTCGGTCGTAGGTCGCGTCGCGCCGGAGATGTCATCGTGAGCAAGGTGCGCATTGGCTTTGTCGGTGTCGGCAGCATGGGGCAGTGTGCGCACCTGCGCAATTACGTGACGGTGGGGGAGTGCGAGGTCGTGGCGATCGCGGAGTTGCGGCCGAAGTTGGGGGGCCTGGTGGCGCAGCGGTACGGCATCGGTCGGGTGTACCCGGATCACAGGCAGATGCTGGACCGGGAGAAGCTGGACGGGCTGGTGGTCTCGCAGCACTTCCAGTTGCACAGCACGCTTTTGCCGGAGTTGTTCGAGGCGGATATTCCGGTGTTCACGGAGAAACCTCTGGCCGGTCACATCGCGGGCGGACAGCGCATTTTGGATGCCCTGGCCTCACACGACACGTGGCACATGGTCGGTTACCACAAGCGGTCGGACCCGGCGACGCGGTACGCGGTGGCGCAGATCGACGAATTGAAGAAGAGCGGGGAACTGGGCGGGTTGCAGTATGTTCGGATCACGATGCCGGCGGGGGACTGGATTGCCGGGGGGTTTGCGGATTTGATCACGACCGATGAGGCGATGCCGGCGTTGGAGACTGAAGCGCCGGCGTCGGACATGGATGCGGAGACGTTCGGTCATTACGTGGAGTTCGTGAATTATTACATTCATCAGGTGAACCTGATGCGCCACCTATTGGGCGAGCCGTACCGCGTGACCCATGCTGATCCGTCGGGGGTGCTGCTGACGATCGAGAGCGCCGGCGGCGTGCCGGGGGTGATCGAGATGTCGCCTTACACGACGAGCATCGACTGGCAGGAGTCGGCGCTGATCGCGTTTGAGCACGGATGCGTGCGGCTGGATTTGCCGGCCCCGTTGGCGGCGCATCGGCCGGGGGCGGTGGAGGTGTTCAAGGACCCGGGCGGGGGCGTTGGTCCGACGACGGTGCGCCCGACGTTGCCGTGGGTGCACGCGATGAAGCAGCAGGCGATCAACTTCGTGGCGGCGATTCGGGGCGGGTGCGCGCCGCCGTGCGATGCGGCCGAGGCGATGGAAGACCTGAAGGTGGCGCGCGATTACATCCGTCTGCGGTACGGAAAGTAGGCGGCGGCGGGTCGCCGGTGTGGGGCGAAGGGGGAGTTTAGTCGCGGGGGACGCCGGATTCGTTGAATGCGTTTTCGAGTGTCTGATAGCACATGGTGGCGGCGGCGAAGGGGTCGTAGTCGGGTCGGCGCTGGACCTGGAAACTGACCTCGGCGGTGATGGCACCGGTGTAACCGGCGGCGTGCATGTTCTTGAGATAGGTGACGAAGTCGAAGGGTCCTTCGCCGGGGATGAGGAACTCGAAGTCGGGGACGCGGCCGGTTTGATCTTTGACGTGGGTGTGGGCGGAGATGGGAGCGAGGAGCCTGACGGCTTCGGCGAGGTCGAGGCCGATGATATCGAAGTGGCTGATATCGAAGTTGACGCGAAGGTAGGGAGAATCGATCTGTTCGATGAGCCAGACGGCCTGATCGGGTTTATCGAGTGACCCGCCGACGTGTGGTTCGAGGGCGACGATGACGTCTTGTTTGGCGCCGTACTCGGCGGCTTGGGCGGCGCGGTCGAGGATGAGGGGCTGCTCATTGATCCAGTCGTCGACACCGCCGCCGAGGGTGGTGTCGAGTGCGGGCGCGCCTTCGGGGCCGGCCCACTGAGCGCAGAGATCGACCTCACGGGTGAAGCGATCCCAGTTGTTGGCGTGGGCATCGGGCTCGCGGGCGATGAGGGAGAGGTGTCCGGCGACGGCGGGCATGTGGAAGTGGTAATCATCGAACAGGCGGCGGATGCGTTTTCGCTCATCGGGGTCGAGCGTGTCGAGTTCGGTGGTGAATCCGGCGATGACGGTGGGCTCGACGGCGTCGAAGCCGAGGTCGGCGAGATGGGCGAGTCCCTGGTCGATGGGGACCTTGGGCATGCCCCACGTGGTGTAGCCGATTTTCATGGGAGTGGTTCCTGAGGGAGGGTGCGTGTTCGTGGTGGTCTAGTTGATTCCCAGGTTCTGATTGATGGGCTGTTGGTAGAGATCGGCGTCGCCGTTCTCGATTTCGGTCATGGTGACGGCGCGGCGGAGGGATGAGGATTCGAGGATGGCGTAGATGGCGGCGACATCTTTGAGGCCTTCGATGCCGTCGACTTCGACTTTCCGATTATCGAGCACGGCGGCGGCGAGCTCGTGCTGTTGGTAGGCGAGGAGTTTCAAGTCCGTGTTGGGATCTCCGCGGGAGATGCCGCTGGGGAACATGTGGGCGGTGAGCGGGTCCATGGTGAAGTCCGGGTGGGCGGCGAGGATCTGCTCGTGGGTCATTTCCTGACCGCGTTGTTTCAGGGAGATGGTGCCTCCACGGCCTCCGAATCCCTGGATGGATCCGTCTTTGCCGAGGATACACTCTCCTGATGTGCCGCCGTGCCCGCTGCTGCCGACGAGCCAGTTGACAGTGGCGCCGTTGGCCATTTTGAAGACGGCCTGGGTGGTGTCGTCGGCATCGGCGTCGATCTGGTCGTCCATGGCGGCGAAGCGTTGTTCGTAGAACTTGTAGTTGGAGTAGTTTTTCTCGGGCTTGTGACGGATTGGCTCGACGAGTCGGGCGTCGCCGTAAACTTCGACGATGTCGCCGAGCTGATATCGGATGAGATCGGTGAAGTGCACGCCGAGGTCGAGGATGAAGCCGCCCTTGTCGCGCTGATGGCGCCATGGGGTGATGAATATGTGGTTGCCGGCGGCGAGGGAATGGAAGAGTCCCATGTAGGGCGATCCGATGGCGCCGGTGCGGATGAGGTGGTTTGCGAGGCGGGCGGAGGGATCGCGCCGAAAGTTTTCGGCGATGGACAGGATGCGGCCGGCTTGGTGGGCGGCGTCGAGCATCAATTGGCATCCGCGCACGGTGATGGCCATGGGTTTCTCGACCATGACGTGGAGTCCGAGCTGCAGCGCGGCACAGACGACGGTGTGGTGCGCGGAGGGATCGGTGACGACGTCGACGGCGGCGAGGCCGGGCATGCGGCGCGCCATTTCGCCGAGGTCGGTGAAGATTTCGGGTCGGGCGCCGAGGAGTTTTTCGGCCTCATCGGCGGCGAGTTCGGCGTTTTCGCGGCGGACATCGCAGAGGGCGCACAGTTCGATGTTGTTGAACGGCGTCTGGGCGAGCTGGTGCATGCCGTAGATGTGTCGCGTGCCCATGCCGCCGCAGCCGACGAGTCCGAGTCGCATTTGTTCCATGTCGGTCCCTCGTGTACCGACGACGCGTTGGGGAGCGGCGGTCGCTCACGGCGCGTCATCGTCCAATGCTTCGTTTACTTCCTCGACGCTGGCGAAGGCGACGAGGGTGCTGGTGACGGCCGGGTTCTCCAACACCCATGAGATGGCGCGTGCGGTGCGCGGTCGGGCTTCGCCGGGCCGGGCGAGATCCTGCCACGGGCCGGCGTCGACGGGCAGGATGAGGCCCGCGTCCACGCGCATGGCTTCGCCGGCTTCTGCGAGTTGGACGACGGTATCTTCGGTGGCGCCTTGCCAGTCGGCCTGGGTCATGGTTTCCCAGTTGATCCATTGTCCGCCGAGTGCCTTCATGATGAGGACGGCCTTGCCGGCTTTTGCGGACAGTTCGATGCCGGGCTCCTGGTCGCGGAAGACGTAGTTGTACATCACGAGGTCGGCGTCGGCCTCGGGGAGCGGGCCGTCGTTTGCGTAGGCCTGCTGACTTTCGGGGTAGTGGCGGACGATGCACAGCGAGCGGATTTTGCCGGTCTGCTTGAGGTCGGCGATGCGCTGGGGGAAACCGTGGGCTTCTCGGTATGGGCGCTGCAGCACGCGCAGGACATCGATCGTGTCGCGACGGATGTTGGTCAGGTGCTTATCGACAAGGGCCTCAAGATCGAGGCCTTCCTGGAGGGGCGCCTTGAGGGCGAAGAAGCGATCGGGGTGGTAGCCCTTGAGTTCATCGGGGATGTGGATTTCGTCGCCGTAGCCCATGTCGAAGAGGTTGACACCCAGTTCGGCGGCGCGGCGGTAGATGCGTTGTTTTTCTTCGGGTGGGGGGTGGCCGAGGCGTGCTTCGTATCGGGCGAGCAATCCGCCGAGCCCGACGGTGCTGAACTTCATGCCGGTGTTCCCGAACGGGCGGTAATCCATGGCGCTGATCCAATCGATGCACTTTGACCGGCGGGACACGAACGGGCTAGGTTGTCGCAGATCGGCAAGGGGTTGTCCAGCGGCGGGGGGGTGGTGTCTGTCGTGGCAATGGAGACGGATTGCGATATGCTCGTGGTGTGGGGCGCGAGGCCTGTGACCGGAGGACATTGGCATGACACCGAAACAGCGCATCGTCGCGGCATTGAAGCTTCAGCAGCCGGATGACATCGTGCCGACGTTTGAGTTGTTCGGGTTGACGGGGGAGCTGATGGGCAGGGATTTTGTGGAGTTGGGTGAGCTGACGGGAACGGCGCTGGAGCGGGGGGTGAAGGAGAACGCGGAGTTGCACGTGGAGGTGGCGGAGCGGCTGGATTACTCGGCGATCTGCGTGGGGGATGTTCGTGTGATCGAGGAGCTGGTGCGGATGGGGGCGGATCGGACGTATCTGCTGACGTACAAGAACGGGGATCGGACGTGGCGTTTCTGGCGTGAAGATGATGCGCACGCGGAGAACTTCGAGGAAGCGTGCGTGAGACTGTTTGACGATCCGGATGGGTTCAAGCGGGAGTTGGATGCGGCGACGGAGCTTGCGATCGAGGACACGAAGCGGCTGATCGACGCGGGGATCGCTGCGGTTTTCATGGGCGCGGACTATGCGACGACACAAGGGCCGTTCATGTCGCCGGATATGTTTGGCGAGTTCGTCGCGCCGTATCTACAGCGGACGATCGCGGGGCATCAGGCGAACGGGGCTTACGTGATCAAACACACGGACGGCGGGATCATGCCGATCCTGGATCAGATCGTCGCGTGCGGGGCGGATGCGCTGGTGTCGATCGATCCGACGGCGGGGATGGACATCGCCGAGGT
>NYZD01000092.1 GCA_002685935.1 Planctomycetaceae bacterium | reverse complement strand
CGGAGGTTGATCCGCGCGGGCCCATGCCGTCTAATGTCCAGTCCCGACGCAACAAAGGACTCGCATGACTGACCCCGCCCCCGAAACGCCCGATACCCCCGCCCACCCCACGCTCGCCCTGATCAAACAGCACTTCGCCGAGCGCGGCCTCCGCGCCGCGACCTTCCGAGGCCAGACCACCATTGTCAGCCCCAAACATGTCCTGCACGATCTGCTCCGATTCCTGCGCGATCAGCCCGATGCCGCATACGATTTCCTGTCCGATGTCTGCGGCGTCGACTACCTGAATTACCCCGAGGCCGAGGCGCGATTCGCCGTCATCTACAACCTCGTGTCCACGCAACACAACCAGCGCCTGTTCGTCAAGGTGCTGCTCGATCCTTCGATCGATACCTCCGGCATCGAACCCGATCCCGACCTGCACCTGCCCAGCGTCTGCGACATCTGGCCCGGCGCCGAGTGGAACGAACGCGAAGTGTTCGACATGTTCGGTATCCGCTTCGACAACCACCCCGACCTCCGCCGCATCCTCACCTGGGAATCCTACCCCGCTCATCCCCTGCGCAAGGACTACCCCCTCCGCGGCCGCGGCGAACGCGAATCCTACCGCGTGCTCGATCGCGGTTCCGCCTGACGATTCGCTCGGCGCAGCTCAAACATACGCGTTCCGAACAAGCCGCGACCGTCAGGCAGCGGCATCCCCGTGTGCTGCGCATCTCACCATATTGAAAAACAAGTGTGGCCCCGGCTACTTGCTCGCGTAATCAATCACCCGGCTGATCTCGCTACGCAGGTCAGCCCGCGCCACGACCCGATCCACGAACCCCTTCTCGACCAGGAATTCCGCCCGCTGGAACCCCTCAGGCAGATCCTGCTTCACCGTATTGACGATCACCCGTGGCCCGGCAAAGCCGATCAGCGCCTTGGGCTCAGCGAAGATCACGTCCCCCAGCATCGCGAAGCTTGCCGTCACCCCGCCCGTCGTCGGATCGGTCAAAACCGAGACGTACAGCCCACCCGCATCATCAAACTGCGCCAGCGCCGCCGACGTCTTGGCCATCTGCATCAACGATAGGCCCGACTCCTGCATCCGCGCCCCGCCGGAACACGCGACAGTAACCAGCGGCCAGTCGTGTTCCATCGCCAACTCGATCGACCGCGTCAATACCTCGCCCACCACACTGCCCATCGACCCCATCATGAAATTCGGGTCCAGCGCGGCGATCACCGCCCGGCGGCCCTTGATGTACCCCGTGCCCGCCAGGATCGCATCCGACAGCGACGCCTTCTTCTGCTCAGCCTTGATCCGCTCTCGGTAGGACTTGACGTCCTTGAACTTCAACGGATCAGACGGGCCAACGTCAGTCCATTTCGCTTCAAAACTGCCCGGGTCGCACAGCTGCTCGCAGCGCTGTGGGGCGCTAACGCGCGAGTGATGGCCGCATTCGGCACACACGCACAGATTCTCCTCCCACAGCTTGCGGAAAAGCATGCGCTCGCAAACCGAGCAGCGCATCCACTGATCGGCCGGGACATCCACGCGGTTGCCCGTGCCGAGCACGTCATCCCAGGTTCTTTCGGTCGTCTGGGCCATGTCGCCGATTCATTCTCCGCATCACGTGTGGCCGGTCAAATACGGGCGCGGCCCGCGTCGGTGGCGCCGAATCAGCCCCGGGCCGCGGCCACCGCGTCAATGTATTGTTTCGCCAGTCCTGTCAGAGCCGCCCAATCTTTCGATTTGATCAGGTCCTTTTTCACCAGCGCCGACCCAACCCCCAGCGCCGCCGCTCCCGCGTCGATCCAGTCCTTCGCCGTGTTCAAGTCCACCCCGCCCGTCGGTGTGAGCTTCACCTGCGGCATCGGAGCCTTGATGTCCTTGAAGTATTTCGGCCCAAAGTGATTCGCGGGGAACACCTTCACCATGTCCGCCCCCGCAGACCACGCCGCGATGATCTCCGTCGGCGTAAACGCCCCGGGAATGCACGGCCGATCGTACCGGTGCGCCATGGTGACCACCTCCGGATCAAACGTCGGGGCAAACACGAACTGCGCCCCAGCTAGGATCGCCGCCCGCGCCGTTTCCGGATCCAGGATCGAGCCGACCCCGATCAGACAGCTATCGCCCAGCTTGTCGTTGGCCTTCTCGATCGCCGACAGCGCCTTGGGCGTGGTCATCGTGATCTCACACGCCACCACACCCCCGTCGCGCAGGGCCGCACAGACATCAACCAGTTGTTCAGCCGAATCGGCACGAATGACCGCCACCACGCCGGTCTGCTCGATCTGCTGCATAGTCGCATTACGGTCTCGGGCCATGGAAGTCCCTCGCATCCTCCGCAAGAACCGGATGGTCGAATCACGTGGACATGATATGGATGGGGCTCGGCCCGCCTGCGTCAGACCAGCTCAAAGATCGTCTGCGTCCGCAGGACGAAGCCGCCGTTCTCCAGCAGGTGGTAACTCTGCGCGTGAATCTCGCCCCGGTACCGCTGAATGTCAACCAGCGACAGATTCGCCTGGCCGTCCGCTTCCGCCCACTCATACGACAGGGCGTCGGCCTCAGCCGCGAAATCACGCATCTCGTTGAGCGTCGCCGAGTAGAGATTCTCCGACAGTGACTCGGTCTGCACCGTCGTCACATACCGGATCGTGTCCTCGATCGTCTCGTCGTGCTCTTTTTCGCCGATACAGGGAAGCGCATGCAGCAGACCGCGCTCCGGAAGTGCCGCATCCTGATCCGTCACCGTCTCGGTCAGGCACAAGTTCTCCGCGTTCTGAAAACGCAGCACATGCCCGCCCGGCACGATCCAGGCCTCGAAATCATACTGATCCGCCTGGGTGATCGTCAGTCGATCCTGGATGCCGAAAAGCTCCGGATGCAGGGCTCGCTGATACAGCGACAGACGGAACATCTGTACCGAAGGCGTCTTATTGGGAACAGTCATGGCGTCCTCTAAACTGCGGGGATGAGCTAGTATAGCACCCTGGGGTTCGGATTTCATCAGTTCCAAACATGATCTGCAAACATTTTTCGCCGAAAACCAGCCATTTTTGCGCCCATCGGACGCTGTAGAATCCATCCCACTCTAGCCGATACCTCACTAGGTCCGCATAAATTGAGTTTTTTCTCCAGATTCTGCCCGTGATGGGGTTCACCCGGTCATGAGTGTCCTTCGTCGTCTCCATGCCGTCTTGCGACGCAGCGACCTGTCGCTCGCCGACAACGCCCTGCTCGACGCCCTGCCCACCGCCCGCGCCCCGCACAGCCAACTCATCCTCGAAACGCTGTTCGACCGTGCTCGGCCAGCCGCCATGACCGGGATTGTCGACCGGTTCCACTTGCTGGGCCGCGCCGAGCAATCCGTCGTTCTGGATCGGACCGACGACCTGCTGCCCGGGCTGGAACGGGCCGCCCGAGCCCAGCAATCTGAATCACCGTCCAATGTCGTCCGGATCATCGAGCAGTCCAGGCTCCTGCCCGCCACGCTGGTCTTGGCCGATCTGTTGCGCCATACAGATGCCGGCGTGGCCCGTGCCGCCGCGTCCACGCTGCTGGACTTCGCCCGCCGCCTGGTCCGTCCTGATCCCGATACCGATCGCGACGCCCAGATCGTCGTCCGACGCGCCCAAGACGCCGACTGGCTCACCCGGGCCCTCGCCGAGGCCGCCGCGGGTTTCCATCACCATCGCCGCCGTGATGTCCTGTACGCCGCCCTGATGCTGCTGCGACGGAACGACCCTCATCTCATCGATGCCCTGACGAACCGGGCCGGAGCGGCTCTGGCCGTGCTCACCGCCCTGATCACCAGTCCCGAGGCCGGTGTCGTCCGCGCCGCCCTCCTGCCTTGTGCCGCCCATCCGCCGCTGCAGGCATCGGTCGCCTCCGCTCTGGCCGACCTCCGGATCGCCGCTTCACTCGACGGCCTTCTCAACGATGCACATCTGCTCGCCGTCCCGCAGATCGCCCGGACCGTCGAGCGGGTCCGCCGCATCGACCATCTGACCCCCCTGGACACGACATGGCAGACCGTGGCCCCATCGGCGCTGCCCCACGTTGGACGCTGGGTCCGCGCTCTGTCCTGCCGCCACGCTGACGCCTCTGGGGCCGTCGAGCGTCTCATCCTGCATCGCGATCGTGTCATCCGTCTCAGCGGATTGCGGGCACTGATGCACATCGATTCAGACGCAGCCGATCAGATGATCGCGACGATGTGTTTCGACGCCGAGCCGACCCTTGCCCGGATCGCCCTGCGCCACCTCAGCCGCCGCAATTGGTCCCACCTGCCGCGATTGATGCTGCGACTGGCCGGCTCAACCAACACCGAGCTCCGCCGCCTCGCCGAGCATCATTTCGGCTCCTACGGCTTCACGCGATTCTGGGACGCGTGGCCTGACCTGCCCAACGACGTTCGACGTACCGCCGGCCGCGCCTTGATGAAAATCGACCCGCGCTTCCACCATCAACTCGCCGAGCGCTTCAACGCGTCCGATCCGCGGGACAGGCTGCGCTGCGTGATGGTCGTCCGCACGATCGGTCAGCCGACGTATTACGAATCGCAGTTACTGGCGATGTTGGAAGATGCCGACAACCGTGTGGCATCCGCCGCCGCCGCTGCCCTCGCCGCATTCCAGGATTCCCCCCGCGCCGCCGACGCACTGAGTCGCGCCATGCATCACAACAGCCCGCGCGTCCGCGCCAACGCCGTCGAGGCCCTCGAACGCATGGGCCGACTGGAATCGGTCCGCCAGTCCCTGATCCAAATGCTCGACGATGCCAACAACCGTAGCCGCGCCAACGCAACCAAAGCCCTCAACCGGCTCTCCGCACACGAAGCCCGTCAGTCCCTGGCCCGCATGATGGGAGACCGCGACGCCGCTCACCGCATCAGCGCGCTATGGGTCTTTGAACAGACTGCCGCCGCCGCCCTGGCCCCACAGGTCGGGGCCATGGCCAAAACAGACCGGGAGCCCGGCGTCCGCTCACGCGCATTGACCGTGTTGCGCCGCATGGTCGATGTCCAACGTAAGAAACAATCCGCTGCCATCGTCAAGCCAAAAGCTGCCGCGGCCATGATCGGCTGATCGGTCGGGCGAGATACGAAAGGGTCGCACATTGCCCACCACAGATTCATTCAGGTTTCAGGACTTCCTCCAGTGGCCCGGCGGACAGGTGTTGTCGCTGGATGTCCTGGGCTGGTTCCTCGTGCCCATCGCCACCGCACTGCTCATCTGGATGGGTTGGCGACTCCTGAGCGCCGCACGCCGACGCCGCCGCCCCGGTGATCTGTTTCGGCAATTGTCTCGAACCGCCGGACTCTCACGGTCGCAGCGGCGCACCATTCGGCGCATTGCGATCGCTGAATCGCTCGCCAGCCCCATCTCACTGATGTTGGCCCCCTCAACCCTCGACCACCACGTCAATCGCTTCCTGCGTCGCGTCCAACGACCCGCCGCCCGTCAACGTATCACCGAAGCAGCTCAGGCGATCCATGAAACCATCTTCGATTCGCCCGTCGCCGCCCCCGTCAAGTCGCGCTAAAACCCGCGCGCCAGGTCCATTCGTTTTGCGCTGTCCATCAGTTGCCGGCGCTTGGGGTTATCCCGATCCTGCCGCAGGACGCGAGCCGCCATTTGTTCCCCATCAGAATACAGCAGCAGCGCCGTCTTCTGGTCGAACGCCCCGGGATCACCCGTGGAATGGTAATCAAAATCCAGATCGACCACGATGAATCCCGTGCCAAAATCGACTGATTCCAACTCGCCCTGAACCGAGATCTCGCGTTCGGCGCCGATCGGATCGCCGGGGCGAACGCTGAACTGCTCATCCCGCCAGCCGCCATTGTGATAGCGGAATACTTCCACCGTCGCATCGCCCGGCGCCGGTTTGGACTGCGCACCGACCAGGAAGAAGTATTGACGCGTGTCGATCTTGATCGGCTCAGACCAAGGCGACCAATCCGACACCAGCCCGATCCGACCGGCCAATTCGCGCTGGCCGACGGGCAACTCGCGCCCATACAGCGGATTGCTCACGACCACACGCATCCGATAGCGGTACGTGGAGCCGGACTTCGCCTTCAAGTCGCTCGTCCAGACCCGCAATGTGTCGCGATCGATCAATGCCTCAGGTATCTCGCCCTCGATCTGCTGCTCGAGCAGCGCATGCGGATCGATCGCATCGCGCGGCTGACGCCTGGTTTCCACCGGTTTCGGCGTCCGCGATCTGTCATCGTCGGGACGCGTCGGGCCGACTCGATCCGGGCCGCCCACCGGCAATCTGCCGCCCGCAGGTCCGGCGAACGGCATTCCGCCACCCGGAGGTCCGCCGACCGGCAATCTGCCGCCCGCAGGCCCGCCGACCGGTAATCCGCCGGGCCCAGCCCCGGGACCACCCGTCGGAGTCCTCCGTTCAGGCCGTCTCGGCCTTGGCGACTCACGCCTCGGTTGCTCCCTTCGGGTCGCATTCGCATCGCCGGCCAGATCTTCAATATCCTTGATGTCCATCCCCGGAGGAAGCCACGGATCACCAGTCAAAGGGGCAAAGGCCGGACGGATGAAATCCCATTGGTTGGCGAAAACAAACGCGTGCGCCTCCTGGGCCTCACCGCGCCGGACCCTGTCCAGCGTCAGCAGCCCGCGCACCGAAGGATCGCCCGGCAACGTGCCGATCAGTTCGCTTTCGCTCCACCCGCCGTCGGCCAACTGTGTCTGACGCTCAATCTGAACGTCAAGGACGGCAAACTTCGACGCGTTCCACCACGACGCCGGAATCTGGCGCTCACCCGCGCCCTGAGCGTTCAACGCCTCACGCAGCTGCGCCATGTCAAAGTCACCGGCCACGCTGACCCATTGCACATCGTACGGACCATCTGTGACAAAACGCCTCTCCCGCCAGCCCGGATCCCCATCTTCGATGAAGCTCGGCTCGATCGTGCCAATGCCCTGCTTGATTTCGATCGACGCCAGAGCCGGAACCTGCGGCACGTGCATCGGATCAGGGCCGATCTGTGGCCCCCGCCCAGGCGCGGTGCCCGACAAAACCACGCCCCGCGTCATCGCCGACAGCGCCAAACGCACCCCGCCCGATGTCTGCGACTTCGGCATCAGCGGGCGCTCCAGTTCCTCCCGGACCACCGTGGCGTAATCCGGAGGCTCCCAGTCCGTAAGCTCGCCGGGAACGTTGTCGCTGTTGAGCTTCGATTCCAAAACCCGAGCTTTGGCGGAAATGGTCTCGTTCAACGCCTTCGGGTTGAGCTGTTCGTTCAAAACCTCCACCTGGTAGGGCTCACGCACCCAGAACAGATAGACCGTGCCCACCAGTATCACCGCCGCCAGCGCGATGACGCCCTTCTCAAAGTGTTGCTCGACCGGACTGATTTGCTTGGGCTTCATGGCTTGTGCTCCCAAACGATTCCTGTGCAGAGGGCCGTGTGTTGCCGCAGGTGCTGTCCACTGATTCACCGGATGCCGGAACGACTGGCCGATCGCAGCGGCTCAGGCGTTGGGTCTTCCTCGCGAGGTTCAAGTCCAAGCGCCTGACGAACGCGATCCGGCATTTTCCCTCGGACGAACGGTTCGCCAAACTCGGCCGCCTCTTCGGCGTCCGCGTGTCCCGCCGTCCAGCGCCGAAGCCAGATCGATTCCAGTGTCAGGAACAGCCGGACCACATCGTTGTCGCCGTAATAGTATCCGTCCAACATCGATGCATACTCGTCGACGTCCACGATGCTCATGTCGATGACCGTGATGAAATTGACCTCCGAGAACGCCTTAAGCAACTCCGGAATCCGCATCGCATCAACGACCAGTTCCACGTCCGTGTGGATCACGTCGTATAGCGCATTGCACTTTCGGCCCGTAACGCTGCCCGTGTAAGCCCCGTCTTCGGACATATCCGGCCTCGAGCGGCCGCTGTGATTCGGAAAACCCGAGTCGTCGGACTTCTTCGCCAGGTCCGTGTCTCTGATGTTCAATCCCACCAGGCCCCCATCGTCCAGCGGCGGGACCTTGACCCGGACGATGTGCTTGACCGGGTTACCGATTACCGTCGACTCAGAATCGCCCGCGCCGTTCACCCGTCTGATCGCTTCAGCGATATCCTGCTGAATCCACAACGCCATCTGGGCTTCCCACAACTCGAACATCGTCGGGCTCGAAGAGTGCACCCATTTGCCCAACGTCAATGACCCGACCGTCGTATTCCACACCGATGACGTCGGATCCTGATAAGGGGGATCCGCATAAATCTGGATCGACTGCGCCTGGCCTCTAATCAGAGACAACAATTCCTTGCGTTTGTTCTCCTCCAACTCCGTGTCCATCACCCCGCTACGACGCGCTTCGCTCTCGCCTGTGCGAAGAGCGTGATCCTTGATGATCTCTTTCACCCTCTGAGACATCGCCTCTTTGTCAACCGGCGCCCCGGCCCCAAGTCCCTCCAGAAGCCGAACGTACGCCTCCGGGTGGTCGTCTCGGGCGTTGAAGGGCGTGGAGGCACGCACCGGCTTTGGGAACACGCCCTCAAACATGATCCGATCGTCCCGGCGATTGAAATCCACCAGGATCCCGAATACTTCCTTGTATTGCGTGCCCATGACCTGGTGGATCTCTTTGAGCCGATCGATCGCGGCACGATTGACCGTCAGCCAGATGTCCGTTTCTTCGTCATCCGGATTCTGCGGGGGGATGCGCCGGCGCGTCCGAATCAGGTTGTCTATCTGCCCGATCTTCGAACTCCGTTGTTCCAGCTTCTCGACGAATTGCCGCCCCTGCGCACGCGTCGGCCAAACGAATGACCCACACGCCAGCACGATCACCAGCAGGCACAACACGCTGATCGGATTCGACTTCACCCAGTTCAGTATTTGGCTCATGATCCGCCCTCCGCGCGAGCCGTCACGTCACCTTCAGCATCCGTTGGCTCGCTGTCCTGAAGATCAACGCGGAATTTCACCGTGAACATCCAGTCATCGCTGCGGTCCTCATCGGCCAGCGGATGCACCGGCATCAGATCCTTCGGATCGTCCGACGCGCCTGAAACTGTTCGCCTGCCTCCGTCGCGCCCACCGGTCACGATCCCAGGCTGGAAACGCTCGCTTCCCGCCGGTAACCCACCCGCCGGACCGGCCCCTCCCGGCAACATCGGCCCTCCCCGTGGCGGGCCTCCGACACTGAGCGGTGAGCCGCCGACGCCGCGCGGCGACGACCCGCCGCGCCCGCCGCCCGAGTGGTACGGCTCCACCTCGAATCCCAGCACGTCGTCATCGGTGTTGATCACGTACCCTCGCCCCGCGATCTCCCGGTGATCCTGAAACCACTTCAACACTGTGTCGTTCATCAGATCAGCCGCCTGAGCGTGCGGTGACGTCACCCTGATCGTGACATGAATCTGCCGCGACGCATCGTCTTCCATGCTGTCGTCGTTGAACCGCCCGGGCCCGGAAAACCCGCCGCCCGCCATCCCCATGCCCGGCGGGCCGCGACGGCTGTCTTCTTTCACGTCGAACCTGATGTCAATGCTCTCGATGGCGACCTCGCGTCGTTGCCCGCGCGGAATCGCCCGAATGGCATCCCAGTCGCCCCGCTTCAGCGCATCTTGTGGTCCAACCGACGCCAGCGCATCGTCGATATCGTGCAGAATCGACATCATCACGTCACGATGCTCCAGGATCCCGCGCAGCTGTTCGATCTTCACGCGGGGGTCCTTGGACTCTCCCGCCTCCTGGTTCCACTCGCCCTGGCGCCTATTGGCCTCGACGATCAGGTGCTCGACATTTCGATCGCTGCCATCGGGCCCCGGATATATGATCTCCCCTCCCTGGCCGCTTCGGCTCTGATGCAGCTTGCCGAATGCCAGACCCGACGCGATCACCACCGCCGCCGCCGCCCCGGCCATCCACTTCTGCTTCTGACGCCACACCTGCTGCCGAACAATGTTCGCCGGTAACAGGTTGCACGTCACGTCTTCCATCCCCAGCCCTTGTAACGCCAGACCATACGCCGGCGCCAGCGACAGTGCGTTCGCCGCGAACGTCGATGCGTCCCGCCCCTCCGGGCTGATCCGCGCGTACTCGTCCAGACGGCGGAACTCCAACTGCAATTGCTGTTTCAGAAACTTCTGCAACCCCGGCAGCCGGAACGTGCAACCCATCCCAAGCACTTCGTTGAGTTGCGCGTCACGATTCAGCGCCTGGTAATAACCCAGCGACTTCTGAATCTCCTGAACCAGATTCACGAACACCGGTCGCATCGCCTGGAAAATCTGACGCGCATACTTGCTCGTCGCCGCTTCGCGCTTCAGTTTCTCCGCCTTCGAAAAACTCAGCTTGAAACTGCGCACCAGCGTCTCAGTGAAATGGTTGCCCCCGATCGGAATCGTGCGCAACCAGATCCGTCCCTGCTCGAACGCGATCAGCTCCGTCGCCACCGTCCCGATGTCCAGCATCACAATCCCCGGCGACGATGCGTCCAGTCCGCGGTCGTACGCCAATGCGTTGTAGACCGCCACCGGAGAAAGCGTCACCCGGTGCACCGGCAGTTCCACCGCATTGAAGTTCGACAGCCACGCGTTCATCCGTTCCTTGGTGATCGCGAAGATCCCCACCTCCACGTCCGGCGACTCCGGGTTCGCGAATGTCTGATAGTCCCACTCCACCTGATCGATCTGGAACGGAATCTGCTGAACCGCCTCAAACCGCACAATGTCCGGGATCTTCTTCGGCTCCACCGGCGGCAGTTTCGCGAATCGCGCGAACGCGCGGTGACCGGGAACCGACACCACCACCGTCGCATTGCCCACCGGGTGGTCTGCCATGAATTGAGTCAGATTCACCCGGATCGACTCATCCACGTCCAGGTCCGGCGTCGTCAGCACCTTCTTGAACGGCTGAATCGCGAAATCGGTCACCGCGACCTCGTTGCCGTCCTTCCTCAGGCGAATGCCTTTGATCGCACTCGACCCGACTTCAATTCCCCATGATTCCGTGGAACTGGGCATGTCGATGCCTCCTGATCGCCGGGAATTCAGACGCTGCGCGCCGGGCGATCCGCATGCGGCATAAACGCATGGCGGCTCCGGTGGCGCTGGTACAAGTCTACGGGAGATTCATCTCGACTTTCCGCGGCTCGGCCATTAAACCGGTGAGCATCACGACGGTCAAGCGGCAGGCAGGACGGCCCACGTCGGGGCCGCGCCGCTCTTGCCGCATTATAGGCCTCCCAATCGACGCCGGACAGTCATCCGGTCCGCTTTTCTTCATGCGTCCAAGGCACGTTGCATGTCCGCAATCAGATCGTCAGCGTGTTCCAGTCCCACTGAGACACGGATCGTCTGATCGCTGATGCCCGCCTCGACCCGCGCCGCCTCCGGCATCGACGCGTGAGACATCGACGACACCTGCTCGATCAATGAGGCCGGCCCGCCCAGCGACTCGGCCAGCAAAAACAACTCCAGCCGATCGAAGAACGCACCCAGATCCACCGATACATCGATGTCAAAACTGACCATCCCCCCTGCCCCGCTCGATTGCTTCCTCGCCAGATCATATTGCCGATGGCTCGTCAATCCCGGGTAATACACACGCTGCACCTTTGCGTGGCCATCCAGGAACTGTGCCAACGCCATCGCGTTCGCCTGATGCGTTTCCATCCGCGGCGCCAGCGTCTTGACTCCGCGCAACACCAAAAACGCGTCGAACGGGCTGCATCCCGTGCCCAACGCATTCACCAGTTCCGCGATCTGCTCCGCCATGTCGGCTTCCCGACAAATAATCGCGCCGCCAACCACGTCGCTGTGTCCGTTGAGGTATTTCGTCGTCGAGTGGATCACGATGTCCACGCCCATCTCCATCGGCTGCTGAAGATACGGCGACAAGAACGTGTTATCCGCCACCGTGATCGCCCCACAGTCCCGCGCCACCGTCACCGTCGCCGCGATGTCCACAATGTTCAGAAGCGGATTCGAAGGCGTCTCGATCCAGATACACCGCGTGTTCGGCTTCACTGCCGACCGCACGTTCTCCGGATCACCCATGTCCACAAAGTCAAAGTCGATGCCCATCCCCCGGAAGATCGCATCCATCTGGCGATACGTCCCGCCGTAAATATCGTGCCCCGCAATCACATGATCCCCCGGTCTCAACAGGAACATCACCGTCGCAATTGCCGACATCCCTGTGTTCGTCACTTGCGCCCCGGCTCCGCCCTCCAGCGCCGCCAGGTTCTCCGCCAGCGCGTCACGCGTCGGGTTGGCCGTGCGCGTGTAGTCGTAACCGCTCGTCCGCCCGATGCCGTCGAAAAAGAACGTCGAACTCGGGTAGATCGGCGTGGCCACCGAGTTGTACGCCGTGTCCTTGTACACCCCGCTGTGAACCGACCGCGTCGCGATGTGCATAACCAATGGCTCCTTAACCATCCAATGAGACCCATATCCTACCCGCGCGCCACGCGCCGACCAATGTCACGGCATTTCGACACCACGCCGCTTGACGACGCCCGGCGCGCCAGAGACTATGCCGACCATGCACGATCCGCAAACCGAGCTCAGTCAGCGGTTCTCCGCCGCCATCGCCGAGGCCTTCGGCCCGGAGCATGCCGCGGTTGACCCCCTGATCGCGCCGGCGAAAAACCCCAAATTCGGTGACTATCAGGCCAATGTCGCCATGTCGCTCGGCAAAGCCGTGGGCCGCAACCCCCGCGACGTCGCCGCCGACCTCCTCGCCGCACTCGACGTCGGCGATCTGTTTGACCCCCCCGACATCGCCGGTCCGGGTTTCATCAACCTGCGGCTCAAGGACGATTACCTCTCGCAATGCGCTGCGTCACTGGCCGGTGATGAACGCCTCGGCGTCGGACCCGACGACTCCCCCCAGCGCGTCGTCGTCGACTACTCCGGCCCAAACGTCGCCAAGGAAATGCACGTCGGACACATCCGCTCCACCATCATCGGCGACGCCATCGTCCGCGTCCTCGAGTTCCTCGGCCACACGACCATACGACGCAACCATCTCGGCGACTGGGGCACGCAGTTCGGCATGCTGATCGAACACATGATCGACACCGGCGCCACCACCCAGGCCGACTCCTTCCACGTCGGCGATCTCAACGCCCTGTATCAGCAATCCAAACAGGCATTCGACAGTGACCCCGCCTTCGCCGATCGCGCCCGCGACCGCGTCGTCAAACTTCAATCCGGCGACCCCGACACGCTCAAGCTCTGGCGCCTGCTCATCGACGAAAGCTATCGCCACTTCAGCGAGGTCTATGCTCGGCTCAACGTGCGCCTCACCGAAGACGATGTCCGCGGTGAAAGCGCCTACAACGACGTCCTGTCCGACGTCCTCGCCGATCTGGAATCCGCCGGTCTGACCGTGCTCAGCGACGGCGCCGTCTGTGTCTTCCCCGACGGCTTCGCCGGTCGCGACGGCGAACCCCTGCCCCTGATCATCCGCAAATCAGACGGCGGATTCCTCTACGCCACCACCGATCTGGCCGCCCTGCGCTACCGGATTCGCGACGAACACGCCCAACGCATTGCCTACGTCACCGATGCCCGCCAGAAACAGCACTTCGCGATGGTGTTTCAAACCGCTAAGTCAGCCGGATGGATCGACGAGGGTGCCGCTCAAGATAGCAGTGGGGGGGTGCGGCTCGACCACGTACCGTTCGGCACCATCCTCGGTGAAGACGGCACCCCCTTCAAAACACGATCCGGAGACACCGTCAAACTCGCCGATCTCCTCGACGAAGCCGAGCAACGCGCCGCCGCCATCGTCGCCCGGAAGAATCCCGATCTCGATGCCAACCAGCGTCGGCAGGTGGCCCGCGTCGTCGCCATCGGCGCCATCAAATACGCCGACCTCTCATCCGACCGGGTCAAGGACTATGTGTTCAGTTGGGACCGCATGCTCGCGATGGACGGCAACACCGCGCCCTATCTCCAATACGCCTACGCCCGCATCCAGTCCATCTTCGCCAAAGCCGACGTCGACCCGTCAACGCTCCGAAACAGTCCCGCCCCCACCGATGTGCCCGTCACCCACCCCGCCGAAAAAGCGCTGATCCTGAAGATCCTGCAACTCGGTGGCGTGATCCGCGCCGTCAGCGAAACCCTCGAGCCGCACCGACTGTGCACCTACCTCTATGAATTGGCGTCGTCGTTCAGTTCGTTCTACGAGAATTGCCCCGTCATCGCCGCCGACAACGACGCCCAGCGCCGCGCCCGCCTCATCCTCTGCGATATCACCGCCCGCACGCTCAAAACATGCCTCGGTCTGCTCGGCATCGAGACCCTCGATCGCATGTAGCTCCCCCGCCCCTTCACCCCTGAACCGCCAGCGCCGAATCCTTGTAGATTGGGAACACCTCCACCAGTCGCGTCTGGCGAAACACGTCCGCAATCTGTTCCGATGCACCGGCAAGCCGCAGCTCGCCCCCCAGATCCATCAACTGCTTGCGGAAATCGATTAATACCCCCAGCGCCACCGAATTGATGTACGACAACCCCGCCATGTCGAGCACCACCCGATGATTGTCCTCAGCCAGCAGTGGGTTCAGAACTTCGGTCAGCAACTCAGGGCGGAGAATCTCGACGTGCCCGCTCAGTTGAGCGATCAGCCATCGGCCCGATGAGACCAGTTCGATTTGGAATTCGGACATGAACATTTCCCCTTCAGCCCGACGCATCCCGCGGGCCGATTCTATGGTCGACGTCACCGCCGCTGCTTGATCATCGTCACGCAATTCCCTGCCTCATTGAACGTCACTTCATTCATGTAGGCCCGCATCAGCATGATGCCGCGCCCGTTGGGCTTCTCCAGATTCTCATCAAGCGTCGGATCAGGCACGCCGTTGGGCACAAACCCCACCCCCTCATCCGTCACGCCCACGCATGCCTGTTTATCCGAGACGTTGATTTCAACCACGATCTCTCGCGATTCATCTCCGCCGTTGCCGTGCTTGATCGCGTTGATCAACGCCTCTTCCACCGCCAGCTTGATCGCGAAACAAGAGCTCTGATCGAAGCCGTGACGCGACACCGCGTCCATCACCGCCTGTTCGGCGCGCGGCACATCCTCCAGGCGGCTGGCCAGCACCAATCGGGCTGTGGTCGGCGCTTGGCCCAATGGTCCGAGTTCCTCTTCCGCCTGGGTGTTTACTTGAAACTTTTGATCGCTTCGTGGCTGTTCTTGTGAATCTGGAACAGCTTGTCCAGCTTCGTGATCTTGAACACCTCGTGAATCTGAGGATCGATGTTCGCCAACCGCAACTGGCCGTCCTTCTGACGCACCTTGTTGTTGACCGTGATCAGTGCCCCCAGCGCCGCCGACGATAGATGGTCGACGTTGTCAAAATCGATCAGAATCTTCGGAACCGGAGCGTTCTCAACCAACGCCGCCAATTCCTCGCCGATGCGCTGAATGTTCGCCTCATCCAGGATGTTGCGATCCATGAAATGCGCCACCGTGATCTCGCCGTCGCGCTGTATCATTAATCGGGATTCCGAGTCAGCCATGCGGTGCTCCCAAGGCCCCGATTCCGGGGTCACTCATTCAGTGTAGCCACGCGCCTGCGCCTCGTCACGCCTCAATCAAAACCCGTGCCCGATGTAACGCGACTGTGACGTGAACGCCGCCGGATCCTGCAACAGACCCGGATACAGCCGATCCTCTTCTTCCTGCTGAATAATAATCGTCGGCTTGACCAGCACCAGCAGCGTCCGCTCGCTCTTCTCATTCGACCGATTCGTGAACAGCCGATTGATGACCGGAATCTTGGATAGGACCGGCACCCCGGCCTCGATCTCGTTCTCCGACACGATTCGCTGACCGCCCACCATCAGCGTCCCGCGGTCGGGCACGATCACGTTCGTGCCCAGCGTCGTGACGTCGAAAAGGGGCAACTCAACCCTGCCCGTCACGATGGCATCTGAATCGGTCGTCCCGCCCAAGCCGTCGCTGACAGTACGCGTCACCACCGCGCTCTGTTCGAACTCCCTGAAAGCAACAACTTTGCCCAATGACGGCTCGATCCGCATGTTCACGTAGCGCCGATCCGCCGTCACCGTCCCCTCAACCAGCAACTGCACGCCCTCGCTGATCACGCTGATCTCCGGATCGAACGCCGCCACCCCCGTGCCCGTGACCACCGTCAGGTCGCTGACGAATGCCCGCTGCGTCACGACACTCATCACGGCGACCTGACCGTTCACAAACGTGATCCGCGGCGCCGTCAGCTCCACGGATCGGCGATGAGTTTGCGTCGCCTGAATCATCAAGTCCACTTCAATATCGCTCAGAAAGCTCGTCTGGAACAGCAAACTGCGCGCGCCCGGCAGTGCCGAGTTCGCCGCCCGTACCGGATCGACCAGCAGACCGCCGCCGAGGCTTGTCGGCGAAAATCCCGACGTCATGCCCGTGTTGCCCGCCTGCGCCGCCAAATTCGCGTGATTCTGCGCCACCGTAATCGGTCCGAAACTGCCCCCCGGCACGTTCACCGCCAGGTCCACATCTGCCAGCACTTCCTCCAGGAATGCCTGGTCGATGAACAGGAACCGGCTCTCCACGCTGATTTGGATCTGCCCCAGAGCCCGAAGCTGATCCAGCAACCCGTCAATCTCACGGTGATTGTCACGCGTCGTGGTGATGATGATCGCCTCGCTGCCCCATGGACTCAGATGGCTTGTCAGGTCCCAGCTCTCGGGGTCGACCGTTTCGATGATCAACTGCGAGATCCGCCCGATCTGACCGCCCACCGCGGCGCCCGTGTCATCGTCGTCACCGAAGTCCCCAAACACGTCGGCCCCGCCGCTGCCGCCGCCCGTCGTGTCCTGACCCGCCAGTTCACCCAGGTCGAACGACTGCGCCACTTCGGTGAAATCTTTCACTTCCACCAGCAGATCGCGGATGTCGTACGTCTGGGTCACCGTCCGCCGCGCCAATTGCTCCAGCGTCGAAATGATGACCGCGCCATCCTGAACGATCCACCCCAAGCCCTCGAACTCCCCAAGGTCCCCGCTCAGAAACGCCAGCACGTGATCCAACACCGTCGACGCGGGAATCGGCTGCACCGTCTTCAACGTCACCCAGGTCTCCTGGTCGATGTTCAGGACTTCCAGGGCCGGCCATGTCGGGAAAAAGTTCACCTGTGTCAGGTTCTGCAGGTACTCCACCACGCTCTTGAATGTGTCCTCTTGAAAGTTCACCGAAATCGGCTTCTGAAGCTCAAGGTACGCGTTGCGGTCCTGAATCGTGTCGATCCCCGCCTGCCCCAGCGCCCCCAGACGCCGCTTCGTGATCTCAGGCCAATCCGCCGGCCACGTCACGATATCCACCATCGGCAGCGTCGCCGCTGTGTGCTCCACGGAATGCTCATTAATCAAGTCGGTTCGTGTTTCCTCAAGCGACCGCGTTCGGCGAATGAGAATGATGTCTTCGATAATGTCCTTCATCGCCTGTCCCGGAATGTTATGCCGGTCGATGAAGAGCAACTGATCCAGCACGCTCAACGCCTCGTGGTACTGCATCTCCCGCTGCAGCGCCCACGCACGCTGCAATAACTGCTGGACCTTCCGTTGCTGTTCGGCCAACGCCGATTCCTTGCGCTCTTTCGACTCCTTCTCGACCCGCTCGTTCGTATTCAGCAGTTCCTGCACCCGCTCCTTCTCCTCCTCACGCCTGATGATCACCCCCATGTCTAGCGCCGCCTGACGCAGAATCAGATACTCATTCTCCCGCAGATATTCTCGGTTGTGATCCAGAATCGATATCGCGCTGGACACCGCGTCGCTCGCCTGAACGAAGTTACCCGCCGCCAGCGCGTCGTCCGCCTGCTGCAACGTCTCCCTGAACTCCACCTTCGTCCGATCCTCCAAGACCCTGTGGTTGCGGAGAAAGTCATTCATCAGACCGCCCTGAGGCACCGCGCCGCGGCGATCCAATACCGCCCGCACCGCCTCCCTTCCCTTCAGCGCCGGCTCATACTCCGCATTCAGGTTCAGCGCCTCCTCATATTTGCGTAGCGCCACGTCATATTGGCCTTCGCGTGCCGCCTGATCGCCTTCCGCCGTGAACTGCTGCGTGTAAAGATTGATCACCTTCGCCATCACCGCGGAATCCGCCTCCACCGGCTGCGTCTCGACCACCACCGTCGTCCCCGTGCTCGTCTCCACCTGCGTCACCGTCGGATCCCCGGATTCGACCGCTGGCGCCTGCCGTGCACGCTTCAACGCCGCGAACGCGTCGACCAATCCCT
>NYZD01000091.1 GCA_002685935.1 Planctomycetaceae bacterium | reverse complement strand
GTGAAAACAGATGCAACAAGTGAAAGCAACAGATGCAACACGTGAAAACAGATGCAACGAATGGCATGCAAAGATTCAAACGAATAGGTACTACCACAACGAATCAAACGTTTACACGCCGTGGGAACAGCCGCGCCGTTGGATTGATTCGTTCGCGGATGACAACCAGCACATGCAACGGACTGCTGACATGACACGACATACATGCAACCACTGCGGCGACCGGTTCAGAACCTATGTATGCCCGACCTGCGGCATGCTACCGACTCGACAGTGCGGCGATTGCCATGCGGAGATCGCACACAGCATCGTCTGCGACCACAACCTGCACTTCGTCGGCTGCCGCGATAGCACGCACGATGAGCCATCGCCGGGCTGGGAGAACGCGGTTCGCGTCATGGAGGATCAATGCAATGCAGCCATCGCACGGAGGCACCGATGACCTTGAACATTGAATATCGCGACCTGACTGATATCCATCCCTACGAGGCCAACCCTCGCATCAACGACCAGGCGGTCGACGCCGTTGCGCGATCGCTGCAGGAGTTCGGCTGGCGTCAGCCGATCGTCGTGGACATCGAAGGCGTCATCGTTGTCGGCCACACGCGCTGGAAGGCGGCGCAGAAGCTGGGCCTGGAGAAGGTGCCGGTTCACGTCGCCACGGACCTGACGCCCGAGCAGGCCCGGGCGTACCGGATCGCGGACAACCAGACCGCGTCGATTGCCGAATGGGACATGGAACTGTTGCCCATCGAACTGACGGCGCTGCAGGGCATGGACGTCGATCTGGGCCTGCTCGGCTTCGATGAGGTGGAACTGGCGCGACTGCTCGATCCTGCCGTGAAACAGGGGCTGACCGATCCCAACGAGATCCCGGGTCCGCCGGACAAGCCGATCACCCAACCCGGCGATCTGTGGCTGCTCGGGCAGCATCGCCTGCTCTGTGGCGACTGCACCAACGTCGAGCACGTCCGCCTGGTCATGGACGGTCAGCGCGCGATCCTGTTCGCTACGGACCCGCCATACCTGGTCGACTACGACGGCATGAATCACCCGCACAAGTGGAATGAGCCGGATAAGAACAAGGACTGGTCAGATACCTACGGCACATCGTGGGACGAAGCGAAGGCGAATCCCGATCTGTATGAGAACTTCGTCGCGTTAGCCGTGACTGAAGCGGTCGAGCCCAACTCCGCGTGGTATTGCTGGCACGCCTCCCGGCGCCAAGCCATGCTCGAGGCGGTGTGGGAGAAGCACGCCGCTGACCGCGCCGTCGCCTCTGAATCGTGTTCCGACTCGAAGAACGGCCTGCAGCGACCAGACGTACGCAATAACTCTTAACCGATATCTTCAAGGTGCATCGCTGGATCGGGGTAGTCAAATCCATCCGGTATAAACTCCACCGATTCCCTAAACTGGTCACGCGCTGAATCCAACTCACCCAATCCCATCAAACACACGCCCATGTTGTTCTTGACGATTGCGTACGCTGGATTCGAACGCAATGCTTCGTGTGTTTTCTCAACTGCGTATGGCAGAAGTACCAGTGTCTTCTTTCCATCAATACACTTCTCCATGAAGCACCGCTCTTTATCTCGATACACTTCTTCAGTAACACCATCAACGATGCCCTCCGCTGCTTTTGCGAACCACTCAAGAGCTTCGTCGCATTGACCTCTCTCTAAGTACGCATCGCCGATGCCGCTGAACGCCGCGAAGAGAGTTGGATCCAATTCCACCGCTCGTTTAAAGTGTTCTATTGCCTCTCCGTGCTCTTTGGCAAGCTTAAGCGCAGTGCCCATCGCCAGACGCACCTGCGGCTCCGATGGATTCAACGAAGCTGCTGTCCTCAGACACTTGACTGCTCCGGAAATGTCGCCCACGAATCTGTAACATTGACCCGCCATGTAGTGAAGAGACCAGTCATCAGGCTCATTCTCAATAATGCGCAAGAACAACGGCAGCGCCTCAGCGAACCTCTGCTGCTGCATCAACTCAATGCCTGCATCTCGCTGATCACGCAAATTGGCTCTGCCAGAACGACGCGGAAATCTGTCGATGTTGCCAACGAACTCGGAAAGAATCGCCTTCCCGCGTGATGACAGTCTTTTCACCCGACTTAGCATGTTGGAGACAACTTCAGCTTCATCACTCCTGGCGATGCCCGTCAGCGCGACAACACCGTGCGCCGTGCCGTGGGTCGTGGAAAACAATTCTTCACCGCGGCGAAGCAGCGCTGCATGATTGAATCCAATCCATTCGAGGGGATTGCTGCATCCGTCCGAGCCAACCCATCCCGCTTCTACTTCATCAGCATGGACGATGCTCAGACGGTCCTGGACCACTGCCCCGATGCGCAATGGCGGGTGATCTTCGCCCTGGCCCGCTACGGTGGGTTACGCTGCCCTTCGGAAGTAATGGCCGTGACATGGGCGGATGTCAATTGGGAACGCGGTCGCATTCGCATCCCCAGCCCGAAGACTGAGCACCACGAAGGCGGCGAGAGCCGGATTATCCCGCTGTTCGCCGAACTGCGCCCCTACCTCATGGAAGCGTTTGAGGAAGCCGATCCCGGTACCGAGCACGTTGTCACCCGCTACCGTGACAGCAACGCCAACCTACGGACACAGTTGCATCGGATCATCGGACGCGCGGGTCTTGAGCTGTGGCCGAAGCCTTTCCAGAACCTGCGCAGCACTCGGGAAACGGAACTGGCGGAGTCGTACCCGATGCACGTCGTCTGCAAGTGGATCGGTAACAGTCGGTCCGTTGCGGTTACCCACTACCTGCAACTGACGGACGAGCACTTTGACCACGCGGTTCAGGGCGCCGATCCCAAGGCGGCGCAGAATGCGGCGCAGAAGCTGCACGACGTGAGCGGAAACGAACCGAAACGCAAACGGCCGGAAGTTAGTGAAGGTGTTACAGATTCAGCACATAGCAGAGCAGTTCCACTTGATTCCGGTCCCTTCAAGAACCGGGAAATAGCCCCGGCAGGATTCGAACCTGCGACCGAGCGATTATGAGTCGCCAGCTCTGACCGCTGAGCTACGGGGCCTTGTTGTTTGCGCTGCGTGGCACTGCCCGGCACGGAAGCGCATGGAGCGCCTGGTTTCAAAGGCGCTGCCGCTTCGGCATTGTCGCATGAATGATCGTGGGCGTCGAACGGGACGGCGCGATGCTGCGGTGGATTGAACGCGGATCGCAGGGCGTGGCGCGGATGCGATACCCGTTAGCACCCTTTGCGGGGAAGGCCGCGGGCGTGGCCGCGTCGGTTGGGGATTAACTGTTGATCGAATTAAAGAACGCGAGGATGTTTTCGACGGGTGTGGGTCCTTGAATGTTATGGACGGCGGCGCAGACGAAGCCTCCGCCTTGCGAGAGGGTTTTGACGTTCTGTTTGGTTTCCCGGGCCACTTCATCGGGGGTTCCAAAGGGGAGAGTTTTCTGGGGGTCGACGCCGCCACCCCAGAAGGCGATGCGGTTTCCGTAAGTTTCTTTGAGGGTTTTGGCCTGCATGCCCCGGGCGGACACCTGCACGGGGTTGATCACGTCGACGCCGGCCTCGATGAAATCATCCATCAGTTCGGCGACGGCGCCGCAGGAATGGAAGAACACTTTCCATGATGTGTTTTCGTGGACCCAATCATTGAACTGCTTGTGGTAGGGCTTGTAGAACTCGCGGTAGCAATCGGGGGCGAGCAGGAGATTGTCCTGCGCGCCGAAGTCGGTACCGCTGACGGCGATGGCGGTGAGGCGGTCGCCGACGGCCTGGCGATAGAGCTCGAGGTTCTTGAGGGTGATCTCGGTTTGTATCTCGAAGAAATCCTTGACGTAATCGGGATGCAGGAGTGGGGCCATGATCCATTCTTCGGGGTCGCGGATTCCTTTGGGGTTTTTGAGCCAGGGGCCGGGGATGTGGAAGATGTCGCCGACGCCGCCGAGAAAGAAGTTGCCGAAGACGGCGTAGTCGGTGTCTTCGTAGAGCGATCGGGACGTTCGCTCGTAGTAGGCGCAGTCTTCGTCGGTGAACATGGCGTACTGATCGGCGTAGTCGGTGCGGGCATCGAAGTCGTGATCGGTGAGGTCGTCCTGGCGGACGAGGTTGTCGAAGTAGAGGCCGCCGGCGGGCATGGTGGCGCTGGGCCGCGCGGAGCGGTCGCCCTGTGGGTAGGCGAAGGTGGTGCCTTGGGCGTCGGTGGTGTATTCGAATCCTCCGCCCATGAGGACGGGGGTGCCGTCGGGGAGGGTCCAGTCTTTCCAGTTTTCACTTTTGTAACCGAGCAGCGTGCCGGGGGCGTTGAGGCCGACGACGTCGCCGCCGACGGCTTGGACGACGTCGAGGTCGACGATGCCGAGCATCATCATGGGCTCGTAGACCTTGACGGGGTGGGGTTCGAGGCCGAGCGCTTTTCTGAGTTTATGGAGGGCGGAGGCGTGGATGCCGGTGACGACGGCGCCGCCGAGGTCGACGGGGACACGATCGGGCTGCTGGTGGTTGAGGGCGGCGGTGACGCGCTGGCGTGAGTTCATTGTGGTTCTCCGTGCACGCGGGCCGAACGATTGCGGTGAGAGCCTGGCGCGGGTGGGCGATGGGGCTCTGCGTCAACGGTCAGTATTCGTTGTATCGCGCATCGGTCAAGTGGGGCTAAAGCAAGCCTTGGTCGACGGGCCCGGGAGTGTTTGGCAAGCGGGCGGGGGCTACATGTCTCCGACGACTTCGTCGAAGAAGCGGACGATGTCACGGGGTGCTTCGCCTTCGAGGAACTTGATGGCGGCGCGGGGATGGCGGTTCATCTGGCCGGTGATGTTGTAGGGGAGCAACGCGCCCCAGTCGAGGGTTTCGTGCAGCGGTTCGATGTACTGCTGCAGGAGTCGGATGACGGGGCGCAGTTTGAATTTCGGATTGCGGAGGAAACCGAGCAGCAGTTCGGTGGGGCAGTTGCCGGCGCCGCGGCCGAGGCCGCCCATGGTGGAGTCGGCGCGATTGGCGCCGAGGATGATGGCTTCGATGGTGTTGGCGAATCCCAGTTGCAGATTGTTGTGGGCGTGGATGCCGATGTCCTTGCCGGTACCTTCCATGGCGGCGGCGTACTTGCGGTAGAGGATGTCGATCTGTTCGCGGTAGAGATGGCCGAAGCTATCGACGATGACCATGGCGAGGGCGGGGGTGGGTCGGATGGCTTCGAGGACGGTATCGATCTCGGCTTCGGAGATGTTGGACACGGCCATGAGGTTGGCGCAGGTTTCGTATCCCATCTCGTCGGCGTGTTGGATCATCTCGACGGCTTCGGAGACCTGGTGGGCGTAGAAGGCGACGCGGATCATGCCGAGAACGCTGTCATTGCAGGAGATGATTTTCTCCTGCCAGTCGCTCTTGCCGGCATCGGCCATGGCGGACAGTGTGAGGCCGGTCGTGTCTTCGTCGTGGTCGCCGAAGACACGATTGAGGTCGTCTTCTTCGGAGTGTCGCCAGGGGCCGAAGTCGCTTTGGGGGAAAAGGCGGAGGGAATTTTTGTATCCGACCTCCATGTAGTCCATGCCGGCGGCGACGCAGGTGTCGTAGACGGCGCGGACGAACTCGTCGGTGAACTGGTGGCTGTTAATGAGGCCGCCGTCGCGGATGGTGCAGTCGAGCACCTTGAGCTCGGGGCGGTAGGTGATCCATGGTGCGCTATCTGGCATGGCAATTTACTCGCTGTTTGTGTACAGGGTTGTCCATTTTGCACATATGGGGCTTGTGATGCAAGTCGCTGAGGGGTGAAATGATACGAAAATCGAGAGATTGGGGGCCGGGTTGGGCGGCGAAGTTTAGTTTGGGGGGTCTTCGGGGGATGGGGGCCAGGCGGAGGTGTGGGGGCGGGTTGGCGGGGCATCGGCGGCCGGCGTGGGCATCTGGTTGGGTGGATCGACCCACTGGCTGACGATCAGGGAGATAAGGGCGATGGCGGCGCCGGCGAAAAAGATCACCTGATATCCCAGGTAGTACCAGGCGATACCGCCGAACAGGGGCGCGATGACGGCGGCGACGTGGTTCATGGTGACGCCCATGGAGAGGGTGGGTTTGAGATCCTCATCCCGGGCGATCTTGTGGACGTAGGTGGTCAGGGCGATGCCGCCGAAGAAGATGAGGTTGTCGATGCAGTAGAGGACGTAGAGGGTGGAGCGGTCCTTGAACAGGGCGTAGCCGACAAAGACGGGAATCAGGCCGAGGTAGCTGACGCTGAGCATGGCGCGTTCGCCGAAGCGATCGACGAGTCGTCCCATGAGCGGGCTGGTGAGGGCGACGAGGGCCTGGTTGATCAGGACGAGGAACATGATGGTGTCGACGTGCACTTCGTGCACCTTGACGAGGGCGAAGATGGCGAAGGTGATGAACATCTGTTTGCGGAAGCCCTGCAGGAAGTTGAGGGCGTAGTAGAGGCGGTAGCGTCGTTTGAAGACGAAACCTTTTTCGGGAGCGAGGTGGCCCTGGCGCTTCGCGCCGAGGAGGGCGAGGCCACCGAGGATGGTGATGCCGCCGGCGAAGATGAAGAGGCCGGCGTAGTCGAAGGAGCGGAGGGTGATGATGCAGATGCTGACGGCGGTGAGCAGGGCGATGCTCTCAACGCTGCGGAGTTGTCCGAGCCACTTGCCTTTGTCGCCGGGCGGGGAAAAGCGCAGGGCCATGGATTGGCTGAGAGGGACCCAGCCGTGGAATCCGATGCTCCAGATGAACGAGAAGACAGCGAGGGCGACGATGGTGTCGACGCGGCTATAGGCCATGAGGCCGGCGCCCATGATCACGAGCATGACGCAGCCCATCACGGAGAGCGACCGGCGGGCGAGCAGGGCGATGAGGAGGACGTTGAGCATGCCCGGTACTTCGCGCAGGGCTTCCATCGCGCCGAGCTCGTCGGGGTCGATGCCGAATGTGTCGACAATGAAGTTGTTGAAGAGCGTCAGTTGGACGCCAAAGAAGATGCCGACGCCGGCGGTGGCGACGGCGAGGAGGGTGAAGTTCCTGTTCCAGGCGGTATGGGGGTCGGGTAATTGGGGCAAACGAATGGGCTCACTGATGGGCAACGTGGCGGCGATGATAGCAGATGGGGTGGATTGAGATTTGGATGGTGCAAACGGGGCGGCGGCGATCGACGTGGGCGACACGTGGTGGGGAATGTCTGTATTCTGTGGCGTCATTTGATCCGGGGCCGAGATGAGGATGCGCCTTTGGCCCCGGTTGACGTTGACAGTCCCCCACTGCCCCGCCGCACGATTCTGGTCGTTTGTTGCGTGGGGATGTGCACGTTGGGATTTCCGATGGCGACGGGTTTGTGCCTGAAGGCGATCGGGGACGAGATGGTATTGAGTGACACGCAGCGGGGGCTGGTGGGCGGAACGAAGATGGTGGGGTTGATGATCGCGATCCTGGCGTCGGGGTTTCTGTCAGATCGGTTTGGGTTTCGACCGTTCCTGATTGTCGGGGCGCTGTGCAATCTGGTGGGGTTCACGGTGATGTCCCAATCGGAGGGATTCGGGGTGCTGTTAGTGGGTGCGGCGGTCGCGGGGGTGGGGATCGGGATGGGAGACGCACTGCTGTCGCCGTTGGCGTGCGCGACGTTTCGGGAGCGGCGGACGCGCGTGATGAATCTGATTCATGCGTTCTATCCGGTGGGGATCGTGCTGATGATTCTGTTGACGATGGGGATGCGCAGTCTTGGCTGGGACTGGCGTGATGCGTTCATGTTGTTGGGGCTGGCGGCGGTGCCGTACGGGGTGGCGGTCGCGGTGATTCGTTTGCCGCAGCAGTCGCATGAGGGTGACGATCGGCAGGGGACGAGGCAGATATTGAGTCACGGGGTGTTCTGGCTCCTGTCGGCGGGAATCATGCTCGGGGCGATTACTGAACTTGGACCGGCAGAATGGATCGCGTCTTTTATCGAGATTGCGACGGAGCAGATGGAGCAGGCGGAGACGGCGGCGGCGTTGGGTCTGCTGCTGTTCGCGGTGAGCATGGCGGTGGGCCGGTTGTGTGTGTCGAGGATTGTGGATCGTCTGGGGGCGCGGCGGTTGTTCGTATCGGCGTGCCTGGTGTGTGTGGTGTGCATCGTGCTGGCGGCGGCGCCGTTGGGGGCGTGGCTGGGTGAGCGGTTGGACACGTGGTTGACGGTGTTCTGGCTGGCGGCGTTGGGGTTCGCGGTGTCGGGGCTTTGGCCAACGGTGCTGGGTTGCGCGGGTGACCGTTTCCCGCGGGGGGGTGCGTCGATGTTCGCGATGCTGGGGGCGATGGGATCGTTGGGGGGTTTCATCGGTCCGGTGACGATCGGGGCGGTGGCGGACGCGCACAATCTGCGGGTGGGTCTGGGTGTGCTGGCGGCGGCGCCGCTGCTCGCGGTGGGGGTGGGGATGATGTTGCCGCGGGGGACCGGGACGGGGGCTGGGTAAATGAGTATTGGACGCATCCGTCAGGGCTTCCGGGGTTCCCTGATCCAATGATGGCCCATTGAGGGTTCAACAGCCGCGATCGCGTCGGGCGATGGACAAACGGGGCGGCCCAACGGGGCGGCCCATCGTATGATGTATGTGTTGGATTGTAGATCAACGCTTCAATTCTCTGCCCGACAAACAAGGAAACCCAAGCGATGTCAACCACATCCCCCCCAATGCGGTCACGGGACGGCTTCACGTTGATCGAACTGCTGGTGGTAATTGCGATCTTGGCGGTGTTGATGGCGCTGCTCCTTCCGGTTCTAAAAGACGCGGTCGAATCAGCGCGCGTGACCGTGTGTGCGAGTAATATGAAGACTCAATACACATCTGTTTACGCGATCGCCACTGAGCGCAAGAGCGGTCGGATTCCCAGTTGCGATTGAGGTCATGCGGTGATCGGAATCAATCCAGGCCTCAACGGCTATCGAGGGGATCAGTTCGGCGTGGACACCGCCGATCTGATCGATTACGGATATACCGCGGAGGTTGGGTACTGCCCCAGTTTGACGGAGGACACCGGCGGCGAATTTCGCCGGACAACCTAGTACGACTTTTTGATGGGCTCGAACAACGGCAATAATTACGTGTATTCCGGTGGGCGAAGCAATCATCCAGTGGCGGCGGGGCCGCCGGGATATGGCTTCGTCTACGGCAAGAAGGGCGGAAAGTATATCTCGCTCGATATCGTGATCGATACACTTGGCAGGGAAGCTCAACCGAACGAGGTGATTTTCGTCAGTGACATTGCCTACAACCAGCTTGGGTCCTATCCGGGAGTTTACTACGGCAACGGATACAAGGATCCCAGCAACCACCGCGACGAACGCGTCACCACACCAGGCGCGGCCTGAGCTTCTGGCCGGCACAGGGGCGCGGGTCAAATCGCCTGACAGCAGATGGCAGCGTTCAATGGTTCAATTTTCCACAGAAATTCAGGATGAGGGGCACGCGGATGCCCGGCTCGTACCACGTTGATTACTACTCGCCTTATTGGTGATCTGCGTGCGGCGGGGATGACGCAGCCGAGATTGGGGCGGGGCACGAACGGAACGTGGGTGCCGATATTAAAGCCGGGCTCGGGGAATCATGAATCGGCGTTCGCGGGTGGGCGGCGTTTGCCGGGGGCGATGGCCAGAAGCATTCCGGTCAGGGCGGCGGTGAGTGAGATTTCGGCGATCATTTTTCCCACGGCGAGCTGCGCGCTTTGCGACGTGAATCTCGTGGTCGTGCCAAGGACGGGGTTTTCTTCTTCCCACTGCTGGTAGTTGGCGTCGTAGAGGTGGTCTGAGAAGAGGTGCCCGCGCGGCAGCGGGTCCACTCCGCTGGGGTATTCTCTGGGCGGGAAGAGCACGGCCGCGGCGAGGACGATGCAGCCGAGCGCGAGGACGATGCGGCGTGGGATCGACATGTGGGGTGCCCCTTGAATCAGTATTCGGGATTTGGCGGTCGCTCGTCGGGCGCCGGGTTGCACGGTAGGTCCAGATTGTGCCGCGCGGCGTCAGAGCTGTCGGCTTTCGCGGACGGGGCCGATCTTGACGCGGTCGCAGAGGTTGCGCCATTCTTTGGAGCCGTCGTTGGGCCAGGTTTCGAGTCGGACGCCGTGTTCGAACATGGATTGGTTGCCGGCTTTGGTATCGGGCCAGTAGCCGCCATCGTCGGTGAATTCGCCGGCGTACCAGGTGGTGAATCCGTTGGCGCGGACGACGCCGTAGATCGCCTGGTCGGAGTAGGCGTCGACGACGGGCTTGTCGGGTTTGTCGACTTTGAATTTGAGTGCGTCTTCGTTGAACTCGATGCCAAGGCCGGGGGTGTCGGGGACGCGGTAGTATCCCCCCACCACTTCGATGGGTTCGGTGATGAGTTGATCGACGTACATGTTCATGCAGGTGACGGCGGGCCACTGTGCTTTTTCGCAGACGGCGCCGAGGTGTGCGGCCATGGTGGTGGTCCATGCGGTGCCGACGAGTTGGAGCCAGAAGGGTTGGTTGACGTGATCGCACCAACGGGCGGCCTTGGTTCCGCCGCTGGCGCCGCCGCTGAAGACCCAACCGTCGGTGACCTCTTCCCTGGTGGCGGTGTAGACGGGGGGTGAGTTGTAGTGCATGGCGATGGCGCAGCGGGTCTGGCGGCGGATGCGTCGATTGCCGTTGATGTCGCTCTGGGGGATGGGCGATTCGTAGATCATGATCTGGGGGAACTTGTCGAGTTCCTGGATGACGGAGATGGCGGTGCCGGCGGTGTTGAGCAGTTCGTTGAAGTCGAAGTCGAGCTTGAAGTTTTCGTCGGCCTGGGCGCAGGTCAGGCGGGCCTGTTCGTAGACATCCCACCAGGGGCGGGCCTTTTGTTTGAAGGAGGTGTAGCCGAGCTTGACGGCGTCGCGGGTTTCGGAGGCGTAATCCTCGGGGGACATGTCGATACCCCACCAACTGATGGGACACCAGTCACGGATCTGGTTGCCGAGGAGTTTGTGGACGGGGACCTGGGCGGCTTTGCCGCATGCGTCGAGAATGGCCATCTGGAGGCCGGCGCCGAGGGTGTCGTCCCACATGATGGCGAAGGGGTTGGCGCCTTTGGCGCGTTCGATGGCCTTGGGGGAGACCTTGCCCCAGGTGTAATGCGGGAGGGTTTCGCCCATGCCGACGACGCCGTTGTCGAGTTCGACGCGGCACATTTCGACAATGTGCCAGCCGTGACAACTGCGTGACATGTTGCGATCGGGGACATCGTGGAAGGGGACGTCGAGCCAGAAGGTTTCAATGTTCTTGATTTTCATGGGTGCAGACTCCGAGGGTGGTCGGGGCGAGGGCGCCGGCGCGCCGGGGGTGTATCGGTGCGGATTTTCGAGTTGATGGCTCGATAATGACATCATCATGGCGCGTCTGGGCGCGCAAAACAAGGGCTTGTGGCGGTTGCCGGGACATTGGGGAATGGCGGGCGGGCAGGAGGACTCGACGCAGCGCGGTCGGCCAGTTGCGCCGGTGGATTGGCAGTCGACCGGACGGCGACGAAGACAGGAACAACATCTCAGTTGGTCGAGTCCGCGGCGCCAGTTGGTCTGCTGCGCACGGTCGGGCCACGCACTGGCGGTCGGTCGCTGCTGCCGCCCCGGTGCGTCTTCGCGATGGTTTTGGAGTTCGCGCCGCAGCCCAATGCCACACAGCCAGTCGGCGTGGGATTCGGGCCCGCTCGCCCCGGATTTGGGGTATTGGGCCGTTAGAGGGTCTGATTCGGCGGATTTGCGGGCAGATGGCACCAAAAACGATGGGTCCGGGGCGAGGATCTCGTTATAATGGTTATCTGATCGCCCGAGATGGCATCGGGCCGAAGTCATGTGGGGAAATGATGATTGGGGTACCGGCGCACCAGCGCCTGCTTCATGGGAACTGCACCATCGGCAGTTAAGGAGGGACTCTTGGACCATTCACCGAGATCGAACTGTGTGCGCGGCGGTCGCCGTGCCGGGGTTGTTGCGTTGCTGTGGGCGTGCCTGATCGGGGTCGGCCTTTGTCCGACTGACGCCGACGCGTTTAACCAGATGGTGGATTCGAGAACGAGCGGAGGGGTCAGCGCCGAGATATCGGCGTCGACGAACCTGAGTGCTTCGGACAGCACTTTGGGTGGGCCGACGGGGTGGGACCTGACGGTGACGAGCAATCTGGCGCTGGAGAGCCCTGGTACAGCCCATGGCACGGGATTCGCCGATTTCGGGGTATTGAAGACGAGCCTTAACCTGTCAGGCCCCGGGGCCAAATTCGGCGGCGCCGGGTCGGCGTTTCACGACGTGTTCACGGTCGCCACGCCGCCGGGCGTCGCACCGGGCAGCCCCGGAGACATGACACTCGTCTACCTGATTGACGGGAACGCGTCGGTCACGTCGACGCCGGGCGCGTCACCTATTTCGACGTTCACGTCCGACGTCGCGTCGATCAGCATGAGCGTGGCGCGGTACTCGTCGGACGGAAGCGGGGGCGTGATTTTCGACGGTACCGACACGCGATACATGAAACTGATCGGACCGGAGTCTCTCGACGGCACGGCGGTCGTATTCGTGCCACATCCCCCCGACTTGCTGACGTTCACCGTCCCGTTCAACTACGGTGAACCGATCGGTCTGACGACCAACCTGGTGGCACGGGCGTTTGCGGACAACCGATTCCTCGGGCAACAGTCGAATCCCTTTTTCCTGAATTACGGGGGCGGGGTGATCCAGAACGTGTTCATCGATTATTTCAACACCGCCGAGCTGGTGGCCATCGTCAACGAGGACCATCCGGATGTCACGATCACGGGGGTCTCATCCACGGACTATTCGTCACTGGTGACCGATACGATCCCCGCGATCGTTCCGGTTCCGTCCGCCGTGTTGCTGTTCGGCTCGGCGATTGTCGGATTGACCGGATTCAGGAGGAACGGCAACCGATACGGGAGGGGCTGAACAAGACGCGGATCACGCCAACCATCGGACCGCCGGTCTGGAACGGGTGTGAGCCGCTTTCTGTATCCTGGCTGATCGCACATCGGTCCCGCAGCCAGGCGGCGCGGATGAATCCCTCGGTGAGATAGCAGGACAACTGTCGGTTGCAGGGGGAAACAGCCCTCGCGGATGGTCGCGCGCTAACCACGACGGGCCTGCGGATCGCGAGAGCCGACACGCTCGGTATCTTGAAGTTTATCTTCCGCCGTCATATCTGTGAGTTCTACGCTGAGCGCGGCGGCTGCGACGCGCCGCGGGGGGGATTGGTTTGGCGGTGCGCAAGATGAGTGAATGGGGCCATTGAGCGCGCTACGAGCGGAGGCCGCGCGAGCGGCGGCTGAACGGCTTGGCCGGTTAATACACGAGGTGGAGCGGGGGATGATCGGCGGGGGGATCGGTGATGTGCGTGTAG
>NYZD01000090.1 GCA_002685935.1 Planctomycetaceae bacterium | reverse complement strand
GCGGGGGCGATGCTGGTTACTGAGTTGGCGACGACAGTGTTGATCTGGTTCTATCTGAAGCGGCATCTGCCGGGGTTGGGGATTCTGGGTCCGCTGTTTGTTTCGCCGCTGGCGGCGCTGCGGGCGCACGAGGATGCGTCGAAGGCTGACGATTGACAGGCATGGGATTGGCTGACACACCATTGACCACGCGCGGGATTGCGGTGCGGCTGTTTATCACGTGCTGGGTGATCTTCGCGATGCACTTCGCGACGAACTCGGTGCGTGAGTTGTTTCCGGCGATGAGCGTGGGTGAGCGGTTGAGCGTGGACGTGTCAGAATATGCGGGAATGCACCCGGATCTGTTTGAGATGGAACGACGGGGGTGGTTTATCAATAACAATCCGGGGGCGTCGTTCGTGGGGGCAGTGCCCTATGCGGCGGCGGCGCCGGTGGTGAACTGGGCGGCGGATCGAGTAAAGGCGCGGCGGGCGGCGACGGGGGCGGAAGCGCCGGTGTTTGATTCGCCGTGGCCGCTGGCGCGGGAGTTTCACCGCAAGGCGTTTGCGCGCGGTTTGGATATCAAGCTGGGGCTGGGGGCGGCGGTGACACAGGCGTTTGGGATGGCGGTGGTGTCGGCGCTGGCAGTGGTGGTGATGTTCCACGTGCTGCGAGTGCGGATTGGATCGGATCGGACGGCGGCGTGGCTGGCGGTGTTGTACGCGATGGCGACGCCGATGTTGTATCGCACGGCGCAGTTGAATCAGAATCTGATGGTGGCGCACTGTGCGCTGGTGGGTTTCGTGTTGTTGTGGCGGCCGTGGGATGCGGGGGGCGCGGCGCGGCGGCCGCGGTATCTGTTGGCGGGGCTGCTATGCGGGTATGCGGTGGTTTGTGATTATTCGGGGTTGGTGGTGGTGTTGGTATTGGGGATTTATGCGGTGATTCGTTGGGCGGGGTCGGCGCGGGAGCTTAGGCGTTGGGTTGACTTGCCGCTGTTTGGGGTGGGGCTGGTCGTGTGTGCGTTGGTGTTGATGGGATATCAGTGGGTTTGTTTTGGTCATCCGATCAAGCCGGCGCAGTTTTACATGCCGCCGCCGGAACATGGCTATCCGGGGATGGGTTGGCCGGAGTTCGAGTTGATGTGGCGAACGATGTTCGATCCACGGTACGGGTTGTTTGTGGCGGCGCCGTTGTTGGGGTTGATGTTTGTGGGGATGTTTTGGCCGCGTGGTGATCGGCGGCTCATGCCGCGGCGGGAGGGGTGGGTTTGCGTGGCGTTTGCGGCGGCGATGCTGTTGTTCTGCAGCGCGAACAGTTTTGGGTATATCCAATACAACAGCGGGGTGCGGCACGTGGTGCCGGCGGCGCCGTTCGTGTTTCTGTTGGCGGCGGGGGTGTTGGCGCACATGCCGCGCGGGGCGGCGATTGCGATCGGGGTGGTGTGCACGGGTTGGACATGGTGCGGGGCGATGGTGCGTGACGTGGAGATGGGGCGAGGGATCCTTGAGGGTCCGCTCGCGGTGGTGACGGGCGGGCCGCGTTTGCCGTGGCTGACGACGCTGGAGCGGATGGGTTACGTGAGCGGGGGGATATGGGCGACGGTCGTGATCGTGGTGGTGGCGGCGTTTGTGGGTGTGCTGTGGCGCGTGCGGTTTGGGGGGAAGGCGGAGGCGGTGGCAGCGGCGTGATGGATTTGTGGGATGTCAATGACTGAGGCAAACAGGAAAGCGAACTGGTTGTGGATCGCGCTGGGCGGGTTGCTGGTGCTGGCGGCGGTTCTTGCGACGAGTGCGGGGATTGAGTCGGCACTGCGCGGGGAGGCGGATGGGGACTTGGCGTGGGGGCCGGCGCTGTTTCGGTTGATGCTGGGGGTGCATGGGTTGTTGTTGATGGGGATTGGGGCGGGGGTGTTTCGGCGTCGAGGGGTTGCAACGGTTGCGGAGCGAAGCGCGGCGCGGACGCCGCGGTGGGCGTGGTGGGGGCTGGGGGGATTGATCGTGGTTTCGATTCCGCTTCGGTTGTGGAACCTGGGGGGGGATCTGGCGCTGTGGGATTGGGGCGCGAAGCTGGGGTTCAAGGCGCAGGGCAACGGGCTCTGGCTGGATGAGATATTGACGATGCTGGACTACGCGCCGCTGACGTTGGGGCAGATCGTCACGGAGTTTCCGAATCAGAATCAGCACATGCTTTACTCGGTGTGCGTGTGGGTTGCGTTTCAGTTGTTTGGCGAGGGCGAGTGGCAGTTGCGGCTGCCGGCGGCGGTGTTCGGCGTGGCGTGTTTGCCGGTGCTGTTCCTGCTGGGGCGGCGACTGGTGGGGGTGCGGGAGGCGCTGCTGGCGTGTGCGCTGATGACGTTTTCGTATCACCACGTGTGGTTTTCTCAGAATGCGCGCGGTTACAGCGGGCTGCTGCTGTTTGCGATGCTGGCGACGTGGCTGTGGCTGGAGGCGCTGCCGCGCGGGCGGTGGGGGTGGTGGATCGGCTATGCGGCGGCGGTGACGGCGGGAATGATGGTGCATCTGACGATGGCGTTTGTCGTCGCGGCGCACGGGATCAGTTGGCTGGTCCTGGTGTGGCGGACGGGCAGCGGACGACGGGCGGCAGCGGGTGATGCGGGGTTGGGATCGGTGTGGATGCCGCTGGGGGGGATGTTGTTGGCGGCGGGGGTGACGTTGCAACTTTACGCGCTGTCGATCCCGCAGTTCCTGCGGACGGGGTTGCATGAGGAATCGGCGAATGCGGAGTGGACGAATCCGTTGTGGACGCTGCTTGCGACGATTGAAGCGATGCACATGGGATGGGTGAGCGCGGTGGCGGCGCTGAGCGGGGGGACGGTGTTGATGGCGGTCGGGTTATTGAGTGTTTGGCGACGGAGCCGAACGGCGGTGATCGCGATGGTGCTGCCGGGGCTGATGTTGGTGTTGATGATCGTGTTGATGCAGCACAACTTCTGGCCACGGTTTGCGTTTTTCGCGATGGGGTTTGTGTTGCTACTGGCGGTGCGGGGCATGACGGCGGCGGGTGAATTTGGATTCGGGCTGGTGATGGGGCGCGATCGGGCGGTGCGGGTGGCGGCGATGGTGGTGACGGTGTTGTGGCTGGCGGGGGTGGTGCTTTCGGCGTTTACTTTGCCGAAGGCGATCCTGCACCCGAAGCAGAACTACGCCGGGGCGATCCTGTTTTTTGATTACCGGCGCGTTGAGAAGCAGGCGAACGATCACGTGATGGTGGTGGGACTGGCGGCGAAGGCGTATGCCTATTACAAGCCGGACTGGCCAGAGGCGGTGACGGTGGCCGATATTGATGCGGCGGCGGCGCGGGCCGACGGTGATTTGTGGGTGGTTTACACGCTGGGGTATCAATTGGAGAGCTTTGCCCCGGAGCTGTGGTCGGTGATCGAGCGGGATTTTCGGGTTGTTGAGCGTCACGGCGGCACGCTGGGCGGCGGCGAGGTCTACGTGAAGAGATACGAACCGGCGGACCGGACTGACTGACAGGGAGCAGCGATCGATGGCGCGTGAACTGAGCATAGTGATTCCGGCTTACAACGAGGGCCCGCACATCGGTGAGGTGCTGGGTGAGTTGGCGACGCTGCTGCGCGAGCACGATCTGGCGGCGGAGATCATCGTGGTGGATGACGGATCGAGTGATGACACGGGCGCGGCGGCGTTGCGGGCGGGGGCGCGGGTGCTTCGGCATCGTCGGAACCGGGGATATGGGGCGTCGCTGAAGACGGGGATTCGCGCGGCGCGTCATGACCGGGTGGCGATCACGGATGCGGACGGCACATATCCGATGGAATATCTGCCGAGGATGTTGGACCTGTTGGATGAGGCGGACATGGTGGTGGGCGCGCGGACGGGGGCGAACGTGAGCGTGCCGCTGGTGCGTCGGCCGGCGAAGTGGGCGTTGAATCTGCTGGCGAATTACGTGGCGAGCGAGAAGATCGCGGATTTGAACAGCGGGCTGCGGGTGTTTCGTCGTCAGACGGTGCTGCCGTACTTTCCGATCCTGCCGGATCAGTTCAGTTGGACGACGACGATCACGCTGGCGCTGTTGTGCGACAAGCACGCGGTGCGTTACGTGCCGATTGATTACCGGGCGCGGTCGGGGCGATCGAAGATCAAGCCATGGGACGCGGGTGCGTTCACGATGTTGATTTTACGGATGGCGGTGTTGTTCCGTCCGCTACGGGTGTTCCTGCCGCTGGTGGGGTTGTTTCTACTGTACGGCGGGGTGAAGTTGATCGTTGATCTGCGCAGTCCTCATGAGAACATTTCGGCGACGGCGGTACTGGCGTTGCTGAGCGCGTTGATGATTCTGTTGATGGGGATGGTGGCGGACGTGGTGGTGACGCGGACGGGACGGTTGAACCCGGAGGCGGTGATCGGGGCGCACGATGCGACGTTTGAAGAGATGTCCGCCGATGGGGCGGGGGACGGGGCGCGGGGCGCATCGGAGGCGGGCACGGAGTCGCCAACAAGTTGATGATTGCGATATGTATTTATTTGTTGGCGGGTCTTGTGTTTCACAAGGCGTTGTGGGAGGTGCTCAAACGCCGGGGGAGGGGCGCGGGGCGGACGAACGAGCGCAAGTCGCTGACGGCGTGGGCGGCGTGGGGGGTGAAGCTGGGGATTTTATTGGGGATCGTGGCGCAGACGGTGTGGGTGGGCGGTGAGCGTTACTTTCTGCGGATTGCGGATGACGGGACGGTTTTACATGGGGTGGGGTTGGTGATTTATACGCTGGGGCTGGCGCTGGCGGTGGCGGGCCGGCTGCAATTGGGGGACAACTGGTCCGATATTGAGGCGGGGGATATTCAGCAGAAGCACAACGTGGTGGATCGAGGGGTGTATCGGTTCATCCGTCACCCAATTTACATGGGTGATCTGCTGTTGTTGGCGGGGTTGGAGGCGGCGTTGAATTCGTGGTTGATTGTGGGGGTTGCGTTGCTGACGCCGGTGGTGATGTGGAAGGCGATGCAGGAAGAGAAGGGACTGATGACGAGCGTGAATGGTTACGCGGATTACGCGAAGCGGACGCGGCGTTTTGTGCCATGGGTGTTTTGATAGAGCGGTTGGCATATGTCTGAATCACCACGGATGAAGATTGCGATTCTCGGCGCGGGGCCGGCGGGTCTGGGCGCGGCCTGGCAGTTGGCGAAGCAGGACAAGGCGGAGGTGGTGGTGCTGGAGCAGCAGTCGGCGGTGGGCGGGAACGCGGGGAGCTTTGAGCTGGCGGGGGTGCACGTGGATTTTGGAAGTCACCGGCTGCATCCGTCGTGCGAGCTGCAGATCATGGCGGACATTCAGGGGTTGCTTGGTGATGATCTGTTGATTCGGCCGCGGCACGGGCGGATTCGATTGCGTGGGAAGTGGATTCACTTTCCTTTGAAGGCGATGGACTTGCTGACGCATCTGCCGTGGTCGTTTCGTTTCGGGGTGGCGCGGGACGCGCTGATGAAGGCAGTACCGGGCGGTGGGGGTGATGCGGATCCGACGTTCGCGAGCGTTTTGCAGGCGGGGCTGGGGGCGACGATCTGCAAGGACTTCTATTTTCCGTACGCGCGGAAGATCTGGGGGGCGGAGCCGGAGGAGCTGTCTCCGATTCAGGCGCAGCGACGGGTGGCGGCGGGCTCGCTGATGAAGATGGTTCGGAAGGTGTTGGGTCTGAAGACGGGGACGTCTTCAACGGGGCGGCACTTTTATTATCCGCGCTATGGATATGGCCAGATCAGCACGGCAATTTCTGATGCGATGCAGGCGACGGGGGCGGAACTGCGGCTGGGGGCGCGGGTGACTCGGATCGTCACGGGGGATCGGCAGCGTGTTGAGTTGGAGCGGGACGGGGAGGCGGAGACGATCGAGGCGGATGCGGTGTGGTCGACGATTCCGCTGGCGGTGCTGGCGCGGCTGGTGGACCCGCCGGCGCCGGAGGCGGTGTTGGATGCGGCGGGGTCGATTGAATCGCGGGCGATGATTCTGATCTATCTGGTGCTGGACACGGATCAATTTTCGGAGTTCGACGCCCACTATTTCCCGGATTCGGAGATCGGGATCACACGGATGTCGGAGCAGAAAAATTACAGTGACCGGGGACAGCCCGCGGGGACGACCGTATTATGCGGGGAGTTGCCTTGCCAGGTGGATGATGCGACCTGGCGAATGGATGATGCGTCGCTGGGCGATCTGATGCTGGATGCGCTAGCGCGATGCGAGCTGCGGGTTGGATGTGCGGTGCGGGAGGTGGTAACGCGGCGTTTGGCTCATGCGTACCCGATCTATCGGCGCGGATACGAGTGGCATTTTGCAACCTTGGATGCGTGGGCCGAGGCGGTGGGCGGGGTGCTGACGTTCGGTCGGCAGGGCCTGTTCGCCCACGACAACACGCACCACGCGTTGGCGATGGCGTACGCGGCGGTAGAATGCCTGGATGGGGGAGCGTTCGATGCCGATCGCTGGGCGGATTATCGGCGGCAGTTTGAATCGCACGTGGTAGAGGATTAACGACGGGTTGGCATGGGTCGAAGGTAATGAGGTGTCGATCAATTCCGCATTGCGGGCATTGCACGAGGGCGAATGGGACGGGCCATCAGATCACGTGAGTCGGGGGTCCGCGAATTCCGGGCGACGCGCGCGGACGGCGGTGCGTCGGAAGAGGCGTTTGGGATCAAGTCTTGAGGCAGTTGGGTGTCGGCGGGGGCAGTGAGCGCGGCAATCCATGAGTGAACCGGTTCAAACATCTCATGACCATCTGGACGTCGGTCCCTCGGCGCTGCGGGCGTTGATGGTGTGGGTGATCTGCATCACGCCGGTGGTGGTGGGATTGACCATGATCGGGGTGGGATTAACGGACGCGGCGAAGCTAAAGGAGTTCGCCGACGCCATGTCGCCGGACGGGAACGCCGAGCAGTTCACGGAGGTGCGATTTGAAGAAATGGGGGATCGGCTGATACGCACGGGGGCGGGGTGGCTGGTGATGGCGATGGTGGTGACGGTATTGATGTGCCGGTATGCGTGCCATCTGTGGGCGGCGATGACAGACGCGGTGGACCTGATCAAGCAGAACACGGCGCGGCTGAGGCGGCTGGAGCCGATGGATCGGGGGCACTGGTACGTGCTGATGGGGTTGACGGTGGTGGGCGCAGCGGGTGTGATCCGGTGTTGCGCGCAACCAATGCGGGTCGATGAGTCGGGGACGTTTTTGAGTTACGCGTCCCAACCGTGGTTCTTCGCGCTGACGGTCTGGAACGAGCCAAACAATCACATTCTTCATTCGTTTCTGGTGCATTTATCCTGCGCGGTGTTCGGTGAGTCGGAGTGGGCGATCCGACTGCCGGCGATGCTGGCGGGGATCCTGCTGATTCCGGTGACGTATGCGGCGATGCGGATACAGTTCAACCGTTCGGTGGGATTGCTGACGGCGGCGATGTTGGCGACGAGCACCTATGCGCTGGACTTCGCGGCGAACGCGCGGGGCTACACGATCATAATGCTGATGTTCATGGGTCTATTGTGGCTGATGCCCAAGCTGCTGTCGCGGCGACCGAAGGCGTGGATCGCGTTTGTGCTGCTGGGCGCGGTGGGGTTGTACACGGTTCCGATCATGGTTTTCCCGCTGGCGATAGTGGGATTGTGGTTGATGATCTCGGCGGTTTTGAAGGCACCGCCGGAGGGACGGCGACTGTTCTTTCTGAAGTTTGTTTTCGGGTTTGCGTCGATCGGGTTGCTGACGTTGGCGCTGTATTCGCCGGCGCTGGTCGTGTCGAACATACAGACGGAGATGCAGGAGGCAACGACCTTCGCGGCGCATGAATCGCGCTGGGACATTGTTGTGCACAGCCTGGCGCCGCGTTTCGATAAATGGTGGGAGTTCTGGGCTTACGACTATCCGTTGGTGGTGTCGGTGGCGCTGTTGTTGGGATTTGGGGTGTCGGCGTTCTTGAGCGGGCGCATGAGTGCGCACGGCTCGCGGTTGTTCTGGGCGTCGGCGCTCGGATTTCTGGGGGTGGTGATCGTCATGAAGCGTCTGCCGCCGGACTGGTCGGTGCCGTTTCTTTGGCCGCTGTTTCTGGCGCTGGCGGGGGCGGGATTGATGGCGCTGGTGAAGCTGATTCGACTGACGAATCAAAAGCGTCTGGATCAGATTGTGATTGTATTGGTGCTCCTGATGGGGTTGGGGCAGATCGGGCGGCTGGTGTTTTACGGCATCAGCGCGGATGTACCGTGGCAATCCGGTTATGCGGATGTGATTGCAGCGGCTGAAGCAGTCGAGCAGCCGGTGCGGGATGGCGCGATGATCATGGGGCATGGGATCACGACGAGCCCGCTGCGGTATTACCTGTACCGGCGTGGGATCCGACACGTGGATGCGATCCTGGGGCACCGGAAAGATCGGCCCGACGTGGTGTACGTCATACACATCCATCAGAACCAGTTTCAGGAAGGACGTTACGAGGCTGATGCGAAGACGCTGGTTGATGCCGGTTATGAGGCCACGGGTGAGATGATTCGATTGGGTCAGTCGGACATGGTGCGGTTCGTGCGTGTCGCGGACGGCGATGATGTGCGGTCTGACGACGTGGTTGACGGTCCCACTTCCTTAGAATGAGCCTGCCTGAGATAGTGTGCTGGCCCGTTGCGGCGGCGGCGGCGGTTTGTGTGATCGCGGTGACGTGGCGGGGGCGATGGCGCGCGTTTGGGTTGTGGACGGCGCTGGCGATCGTGGGGCAGGCGGCGTCGCTGCAGATGATCGACGCGGGGCCGGGGATTCACTTTCAGCGATACCGACCGGTGGGTGAACTGCTGAGCGGCTGGCGGGCGGTGTATCCGGCGCTGGTGGGATTGCAGTTGGCGGCGGTGGTGGTGGGCGTGGTTTTGAATGGGTCGCGGATGCGTCAGGTGTTTGCATGGCGGGTGGGGTGGTGGCGATGGGGGTTGGTGGGGGCGGCGGTGGTGTTGTTCGCGGCGCCGGTGGGCGGGCAGATGCCGGAATCGGGCGGGGCGACGGGGGCCTGGGCGGTGGTCGGGCTGTTGGGGGATTTCGCGCCAGAGCTGTTGTTCGCGGCGGCGGTTCAGTTGATTCATCTGGGGGTGATTGTGTTGGCGGTGATGGCGGTGCCGGGTGATGCGGTGTCGACCGCGGCGGCGCGGCTGGATGGTTGGCTGGGGGGTGAGGCGGATGAAGCGCGGGGGCGGGGCGGACTGGATCGGTTCACGGTGGGGGTCGCGATTTGGGTGACGGTAGCGGCGGCGGCGCTGAATGTGGTTTCGTATCAGCGGCACCCGCACGTGCCGGATGAGGCGGCGTATCTGGTGCAGGCGCGGATGCTGGCGGCGGGATCGTTGAGCATGCCGGAGCCACCGGTGCGGGAGGCGTTTGATTTCTATCTGATGGATCATCGTGAGGGGCGGTGGTTCGCGGTGCCCCCGGTGGGCTGGCCGGCGGCGCTGGCGGTTGGGGCGCGGGTGGGTGCGGCGTGGTTAGTGAATCCGGTGCTGGCGGGCGTGTGTGTGTTGTTGATTGGGTTGGTGGTGCGGGAGGTGTCGGATCGGCGGACGGCGCGGCTGGTGGTGCTGCTGGCGGCGACGAGTCCGTGGTTCATCTTCCTGGCGATGAGTTTCATGACGCACATCTGGACGCTGACCTGCGCGATGTTCGCGACGTTAACGGTGGCGTGGGCGCGGCGGACGGGGAGGGTGTGGTGGACGCTGGCGGGCGGGGCGGCGATCGGGATGGTGAGTCTGATCCGACCGCTGGAAGGGTTGATCACGGCGGTGTTGCTGGGATTGTGGGCGATCGGGGTGGGCGGGAAGCGGATCAAGTGGGCGGCGGTGGCGCTGCTGGTGATCGGGACGGTGTTGGTGGGCGGGTTGGTGCTGCCGTACAACCGGGCACTGTCGGGGGAGGCGACGCAGTTTCCGATCATGAAGTACATCGATCAGAACTGGCATGAGGGGGCGAACGCGCTGTGGTTCGGGGCGAACCGCGGGATGGGGTGGGAGTTGGACGCGGGGGGGCGCGGTCATGATCTGTTTGACGGTGTGGTGAACACGGCGCTGAATGTGTTTTCGTTGAACATTGAATTGCACGGTTGGGCGGCGGGATCGCTGGGGTTGATGGCGATCGCGCTGGTGTGGGGGCGCCGGCGTCGAGGTGAGGTGATGATGCTCGCGGTGATCGGGGTGATCGTGGGGGTGCATGTGTTTTACTGGTATCACGGGGGGCCGGACTTTGGGCCTCGGTATTGGATGTTGATTCTGGTGCCGTGCCTGGCGCTGACGGTGCGGGGGATCGACGTGTTGGGAGAGCGGGCGGGAGGATCGGGGCGCGTGTTGTTGGGGGTGTTGGTGATGAGCGCGATCGCGCTGGTGACGGTGTTTCCGTGGCGGGCGTCGGACAAGTATTACCATTATTTGCACATGCGGCCGGACGTGCGGTGGATGGCGGAGGCGGAGGGGTTTGGTGATGGGCTGGTGTTTGTGCGGGGGCCGCAGTATCCGGCGCGGGCGGGGGGATCGATCGGGCCGGTGGACGGCCATCCGGATTATGCGTCGGCGGCGGTATATAACGCGCTACGATTTGATGACGCGGGGCCGATCTATGTGTGGGATCGCGGGGACGGATCACGTGAGGCGGTGATGGCGGCGTATCCGGATCGCGCGGTGTGGACGCTGGAGGGTCCGTCGCTGACGGAGGATGGGACGTGCAAGATCGTGGAGCGCCCGGATGGCGAATGAGATGGGCCAAGTGTGGGGCGGCGTGCGCGCGGCGGTGCTGGGGGCGTCGGGGTTCGTGGGGCGATGGGGGGCGCGGCGACTTTGTGCGCGGGGCGCGGACGTGCATCTGGTGGTGCGTGACGCCGGGGCGATGGCACGGGTGGGTCGTGACTATGGGATTGACGGGACGGTGGTGACGGCGGACATGGCGGACGGCGACGCGGTGCGGGGGATGATCGATGAGATTCGGCCGACGGTGGTGTTCAATCTGATCGGCTATGGGGTGGATCGGTCGGAGCGCGACGCGGCGACGGCGCGGCGGATCAATGCGGAGCTGGTTGAAGTGTTGGCGGAGGCGACGGCGGGTTTGGGTGAGACCTCGTGGACGGGGCAGCGGCTGGTGCACGTGGGTTCGGCGTTGGAATACGGTGAGGCGAGCGGAGATTTGCGTGAGGACGGGCCGACGGCACCGACGACGGATTACGGGATCACGAAGCTGGAGGGGACGCAGCGGCTGACGGCGTGCGCGGTGCGAGACGGGTTGCGGGCAGTGACGGGGCGGCTGTTCACGGTGTACGGGCCGGGCGAGCATGCGGGGCGGTTGCTGCCGTCGTTGCTGGAAGCGGCGCAGAGCGGGGAGGCGGTGTCGCTGACGGCGGGGGCAGCGGCACGGGACTTTACGTATGTTGAGGAGGTCGCGGAGGGACTGCTGCGGCTGGCGTTGTGCGATGCGGAGCCGGGCGCGGTGGTGAATCTGGCACGGGGAGAATTGACGACGGTGCGGGAATTCATCGAGATTGCGGGGGACGTGCTCGGGATCGAGCGGGAGTTGTTAAAATTCGGCGATCTGGCTGAGCGGCCGGAAGAGATGCGACATGGTGCGGTGAATGTGGATCGCCTGGAAACGTTGACGGGCTGGTCGATGAATGTCGATATCGCAGAGGGCGTGCGCCGGACGGCGTGTTTTTATCAGACGATCGCAACATGAGTGAAGTGCAGAAACAAGCTGATGAGTATGACGTGTCCTTCGTGATGCCGTGTTACAACGAAGAGGACATTATCGGGTTCACGGTGCCGCAGTTGTGCGATGCGTTTGCGGAGGCGGGGATCGCGATGCAGTTGGTCGCGGTGGACAACGGGTCGACGGACGCGACGCGGTCGATCCTGGAGCGTCTGGCGGGCGAGCAGTCGGACATGGTGGTGGTGCCGATCGATGAGAACATCGGGTATGGGAACGGGATTTTGCAGGGGCTGCCGCGCTGCACGGGCAAGTGGGTGGCGACGGTGCCGGCCGATCTTCAGGTGGACGTGGCGGAGGTGTTGAAGCTGTTTCAGATCGCGAACGCAGCGACGGTGCTGAAGCTGTTCAAGGTGCGGCGGCGGTTTCGGATGGAGAGTTTCACGCGGCGGATCGTGTCGGTGACGTACAACCTGCTGACGAATCTGTTGTTCGGCAATCTGGATTCGATGGATTTGAACTCGGTGCCGAAGATCATTCCGCGGCAATACGTGGAGCGGATGCAGCTGCAATCGACGGATTGGTTTTTGGATCCGGAGATCATGATCAAGGCGCGGCGATTGGGTCTGGGCGTGGTGGAGTACAACGCGTTTTCCCAGATTCGCGTGGGGGGCAAGTCGAACGTGCGGCCGTCGACGTGTTTTGAGTTTGTGATCAATCTGCTGAGCCACCGGTTCGGGGCGAAGCGGTCGCGGCTGGCGGTTGAGGCGGCGGGCGGCGAAGCACAGGCGGCGTCAGATGCGACGTCGGGGTCGACCTGAGATTGATGATGCATCACCTGCGTGAGACATGTCGAGCGTGCGGGGGGAGTCGGCTAAGGCGGTTCCTGGAGCTTGGTCCGAGCCCGCTGGCGAATTCGTTTCTGCGGAGCGCCGATGAGTTCGCGGCGGAGCTGAGTTTCCCGCTGGACGTTTATTTTTGTGATGATTGTTCGTTGGTGCAGTTGCTGGACGTGATCGATCCGGAGGTGTTGTTTCGGGATTACATTTATCTGACGGGGACGTCGTCGACGATCGCGGCGCACAACGTGGGGTATGCGTAGACGGTGGTTGAGTATCTGGGGTTGGGCGGGGACGACCTGGTGGTGGAGGCGGCGAGCAACGATGGGAGTTTGTTGAAGTGTTATCGGGATGAGGGGGTGCGGACGCTGGGGGTGGAGCCGGCGCGGAACATCGCGGCGATCGCGCGGGGTGAGGGGATCGAGACGATCGACGAGTTTTTCAATGTGGAGACGGCGCGGCGGGTGCGGACATCGCACGGGCCGGCGGCAGCGGTGGTGGGGAATAACGTGCTGGCGCACGTGGATGACACGCAGGGGTTCTTGGCGGGGTTCAAGACGCTGTTGAGCGAAGAGGGGATGGGCATCACGGAGGCGCCGTATCTGCGGGAGTTCGTGGATCGGCTGGAATACGACACGGTTTATCACGAGCATCTGTGTTACTTTTCGGTGACGACGCTAGCGCGGTTGTGCGAATCGGTGGGGCTGACGATTCAGCGCGTGGATCACGTGCCGGTGCATGGGGGATCGCTACGGATGTATGCGGGGCACGTGGAGCGATATGCGGATCATGCGGACGCGGTGAAGCGGCTGATCGAGGAGGAGCATGCGGCGGGGTTGTCGGAATTCGGCACGTACGAACGGTTCGCGGCGGGGGTGAAGGCAAATCGAGAGGCACTGCGGGGGCTATTGACTGAGTTGAAGAATGGCGGGCACACGGTGGCGGGTTATGGCGCTCCGGCGAAGGGCAACACGCTGTTGAACTATTGCGGGATTGATGCGAATCTGGTTGAGTACACGGTGGATCGCAGCCCGAAGAAGGTTGGGCTGATGACGCCGGGCATGCACATTCCGGTGGTGGACGCGGATGCGTTGTTGAAGCGTCAGCCGGACTACACATTGCTGCTGGCGTGGAATTTCGCCGATGAGATCATGAAGCAGCAGCAGGCGTATCGTGACGCGGGCGGGCGGTTTATTGTTCCGATTCCCGAGCCGAAGGTGATCGAGTGATGAAGGTGGTCATACTCGCCGGTGGGCGAGGCACACGCTTGGCGGAAGAGACTTCGGTGCGTCCGAAGCCGATGGTGGAGATCGGCGGCCAGCCGATCCTGTGGCACATCATGAAGATCTACGCCCACTTCGGGCTGACGGACTTCGTGATCTGCCTGGGCCACAAGGGCTATGTGATCAAGGAGTGGTTCGCCCACTACGCCCTGCACCGCAGCGACGTGACCTTCGACCTGCGCAGCGGCGAAGCGGTTT
>NYZD01000089.1 GCA_002685935.1 Planctomycetaceae bacterium | reverse complement strand
GCGCCAAGCGCGCCGATCGTCGACGTGTCGGCGCCGCGAGGACATGTCCGGCCTTGTTCCCTGCCGCCCCCTTTCGGGGTCGGGCTCCGGGGGTGGCCGACCCGGGTCCGCGCGACGAACGTTCCAGGTCCGGGAGTCAACGTCTCCCATCTGCGGCAAAAACGCAGCCGCGTCCCGAAATCGGAGTCCAGCCTCATGCATCGACCCATCCAACGACCCACCGGCCTTTGTGACCGACCCCACTGGCCCCTATACTGCCCGATTCTCCACTGGCGAATATCAGGGAACCGGCTTTGAATCGCAATGTATTGACATGGATACTCCTGCTGAGCGGCGGGTTCATGCTCGTGATGCTCTTGACCGGACCCAAGGATTCGCAGCCGATCACGGATCGGCCCGCCGCGAACCAGAACGCCGCCGCCGCCGGACAAGCCGTCGCCAGCGATCTGCACGCGCGACCCGTCCCCCGTCGCCCGGATGATCCGGCCATCGGCTCGACCGATCCCGATCCCAAAACCAACGAAACGCTGTTCCGGCTCCAGATCACCCCGTGGGGGGCCGGCGTCAGCCGGATTCAGCTCGCGCGGTACGGCGAAACGATGGCCAAGTCCGGCGAGTCCGAATCCGAGTATCCCCTTCAATACAAACTGCCCAGCAACCCCGACGAACCCGATACCGCGCCATTCCATTATCCCATGGCCGCGTCGGCCCTGAGTATCGACGACGGCCCGGACATCAGCTTGTTGAGCCACAAGGGCGAACCCGTCTGGGAACTCAAAGACCAAAGCGACCGGCATCTCACATTCGTCGCCACCATCGTCGACGCTGACGACAACGACGTGCTCCGCCTCACCCGCACCTACCGCATTCATGATGGCCGGTACGAGATCACCCTCCGCCAGGCGATCGAAAACCTCAGCGCCGAAGAGCATGTCGTTGTGTTCCGTCAGAACGCTCAGGGCGATCTGCCTTACAAGCGCGTTTACATCGGCGATCTCCGCCGCCTCGTTCTCGGGAAGCTGAACGAACAGACCGTTGACGGCCGCGTGGAAGTCGAGAAAAAGTTACGGCGCACGGAGGTCAAATCCTCCGAGTCGCCGCGCCTGTGGGGCGCGCGCACGTCGGATCAGCAGTCGCCGCTCATGTTCGCGGCGGTGTCCAACCGCTACTTCACCACGGCCATCTATCGGCCGGTCCACACGCAGGGCAAGGCATCCGATCCCGCCGCCGTGCGGCGCGCGCAGCCGCTCGATGACCAGTGGGCCAAGATCGTCAAGCGCACCTGGAACGGGCCGCGCAATCAGAAGGAGGACCAGCAACTGCGCCTGGTGATGTCCAGCCGCCGGCTGACGCTGGCAAAGAGCGGCGAAGAGGGCGATGCCAAAACGCTCGATCTGAACATCTACGCCGGCCCCAAGGATCCGAAGATCCTCCGCGACGCTGAACTCCATCCCGAATATCAAACGGTCGGCCTGGGCGGACTGATCATCTATGACCTGGGCAGCATGTGCAGCTTCTGCACATTCGCCTGGCTGGCCGACGGGCTGATCTGGTTCCTGCGCGGCATCGAAGCGATCTTCAGCGACTGGGGCGTGGCGATCATCGTGCTCGTGATCATTGTCCGCCTGATTCTGCACCCGGTCACCAAGCGTTCGCAGTTGCACATGATGCGCGTCGGCAAACAGATGGCCGCGCTTCAACCGGAACTTCAAGCCCTCAAAGAAAAGCACGGCGACGACCGCCAGAAATTCGCCGCCGAACAGATGGCTCTGATGCGTGAGAAGGGTGTCAACCCCGCCGCGATGGGCCTCGGCTGCGTGCCGATGCTCCTGCAGATGCCGATCTGGATCGCGCTGTACGCCATGCTCTACTTCGCGATCGAGCTGCGCCATGAGACGGCCTTCTGGGGTTTCTTCCAGATGTTCAACGCCGACTGGGCGTTCCTGCGCGATCTGGCCACGCAGGACAATTTCATTTCGATCGGCAAGGGCTTCAAGGTCCCGATCATGGGCCAGATCACCGCGATCAATCTGTTGCCGCTGCTCATGGGCGTGGTGTTTTATTTCCAGCAGAAGTTCATGACGCCCACCTCGACCGCCCAGACCGAACAGGCCAAGCAGCAGCAGATGATCATGAAGTTCACGATCTTCCTGTTCCCGGTGTTCATGTATCTGGCGCCGTCCGGGCTGACGCTTTACATCATGGCGTCGACCGCGGCGGGGATTCTCGACAGCTACATCGTCCGCAAGCATCTCAAGAAGGAAGAAGAGGAAGGCACGCTGTTCAAGCCGCGCGAACCCAACAAGCCGGTGGGATTCCTCGGCCGCATGCAGAAGGCCGCCGATGAACGCCGCAAGGCCATGGAAGTGCGGGCCGGCAGCAGTTCCAAGCAGCAGCAGCCGTCGCGCAAGAATCGCAAACGATGAACCGCGGGCACGACATCATCATCGCCCCCGCCTCCCCGCCCGGACGCGGCGCGCGGGCGATGATCCGCCTGAGCGGTCACGATCTCGATCCCCTGATTCAACACCTGTTCGGCCGGCCGCTAACGCCTCGTGAATTGGCACGGTGTCGTTTGCGATTGAGCCCGGCGGCAACGGTTTCCACACAGACCTTGGCGCTACACACGTTGACGCTGCCGGTGCTGGCGATGTCATTTTCCGCGCCGCGCTCGTTCACTGCCGAACACGTTTTGGAGATTCAGTTCCCCGGTCATCCCGCCCTGATCGAGCGTCTCCTGCGCGAGCTGCTCGATCTGCCGAAAGATGCGCTGTGCGGGCGCGCGATGCGTCTGGCGGAGGCCGGTGAATTCACCCGCCGCGCGTTTCTCGCCGGGCGCATCGACCTGACGCGGGCCGAGGGCATCGCCGCGACGATCGGCGCCGAGTCCGATGCGCAGTTGCAGGCGTCATCGATGCTGCGACAGGGGCGACTCGGGCACTGGGCGGAGTCGCTGGTCGATCGTCTGGCGAATCTGCTGGCCCTGGTTGAAGCGGGGATCGACTTTACCGATCAGGACGACGTGTCGCCGATCGCGCCCGCCGCGCTCGATGCGGGGCTGGCCGAGATTCAACAGCAGGTGCGCGACCTGACGGCGCGCAGCCGCGCGTGGTCGACGCTCGATGCCTTACCGTGGGTGGTGCTCGTCGGTCCGCCGAACGTGGGCAAGACCACACTGTTTAACGCGCTGCTGGGTTACGAGCGGGCCGTGACCGCGCCGATCGCGGGCACGACGCGCGACGTGCTGTGCGAGCCGTTGCGATTGCACGCCGCCGATGGCGAGGCGGAAGTGATGCTCGTCGATCTGGCCGGTCTGGAGCGACCGGAAACCGCACTGCAACAGGCGGCGCAGGATGCGGCGCATCGCGCGATCCAGCGGGCGGAACTGCTGTTGTGGATCAACGACCGAACCACGACCGAGGCGTCAATGGATGCCACGACCGCGCTTGGCGGCGACATGACCGGCCGGCCGACGCTGCGTGTGCAGACCAAGACGGACCTGTCGGGGTCACGGGATGATGTGGATGTCGCGGTCAGCGCGATGACCGGCCAGGGTGTCGACGTGCTGCAGGAGCGAATCGCGGGTCGACTGCGCGATCGGGCGGTGGCGCTGTCCGGGCAGGTGCTGGCGCTTCAGCCGCGTCACGCCGAGGCGCTTCAACTGACGGCGGATCAACTTGATGCGGCCCGCGCCCTGTTGGATGACCAACGGGCGGCGGCGGCACTGGCGGACATGGAACTGATCGCCGAACCGATGCGCGCCGCGCTCGATGCCCTGGGCGCTCTGGGCGGGCAGATCAGCCCCGATGACGTGATCGGCCGCGTGTTCGCCACCTTCTGCGTCGGCAAGTAGCGTGGCGGTCGCAAAATACATTAGACTTTGCCCAGCGATGGCCAGGAAACCGCAACAACCCGCGCGCCCCGGCAGCCCGACGATCCACAATCGCCGCGCCAGCCACGACTACGTGATTCACGATCGCATCGAGTGCGGCATTGTGTTGGTCGGCTCGGAAGTGAAATCGGTGCGCAACGGGAAGGTCTCACTGGCCGAGGGCTTCGCCCGGATCGATCCGCGCAAGATGGAAGTGTGGCTGCACGACGTGGACATCGCCGGCTACGAGAACGCACCGGCCAATCACATCCCCAAACACCCGCGCAAACTGCTGCTGCACCGGCGCGAGATCGAATCCCTGCTGGGCAGGATGGGTTCGAAGGGCATGACGCTGGTGCCGCTGTTGATGTACTTCAACGATCGCGGCATCATCAAACTGCAGATCGGCCTGGCGTCGGGCAAGGGACACGCGGACAAGCGCGAATCGATGAAGAATCGCGAAGCGAGGCGCGACATCCAACGCGCGATGACGCGCAAGCGGATCGGGTAGGGATGCATCAGCTGGTGCGGAACTTCCGGATCAGCTCCACACCAAAGGCAATCAGCTTGCGGCAGCGGCGGGCGCTGAGTCGCGTTTCGCGGCGGTAGAGCATCAGCATCGCGTCCTCGCCAATGATGGTGTAGGCGCGGTTGCCGGCGAGCAGGTCGGTCACGTCGTGGGTGAACGCTTCTTCCATCGCGGCGGCGTCCGGCCCGACGACGCGGCTGAAATCGCTGAAACTCCTGGCCGCCTGTTTCTTCTCGATCCAGCGGGTCAGACGGTTCTCGGGCTGCGACCGAAACTCAGGCAGGTGCAGGCCCTGGCGCGACACGAGCACGACGGTGCAGCGCTTGGGGTAGCGCGTGTGCAGCGGTTCATCGGAGCCGCCGAATCGATCCATGTAGCATTGGACCTCGGCGACGTCGACTTCCACACCGTCGATCGTGGCGGACATCACGTGCGACAGTTTGAACTTGAACCAGTCATCATCATCCGCGGGCAGGAACAGATCGTGCACGCTGCGGAGTCGCTGCACGAAGCGTTCCTTGCTGCCGGGCGATTCATACGTGAAGTTCAGGGAAGCGGCGAGGCGATGCATTGCGCTTTGATGCAACATATCGCGGAAGACCAGAGCGGTCAGCAGCGCCACGCCGACCACGACGATCGACCCGATGAGCAGCGTCGTCGGGTCGACCTCTTCGAGCATGTCGGTCAGCGCGGTGCCGATCACAATCATGGTCAGGGCTTGGCGATCCCGATCACGCCGGCGGCGATGCGGGCGCCCGCGGCGCCGGTGGGCTGGGTGAACTGATCTTCACCGGCGTGAACGATCACGCCGCGGCCGAGAATCGGATTCATCGCCTTGGAAATGCTGAAGCGGTTGTCCACGCGATCGTACGTGGCGTGGCCGTTGGCGTCGGCTTGCAGGTTGCCAAGGTCGCCGGCGTGGCGGTGGGCATCCTGCGGGCGGCCGTGGGGCATGGCTTCGGGATTGTAATGGCCGCCGGCGCTCTTGCCGGCCGGATCGCGCACGTCGTCGAACTGATGGATATGGAATGCGTGTTGGGCGTTGGGTGTCAGGCCGTCGATGTTGGCGATGATGCGCACGCCGTCACCTATCTGTTCGAACGTTACGATGCCGTGGGCCTGATTGCCGGCGGTGGGCCGCATGACGGCGACGGCGTGGTGTTCGTGCGCAGTGGTGGCGCAGCCGACCATGCCGGTGGCAGCGAAGATGGCGACGAAGATCCAAGTGATGCGTGTGCTAATCATGGGGTCTCCAAAGGGTGGGGTCGAAGATCTGACGGGTCAGCGGCGCCGGCGCGGCGGGGGGTCGGGTTTCAGCGTTCTGATTCGGGGATGTGAATCGCGGCCAGTCCGGTCAGGCCGAACCCGCCGGGGTTCATGCCTTCGAGTCGCAGGCGGTCGGCGGCGTGTCCGTTGAGGTTGACGTACAGCGTGGCGCCGTCGGCGCTGATCTTCGTGCCGTAGGTGCCGTTGGGGACGTAGCTGAGTTTGGCCTCGAACAGCGGGCGGAGGAACGCGATGACCTTGCGCTGCTTTTTGGCGATGTCGTATTGAACGACGGGGCAGCCGATTTTCCACGAGCCGCCGTGCGCGCCGGGCAGGTAGTAGACGTATTTTTCATCGGGGGACAGGACGGTGACGGTGGTGTAGCTGCCATCGAGGAAGTCGAGGCCGAGCAATTCGACTTCATCGTTTCCGGGGTGATATCGAAACAGTTGTCCCGGGCCCATGGCCGCGCCGTAGATCCATCCGTCGGCCGCCTGTCGTGTGGTGGCGCGCATGCCGCCGCCGGGGAGTGTGGACCTGGTGGGTCCGAATGTGCGGGTGACCGCGTCGTATCGGCCGATGACATTGCCGCCGTGGGGGGCGGCTTTGCCGTTGTAATACACCGAACCGTCTTTGGCGACGGCGAAGTTTCGGTTCTTGGAGATCATCCCGCCCGGTCCGGCGAAGATCGGCTGCATCGTGCTGAGATCAAACGCGAACAGCGCATCCTGTTTGCCGCCGCGCTCGAGATTGGCGTAAAGGATGTTGCGCTGCTTATCAAGTTGGCTGGTGGCGGTGGAGCAGTGGCGGGGCAGTTGGCCGACGATCTTGTTCTCGCCGGTTTTAGGGTTGTATTGAAAGATGATCGAGCCGTCGTGCGTATCGGGCCAGTTCATGGTCGGGGCCTGCTGGCCGTCGTTGAAGGTGGGGATGTAGTAGATGTGGCCGTCGGGGCCTTCGTCGATGCGGGCGTGGATCTTGGACCACGATGAATGCGCACCGCCCATGCCGGCGATCTCGTTGGGCTTGGCGATGAGGGTGAGTTGTTTGGCTTTGGGATCGTACCGATAGATGAACACCTCGGCGGTGCCGTCCTTGTCGGGGCCGTGGTCGCCGGTGCCGACGTAGACGTTGCCGTCGGAGGCGACGCAGATGTCGCCCCACGCCGACCAGCCGGTGCCGTTGATGCCGGGGCTGGGCAGGGGGGCGTGGTAGACGACGTCGATCACGGGCGCGGTTTTGGCGACGACGAACGACGACGCGCCGGGGGCGCCGACGTGTTGCTTGACGGAGTCGGGGATCTGGATCAACTCCGGGCCGGTGACGGTGGCGACGCCGTTGACCGCGCCGGGCAGGGCGGGCGGCCAAGGCTGTGCTTCCGGTTGCGCCTCGGCGAGGACGAACGCGGCCGGCAGCGCGGCGCACAGCATGAGGAGCCAGGCCAATCGAGATTTTGAGCATGAGCGGGGCATGGGCGCGTCTCCCGTCTGGGATTAGACCATTGAATAACCACCGGCATTATACGGGTTGCCGGGCGGAGGGGCGGTCGGACGTGTCTGAGGGCCGATGAGGGTCGCCGATCACATCGCCGCGACGTCGCATTCGAGCAGGTGGTATTCGAATGCGTCGATCAGGGCCTGCCAGGAGGCCTCGACGATGTTCTCGCTGACGCCGATGGTGGAAAACCAGGTGTCGGGGCCGTCGGCGCGGATGACGGCGAAATCGGCGATGACACGCACCTTGGCGGCGGACTCGGCGGTGGCGTTGACCACACGCACGCGGAAGTCGCGCAGATGCACGTTGGCGATTTGCGGATAGTGATCGACGAGGCACTTTCGCAATGCGCCGTCGAGCGCGTTGACCGGGCCGTCACCCTCGGCGACGCGGTGTTCGATATTGTCGCCGATGCGGACCTTGACGATGGCTTCGGTGGCGGGCTCGTCATTGTGGGTTTTGAGGATCACGCAACGGTAGTGATCGAGCTGCCAGTATTCGCGGCGCTGGTCGAGTTCCTTGCGCAACAGCAGTTCGAAGCTGGCGTCGGCGGCCTCAAACTGGTAGCCGGCGTTCTCGAGATCCTGCACGCGCATCAGCACGCGGCGTTGGATATCGCGATCGTCGGCGATGCCGTACTTCTCGCCGAGCAGGGCGGAGATGTTCGATGAACCGGACAGCTCACTGACGAGGACCTGGCGGGTGTTGCCGACGGAGCCGGGCTCGACGTGTTCGTAACTGTGGGCGACGCGCTGGACGGCGTGGACGTGCATGCCGCCCTTGTGGGCGAACGCGGCGGAGCCGACGTAGGGCTGCGTCTCGCGCAGGTTCATGTTGGCCAGCTCGTAGACGAAGCGGCTGGTCTCGGTGAGTTGCTGCAGCGAATCACCGGCGAGGCAGTCGCGATTCAACTTGAGGCGGAGGTTGGCGATGACGGTGGTCAGGTCGACGTTGCCGCAGCGTTCGCCGATGCCGTTGATCGTTCCCTGGACCTGCATGGCGCCGTGGGCGATCGCGGCGAGCACGTCGGCGACGGCGAGGCCGGCGTCGTTGTGCGGATGGATGCCGAGCTTGACCGCGTCACCCAGCGCGGTGCGGACGGCATCGGTGACCTGGGCGATCCAGTCGGGCAGCGATCCGCCGTTGGTGTCACAGAGGATCAGGCGGGCCGCACCGCCTTCGTGAGCGGCGCGGAGGGTTTGCAGCGTGTAGTCGGGGTTGGCGCGATACCCATCGAAGAAGTGCTCGGCATCGTAGAACACCTCGGCGGGTTCACCGGACGGGCCGGGCGTCTGGGCGCAGTGCCGGACCGAATCGCGAATCATGGCCAGGTTCTGGTCACGATCGACGCGCAGGACCTCATCGACGTGCAGGTCCCAGGTTTTGCCGACGATGGTGATGACCGGGGCGCCGGCGTCGACGAGGGCGGCCATGCCTTCGTCTTCTTCGGCGGTGATTCCCTTGCGGCGGGTCATGCCGAAGGCGCAGAGCTTGGCGTGTTTGAGTTGCAGGCGGTCGGCCTCGGCGAAGAAGGCGACATCCTTGGGGTTGGACAGCGGGTAGCCGCCCTCGATGTAGTCGACCCCAAGCGCGTCGAGGCGCTGGGCGATGCGCTGCTTGTCGGGCAGGGAGAAGCTGACGCCGAGGCCCTGGGTGCCGTCGCGCAGGGTGGTGTCGTAGATTTCAATGCGTTGGGGGTGGGTGGTCATTTTCGTCTCTCGCCGAAGCGTGGGTTGTCGCCCGCGGCCAATGACACGCGCGGTCGTGTCGTGGTGTATGACTTTCTATCGGACCATCTTGTCGGTCACTGCGAAATAAAAAACCCCGCCAACCGGCAGGGCTTTGTGGGATCGGGGTGTGTGATCGCCGCGCCTACCGGGGGAACCGGGGGGTCATGATGATCGCGATAATCGGGGTGCGGCTTATGTGCATGACGTGAAGAAGTATACACCGGGGTTCGGTGTCCCGCCAGTGGGGCCGATCGCCTATGATGCGGCCATGGCCGGCACACTGCGATACGAAACATTCACGCTGGGTGAGTTCATGACCAACTGCCACGTGGTGTGGCGGGAAGGCGGGACGGATTGCTGGCTGGTGGACGTGGGTTACGAGCCGGGCGCGATGTTCGGGTTCGTGCGTGAGTTGGGGCTGACGCCGACGCAGTTGATTCTGACGCACGCGCATTGCGATCACATTGCGGGCGTGGCCGAGGCGCTGGCGACGTGGGCGGATTTACCGGTGTGGCTGCACGAGGCGGAGCGGGACTGGCTGGGCGATCCGATGTTGAATCTGTCGGGGTTGTTTGGTCAGCCGATCACCGCGCCGCCGGCGACGGATTTCCACGACATTGATGCGCCGATGGAACTGGACGGGATGCGGTTCGAGTTGCGGCACGTGCCGGGACACAGCCCGGGGAGCGTGGTGTTCTATCAGCCAGAGGCGGGGGTACTGCTGGCCGGGGACACGCTGTTCGCCGGTTCGATCGGGCGGACGGATTTTCCCGGCGGCGATCACGATCTGCTGATTCGCGGGATTCGTGAGAAGCTGTACGGGTTGCCGGATGAGACGGTCGTGCTGCCGGGGCACAACGAGCCGACGACGATCGGCCGCGAGAAGCGGAGCAATCCGTTCGTGCGGTGACAAGGAATCCGATTGATTGCATGAAGGAGGTATGAATGCGAACGGACATCACGTCGGAACAAATCGAACGCTATCGGGCGGACGGGCACACGGTGATCGAGGACTTTCTGTCACCTGAGGAATTGGCCGAATGGCGGGACGCGGTGGGCGAGGCGGCGGAGATGCGTCAGCGCGGAGTGACGGCGGAGGGCGGTCGATCGTTGCGCAATACCGACGAGGGCGGCGACGAACATTACCGCAATGTCTTTTTGCAGTGCGTGAATCTCTGGCAGATCAGCGATCGCGTGAAGCGGCTGATCCTGGACGAGCGCATCGGGCGGCTGGCGAGCGAGCTGGAGGGCGTTGACGGCGTGCGGGTGTGGCACGATCAGACGCTGGTGAAGGAGCCGTGGGCGAACGCGACGCCGTGGCATCTGGATTGTCCGTATTGGGGGTTTCATTCGCGTCACGCGACGTCGATCTGGTTGGCGCTGGACGATGCGACGATTCACAACGGGTGTCTGTTCTTTTTGCCGGGGACGCACACCGAGGCGTCGTTCGATCGCAACGCGGGGTTCACGCCGGTGATGCGGCAGTTGTTGGACGTCTATCCGGAGTGGGCGGACCGGCCGTCGGTGGCGGTGGAGATGCGGGCGGGGTCGTGCTCATTTCATAACGGGATGCTGGCTCACGGGGCGAACGCGAACATGACGCCGGGGTATCGCCGCGCGATGACGTGCGGGTTCATGCCGATCGGGTCGACGTACTCGGGCGTGCAAAATATTTTGACCGACGAGCAGGCCGAGAAGTTGAAGGTTGGCGACGTGATGGATGACGATGAGCAGAACCCGGTGGTGTGGCAGGGGTCGGGGTGAGGGGGGC
>NYZD01000088.1 GCA_002685935.1 Planctomycetaceae bacterium | reverse complement strand
GGCGTACTCCTTTGCGTAAAGAACCGGGTGCGTTGCAATACACCCAAAGTACGCCGCCTTTTTCATGACTTCATCCACAACATTCGGTTATATCTCAGTACAACGATGAACCCCAGACACCAGATCCTGATGCGACTTAGACGCACACCGGATCGACCGTCCCGCCCGGGTCACACATGGCCCGGGCGGGAACAACGAACGACACGCAACACCCTCTCCCGTCACATCAGCAAAGATCACCGGGCCCAAGCTTCCCAGATAACTTCGATCGACTCCCGCTCATGACCACGCCCAAACGGTGCGCAACACACAACCGGGACTGTCGAACCGCTCCGGCAACGAACAGGACGTGCAGATATTCAAGACAATGACAATCACGATGGCTGCCACAGACCACTCGCCTCCCTCTTGTCTGGCCCGCCGCTCCATATCGTTGCGGTCCCCACCCTCAGCGAGATTGCCCTCACCGTCGAGCAGGCCGATGCCGACCACCGCGCCCCGCCGCGGCAGCGCTCCGGCGACGGCCGCTCCGGTGAGCACGACAGCCCGACCACCTAGCATCGACGATGGCATAGACCACGCCATCCACACAGATCCCCGACCCCCTCACCCCCGGCCCACGTGCCCTCAATAGGAGCTGACCGAACAGACAACAGAACCCTCAGAACAAGACTGACGTGTAGTACCGGGCTCACGCCGACCGAATTGCGGTTTCTCACTGTGATGCACGTCCCGGCGCGACAGAACGCGGCCCCCGACCGCCGCAACCGCGCAAGCAAACGCCATCACCGCGAAGCCGCATCAGCCGACTGACCCGAAATCGACGCAACGAGCGATGCTCATCGACGCAGTTGGCCGAACGTGATGGTCACGACGGCCGAGCAGAAAAGGACTTCCTCATCCTTCCCATACCTCGACTCACGATTGGAGCTTTGCAGATGTCCAGCACGAACAGAATCATGACAACGAAATGGATGCCCCTATGCGTATTGGCCGCGACGCTGGCCTGGGCCGGTGTCGCCGACGCCTCGACCTTCTTCATTGACCTCGATGGCAACGGGTCTCATTCGGGCCCGCTTGAAATCTGGACCCCCAGCCCCGATTACGATCCCACAACCACCATGCACTTCGCCGGCAGCCTGTGGAGTATCGACCTCGACGGCGTCGGTGGTGGTTGGGATGGCACCGTGATGTTTGGCGATCGCAATGCCACCATCACCGATATCGGCAGCGTCGTTCACAGTGCCGATCCCATGTTGAGCCAGAGAGGTTTCATCTGGGACGTCATCGGTGGCGATCCCGCTCCGCTCTGGAATCCAGACGTGCCCGACGGTGACCCCGTCTACTCCTCGCTCGTCAATGGCAGCGCACGCTACGGCCTGGCCATGGTCAGCGGCGCCGGATCCGGCATCATTGGCGGCGGCATGACCTCAGGGACCGATTGGCAGATGGGCATCTGGCCCTGGCCCTCCATCGGCTATGACGGCAGCGTTGACGCATTGACCTTCACCTGGGCCGGCGATGGGCCCGGCGGTGTCAATGATCACTTCCATTTCGAAATGTCACTGACCGAAACCAACGGTGCCTGGGATGACACCATCAACCCACCCTCGGCGCCCACGTCTGCAACTGTGGTTACATCGTCGCCGAACACGCCCGCGGCCAAGGCATCGCCACCGCCCTGTGCGAGCATTCCCAGCGCCAAGCCCTCGACCGCGGATTCCGATCCATGCAATACAACCTCGTCGTCGCCACCAACCGGCGCGCCGTCCGCCTGTGGACAAAGCTCGGCTTCACCACCGTCGGCATCCTCCCCCACGCCTTCCAACACGCGAAGCTCGGATTCGTTGACGCCTTGATCATGTATAAGCAACTCGAAGCATCACAATCGATCCTCGCCGACGCCGGTCAGCGCACCTGATCGCGATCGCAACGCAGCACATGGGAGTCCAACATGTCGGACAAGACCATCTGGCAAACATTCTTCGACGTCCACGCGCCGATCTACGAGCAGAACGTGTTCACGAAGAACACCACAGCCGAGGTCTATTTCCTCCTGCAGGTGTTGGACCTCCCCCCGCGCGGCACGATCCTCGACGTCGGCTGCGGCACCGGCCGTCACGCCATTGAACTCGCCCAGCGCGGCTACGCTGTCGCCGGCCTGGACTTGTCGCAGGGCATGCTCGCCGTCGCCGCCGAGAACGCCGCCGCCGCCGGTGTGCACGTCGAATGGGTTCATGCCGACGCCACGAACTTCTCATTTCCCCACAGCTTCGACGCCGCCATCGGTCTCTGCAAAGGCGCGTTCGGCCTGCTCAGCCGGACCGACGACCCGATCGATCAGCCGCTGTCCATCCTCTGCAACATCTCGCGATGCCTCAAGCCGCATGCCACCGCCGTCCTCACCGTCCTCAACGCCGCCGCCATGCTGCGCAGGTACCAGAACGCCGACATCGCTGCCGGAAACTTTGATCCCCTGACGATGACCGAGTCGTCCACCCTCGCGCCGCGCGAAGGTCAGCCCGCCGTACCCACACGCGAACGCGCGTTCGTCCCCACCGAACTTACCCTCCTGTTCCGCCTCGCCGGCCTGTCCGTACACCACCTCGGCGGCGGCACCGCCGGTAACTGGGGACACCGCCCGATCGACCTCGACGAAATCGAGATCATGATCATCGCAAGCAAGACTGCCGATCCTTCACCGGTGAGCGCTGCCCGATAGCGCGTGACACGCCATGCCGATCGTCCAACCCGGATAATGGCACGGCCCAATCACAAGCCGGCGCGCTCGAAACACGACGACCACAGCACTGCACATCTGCTCCGAAGTACCTACCATGATTCCCTGACCAACGACATGGGAGATCAACCATGCCCGTCTACCTCGTCGCGGAGATCAAAGTCACCGACGACTCATGGATCCCGAATTACGCCGCGCACGTGCACGACATCGTCCACAAACACGGCGGCAAATACCTCGCCCGCACCCGCAACATCAAAACCATTGAAGGCCCGGAATCCGATACAACCGTGATGGCGCTGCTCGAGTTCCCGTCGACCGAAGCCGTCCTCGCCTTCGAGGACGATCCCGCCTACGCCGAACACCGCGCTGCCCGCCGCGCCGGAAGCGTCAGCCGCTTCCGCATCATCGACGCAACCGACGTCGCCGGCGCGATCCCTTACCTTCCAAAAGGTTAGCATCGCGGAACACAAGATGATGCCCAACACGTCCACCCCCAACATCACCCTCGATCCCCCCATCCTCATCTCGCAAGCTCCGCCCGACCTGCGCCAATGGGGCCCCTGGCAGTTCCCCACCCTCCAACATCTGCCCAACGGACAAATCCAACTCGCCTTCCATGTCGGCGACGACGCCGCCTCCGCCTACGGCCTACCTCCCCACGCCGCACTCTCGGACGACCAAGGACAAACCTGGAACCCTATCCAACCCGACGCCCCCAAGACCACCACCCCCTTTGGCCCGCCCGGCCTGCCCCGCATCCACACCCTCCCCAACGGCGACCTCCTCCGCGAAGTCGTCCTCCGTTCACAAAAAATTCAAGACGTCCAACACCTCCTGCCCGATCCCATCGGCGCCTGGACCGGCGGCTACGGCGAGTCCGTCACCCTCTATCACGATCACCAGGTCCCCCCGCAGCTCGCCGGCTTCCGCTTCGCCCGCCTCCTCCAGGACGCCGACCAATGGATCGAAGAAGCCGCCGCCGTCCATGTCCCCGGCGCCGTCCGATCCGCAACCGACGGCGTCTTCACCTTCCCATGGATGCACCGCACCACCCTCGCCCCCGATAGCTCCCTCTGGGCCGTCAGCCACACCCTCCGCATCGTCGACGACAAAATCCCCCAATACCTCGACATCCGTTTCGTCCGCTCCACCGACTGCGGCCACACCTTCCACTTCCTCAGCGATATCCCCTACCAACCCGACAAACAAGCCGACCCTCTCTGGCACAAACGTGAAGGCTTCACCGAACCCGACATCACCTTCCTGCCCGATGGCTCGATCCTCTGCCTCATCCGCTCCTCCGACGGCTCCGGTATCGCCCCTCTATATAGTTCACGCTCCACCGACCTCGGCCAAACCTGGTCCACCCCCGAAGTCTTCGACACCCTCGGCGTCTGGCCCGAAATCATCACCCTCGAGTCCGGCATCACCCTCGCCACCTACGGCCGACCCGGACTCTACCTCCGCGCCGCCGCCGACCCCGCCGCCCAACACTGGTCCCCCAAACAAACCATCGTCCCCCCCGGCAAAATCGAAAAAAACACCTGCTCCTACTCCGCCCTCCTCCCCATCGACTCCTGCACCGCCCTCATCGCCTATTCCCACTTCCACGTCCCCGACGACCAACGCCGCCCACGCAAAAGCATTCTCGTACGCCGAGTGCACATTCATTAGGATAGCGATGGATCACCATTGACCTGGATCCCCACGCCGAACCGGCGCACCTCACCCTCGCCCCGCTCGCCTCCCCCGTCAGAAAATCCGCCGCGCCCGCGTCGCGCCATCCCCACCCGCGCAGAAAACCGGCGGCAGCTTACCCATGCAAGCCGCCGCCGGTTCAGTCATTCAACGACCATCAAAATCCATCGCCCCCGCGCACGTCATTCGCCCGCCGCGTTCAACTGTGGCAGCGCCTTGATGTACGATGCCACCGCCACGCCATTGATCGTCGCCTCGACCTGGTCCTTCTTCATCTTCACACCCTTGACGTCATGCATCTGCCCCGACGGCGAAATCGCCTTCACGCCGTAAAACGTCCCGTCCGGCCCGATCGCCTTGATGTGGGTGATGCTGCCCGAGCGCCGAACCCCCTTGACATCCAGCCGCGTACCGTCCGGCATCAACGCCTTGATATCGAATATCGTCCCGTCCTGACCGATCGCCTTCACCGGCTCGTACCGGTCCGTACTGACAAGAACCTTCACCGGCAATATCGCCGAATCGACGAACGCCTTGACGTCCATCAAGTGCAGATTGCCACCCTTGTTCAACGCCTTCACATCATGAATGTTCCCCGCCGCGTCCAGCGTCTTCACGTGCCAGATGCGCGCCCCCCCCGGCATCCTCCTCCGTCGCCGGCAGCGCCTTGATGTGCGCCGCCACCGACACGTCGTGAATCGTCGCTTCAACCGCGTCCCCCGTCACTTTGATCCCTTTGATGTCGTGCAACTGCCCCTGCCGCGAGATCGCCTTCACCCCGTAAAACGATCCGTCCGGGCCGATCGCCTTGATGTGCGTGATGTTCCCCGATTGGCTCACGCCCTTCACATCCAGAATCTCGCGCGACGCCGTCAGCGCCTTGATGTCGAATATCGTCCCGTCCTCGCCAATCGCCTTGACCGGCGCGTACTTCTCATCACTCGTCAGAATCTTCACCGCCAATACCTTCCCCCGAACAAACGCCTTGACATCCATCACGTGCAGATTGCCGTCCTGTTCGATCGCCTTGACGTCATGGATGTGGCCCGCTCCGTCGATCGCCTTGACATCCAGGAACTGCCCCTCCGGATGAACCGCCTTCACATGCCAGATCGTCCTGCCGCCCGGCCCGCCTCCGCCCGCGCATGCGTTCAGCACCGTCAACAATGAAACCGCCAGGATCAGTCGTGAATATCGCAGCCATCTGTCCATGATCTAAACCCCATTTTGAAATCTGATTTCACCGTTAAGCCGGCGCCCGGGACGATCCCGCGCCCTTCAAACCTTAACATATTCGTATGCCCATCTCCCAGCCACCATCCACCGTCGGACCCCGCACCCGCCGCCGTGGCGCCTCGCTCACCCCCCATCAATCGGACATTCAATCCCCTTGATCCACTATTTCCCCTTGGATACCGCATCGCCCCCACTACCCACCCCTTCGCCGCCATCCGCATATCAACACGCCTTCAGCCCATACCCGCTCTGTTGCCGGCCGGCGAACGTGATAAGATGACCCCGCGGGTGTGGCTCCTTCAAACAATGAGCGCCGCCAACGCCCCATGCCGCATCGAAACTCGTATCCTGTAAATCGGCCAGACGACAACCAATCCGGAGCAACCCAAAATGTCCATGGCACATCGCATCACTCATCTCTTCATCGCCGCCGCGCTCTTCAGCTTCATCCTCACCGGATGTGATAGCAGCCCGCCCGACTCGCCCGGCGAAGCCGCCAAACGTTTCCTCCAGGCCGCATCCGACGGCGCGTGGTACGTCGGCATGGGCCCGGGAATGATGCCGAACATGCCGACCATGCCAACCATGCCGACAATCCCTTAGTTTCGCGCCGCTCACCCGCCGCCGGCGACCATCCACCCGGAGCACACGATGCCCAACCCGCTTCAACGCCTCAAACACCTCACGCTCGTCGCCCTCATCGCCATCCTCCTCACCGCCTGTGGCGACGAACCCGCCCCCGGCCCCGCCGGTGACAACGACAACGGCCCCGCGTCCAACTCCGCCAATGCGATCACCCCCGGCGAAGTCGTCGTACGCTTCTTTGAAGCCACAGCCCAGGGCGACCTCGACAAACTCATGACCACCATTCCCCCAGTCATCTACGCCGACAACGAGGAGCAATTCAGACAAGATCGCAAAAAGGCGCTCGATGCCGCGCAGCAGAGGAACCCGGGCCTGGCTTCCGTCGAAGTGATTGATGAGAATATCGATGGCGAGTTTGGCACCGGCAGAGCCAAGATCACCCTCAAGAGCGGCAAAACCGAAACCTACGATGCCCCCGTCATGCAGTTCGACGGCACATGGTACACCGATGCCATACTCGGCAAACTCGAACGCGTCGACACCAGCAAGTAAACCAGCTCCCCTATGATCGTAGACACCCACGTCCATATCTGGCACATACCCCCCATCGCGCCCGTCGGCCCAACCGCCCCGCGATGGAGCTCCGTCCCCACGTCCCCCGCCACCGCAGAACTCCTGCTCGAAGATATGGATGCCAACGACGTCGACTACACCGTCATCGTCCAGACCTCCTTCTCCACCTGGGACAACAGCTACGTCGCCGACGCCGCACGCCAATATCCCGACCGCTTCGTCGCGCAGGGACTCATCGATCCGCTCGACCCCGACAACGCAAAACACGCCGCCTACTGGATGGACGAGCGCGGCATGACCGGCTTCCGCTTCCACCCCAGCTACTACATCACCGACGATCCCGCCGAAGGCGAAATCCTCACCAAGCCGCAAAACGCGCCCATGTTCGAGGCCATCCAGGACCGCCGCGGCATCGTCCAGATCCACTGCCCCGCCGAATACGCCCACCAGATGGACACCGCCGTCGCACGCTATCCGCAAATCACCTGGCTCATCGATCACATGATGTATCCCCAACCCGAAATGGCCGACGACGACTGGGCCGCCTATCAACCCGTTCTCCACCTCGCCCGTCACCCCAACGTCCTGATCAAAATCTCTGACATCCACAACCGTTCAAACGAAGACTTCCCCCACGCCGACATGCACCATCCCGTCAAGCTCGCGATCGACGCCTTCGGCATCGACCGCTGCATGTGGGGCACCGGCTACCCCGGCCACTTCCGCACCGATCACGGCTGGCCAACCCTCGCCGACGAACTGCGCATCGTGCGCGAAGCGTTCGACTGGCTCACCCCCCGCGACCACGCCCTCATACTCGGCGACAACGCCGCCCGCCTCTGGAACCTGCCCACGCGCTAACGCATCTTTCGCCCGTTCGTAGCGTCCTGTGTGTCCGGTGCACGCGACATCGGTGGCCGGGGCCGAGTCGAAGGCGAGCCCCAAATGACCCTAGCAGTCAATGAACGCGACAGCTGCGATAAAGGCGCTCTAACTAACCCCCACTGCGTCCCCTCCCACGCCCGCCCAACCACCCTCAAGGAACACATCATGGACATCCACCAACTCACCGACGTCTTCATGTGGTGCACCATCCTCAACGGCGGACTCCTGATCTTCTGGTCCATCTTCCTGACCTTCACCCCGGGCCTCGTCTACCGCCTTCAATGCAAATGGTTCCCCATGCCCTGCGAAACGTTCAACGTCGTCATCTACGCCTTCCTCGGTTTGTTCAAGATCGTCTTCATCGCCTTCAGCCTCGTGCCCTTCATCGCCCTGCTCATCGTCCGAGGCTAACCCCCGACCCGCGCCCGCACATCGGTCAATCCGCTACCATCCACGGCTGCAGTGATCTATCGCCGCCCCGCGGCCACCCGCCATCCCGAGCAACCCCGCCATGAACCAACCCATGACGCCCCGCCAAAGACTCGACGCCGTCTTCGACCTCACCCCGCCCGACCGCACCCCCATCCTCGGCGGGTGGCTCGCCTACGCCGGTCATATCATGGCCATCACCGGCGCCGACCCCGATCAGTATTGGGCCGACCCCGAAGGCGTCGCCATCCAGGCCTACCAGTCCCTCGCAAACGACGGCCTCATCCACGTCTTCGTCCCCCAGTCCCGAGATGAATACCGCTGCGTCGACGTCGACAACTACGTCAAAGCCGACCCCGGCATGACCCTCGAACAAGCCGTCGCCGAACTCGACGCCCTCCAGACCCCCGAACAGATCGAAGCCGCCTTCGACTTCGATGCCGCCTACGCCGAATATCGCCAATCACTCCAACACATGCAGCAGCGCTGCGGCGACATGGTCTGGATGCCCGCCCACTGGTCCGCCGGCGCGTCCGTCTGCTGGTACGGCCGCTTCGGTTACGAAAACTTCTTCCTCATCATGGGACTCTACCCCGCCCGCGCCCAGAAACTCATGGAAGTCGGCGGCGCCATGGGCCGATGCCAGTCCCGCCTCGTCGCCCGCGCCGTCTCCGAAGGACTCTTCCCCCGCGCCCTGCTCCTCGGCGAAGACATCTGTACCCAGCGCGGCCCCATGATCTCCATCGACTTCATGGAAAAATATTACGCCCCCCAACTCCGCTACGGGCTCGAACCCCTCCTCGAAGTCGGCTGCCGACCCGTCTGGCATTGCGATGGCGACGTCAGACTCATGCTCGACTTCCTCCTCGACGTCGGTGTCAAAGGCTTCCAGGGATTCCAACCCGAGTGTGGCATGATCCTCGAAAACATCGTCACCCGGCGCACCCGCGACGGCGAACCCCTGCTCATCTTCGGCCCCATGTCCGTCACCACCGAACTGCCCGTTTGCACCCCCCAGCAAATCCACGATCGCGTCCGCCAAGCCATCGACACCTGCCGCGACCGCGCCTCCCTCGTCCTGTTCACCTCCAACACCATCAACCCCGACATCCCCCTCGAAAACATCCACGCCATGTACGACGCTGTCCAATCCTGAACGCATCACCCACCACTCTCTTCGATGACTCCCGTCCAGCAAAACCCCCGCTTTTTCCTTGCTTCGCACCGACCCGCGCCGGATAATGTAAGCCGCCGGGGACGTTCTCCGCACCTGCAAAGCGGGCAGGAATTCCCGCCTCGCTGCGCCACTCACCATGGGCGTGTCCCTGGTCAGTGGAAACAGTCCGTTCAATCGGTCGTTCGGTGCACCGATGAGGATATTGCTTCGACTCATCTTTATCGTCCTTGTCGTTGTTGGTGCTTGCGTGCTGCTCACACTCAATCTTCGTGCCAAGCTGGACTACGAAAAGACGCGAGCTGAACTCAATGCACATGCCTACACCGCGGTACAGATCGATGCCGACGATGACGCCCTCCTCGCACGGATACGTGCGGACTGGCAGAGCAGTAATATTATTCGCGGATTCAGTTCTGACGCACTCGAGGCACTCGAGAAGCATCCATCTGTCTCGAATCTAGTCGACGTTGTAACGTATCGACTGCCGGAATACGCTTTCGTCTCACCCAGTCGGAACACAGAGCCGCTCGTCATGGCGACGATCCTTCCCGTGATCCGCCTAAAGTCGATCGATCAACTGATCTATGTGTCCGATGACCGACACCCCGCCTTCATCCGATGCCTTCCGACCGCAGTCATGGTTTACACCGACGAAGAGGCCGGCCTCCGCGAGACCCTATACTATTTGGCCCGCATTTCCCAGATGATTCCTCAATTGTGATATAATTCTGACGCGTGTGGGCCCGTAAAACAAGGGCTTTTCGCTCTTCCCGGCACATC